>CAJTVO010000011.1 GCA_910579485.1 uncultured Oscillospiraceae bacterium | reverse complement strand
CGAGGCGGGGGGATCCCTGGCGTGACGTGGGCAGGTTTCCCGCTGCGCTGTCAACCTTCAGGTTGAGTTAACATCGTATATACATAGCCGTAGGACGAATGATCAGGGTCCACCGACAGGCGAAGGAGCTCACTGTATATCTCATCGCTATTTTTTAGGCGGTAGTATCCTCCGTTCCTAATGGCGATCTCATCCTTGTCGATGAAGAAAACGATGTTGTCGTCACCCGGCGTATCTCCGTAATAGAAGAAGACCACGACGGGCCACCTGCCTTCCTTTGGGGAGTCGAGGGGCGCTTCGTATTCAAAGGACTGATACATCTCCCACAGCTGCTCTACCTCCTCCGGTTCGGTGATATCTGCGGTGAGGTAGCAGTCGGAGCTTACCGCTTGGTAGATGGTGACGGCAGTGGGAATACCCCCCGCCTCGCCTCGTGAAGGCTCCGTGCCCTCCGGCGCTTTCGCCTCCCTGCCGCCGAAGCTGCACGCCGCCAGCGCGCAGGCCAGCAGGACCGCCAGCGCCAGTGTGAGCTTCCGGGTCCGGGGCGCTTTGACGATGAGGGCGATACGCTCCCTCATGGCCCGTTTCCCGGCGCTCATGGAGGTCGCCGTGCGCAGGAGCGCGGCGGGATCACGTCCCTTGGAGACCATGCCCAGAAGGGTCTGGCCGTAGTCGATGCGTTCGGCTTCTCCCAGCCGCCGGAGGGCGGAGGCGTCGCAGGCCAGCTCGCAGTCCCGGCGGCTGAGGGCCGCCGCCCACCAGACCAGGGGGTTGTACCAGTGGACGGCCACGCAGATGCTGCGCAGAATGGACCACAGATGATCCCCGTGACGGTAGTGGGCGTACTCGTGGGCCAGGATGTGCTCGGGATGTTCCGCGTCCATAGCCGCTCTGTTCAGATAGACGGCGGGACGGAACAGGCCGAAGAGACAGGGGGAGGAGAGTCCCTCCACCTCATAGACCGGCAGCTTCCCGGACCAGGCGGCGGGAAGGTCCAGCCGTTTTCGCGTCCTCCGCAGACGGAGATAGAACGCCAGGTTGCTGACCGCCACCATGCCGCCGGCCGCCGCCATGCCGGCCTTCCAGACCGCGTCCGGCCAGTCGATGAAGTCCCACCGGCTGAAGGGGACCGCCGGAGGGGCGATCTCGACCGGGGCCTCCGCGTTCCCGGCCGGAGGCACCTCCGGAGCGGACTGCACAGGCCGGACCGCCGGTTCTGCGGCAGGCGGCGAACTGGGCTCCAAGCCGGGATCGGGGTAGGTCTCCCGGATGGATATCCGGATATCCTCCGCCGCGCCCATGACGCTTACCGGCGCGGTGAACAGGGTCCCCGGGATCAGCAGCCGCGCCGCCGCCAGCAGCCACAGGGCGTACTGCACCCGGGGGTCGATCCGTCCCCCCAGGACCCGCCGCAGGACTGCCAGCAGCAGGATCAAAATAGAAGACGTCAGGATGATCTCTGTCATTTTCGCTCCCTCCTCGCTTTCTCCAATACGGCGGACAGCTCCTCGATGTCCTCGTCGGTGAGGCCCCGTCCGTCCGCCAGTGTGTTGACCATCATCCCCACGCTGCCCCGGTATACCCGGCGCAGCAGGGACTCGGTCTCCTCCAAGGCCGCCTGCTCCCTTGGGACGGCGGGGGCGTATTGCCGGGCCCGCCCGCCCTCGGTGTATGTAAGGGCTCCCTTGGCCTCCAGACGGCCCACCATGGTCACGATGGTCGATTTGCTCCACCCGGTTTCGGGACCCAGCTCCCGCACCAGCTCCGTCAGCGTCCGGGGGCTTCTCTCCCACAGGCGCTCCATGATCCGCCACTCCCCGGCGGACAGCGTGATAGACCGGCTCATATCCAGTGTTCCTCCTTGTTTGGTTTACAAGTGTCAAGCATATCTTATCACGTTGCTTTACTTTTGTCAACCAATTTTTCCGAAAGCCATGACTATCCCTGTTAGTAATATGAGTAATACTCATATAAAAAGCGGCAAAAATTTTTGCCCCGGCAGTAAGGATATGGCTGGTTTGTGTAAATTTACCCCCATATTGTGTGAAATGACAATAAAGCGCAGGGTTTATCTGTGAACAATTTGTGTATAGAATGACGGTTGACATTTTGAGGATTAGGTTTTATCATGATGCTACTCTTTCCGGGAGAGACAGACGTCCGGAGAGGGGCGTATATGAATAAAAGGAGTACGGATCCATGAAGAAGTTTCTTGCACTTGCTCTGGCCCTCGTCATGACCCTGGCCCTGGCGGCCTGCGGCGGCGGTGACGGCCAGAAGGACGGCGGCGCCGCTTCCGGCGCCATCAAGATCGGCGGCGTAGGCCCCCTCACCGGCGACGCGGCCATCTACGGCAACGCGGCCAAGGGCGGCGCGGAGATCGCCGTAGAGGAGATCAACGCCCTGGGCGGCCTCCAGTTCGACCTGCACTATGAGGACGACGCCAACGACCCCGAGAAGTCCGTCAACGCCTACAACACCCTGAAGGACTGGGGAATGCAGGTGTTCCTGGGCTCTGTCACCTCTACCCCCGGCGTTGCCACCGCCGCCGAGAGCAACGCGGACCACATGTTCTACCTGACCCCCTCCGCCTCCTCCACCGACGTCATCGGTGGTGTGGCCAATCCCCTGACCGGCTCTGTGGACACTCCCCGCCGGGACAACGTGTTCCAGATGTGCTTCGTGGACCCCAACCAGGGCAGCGCCTCCGCCCAGTACATCAAGGACAATAACCTGGGCAGCGCCATTGCCGTCATCTATAAGAACGACGATGTGTACTCCACCGGCATCTACAACAGCTTCGTCGCCAAGGCCGGTGAACTGGGCCTGAACATCGTGTCCACCACCACCTTCACCACCGACAGCAAGACCGATTTCTCCGTCCAGCTCAACGACGCCAAGAACAGCAGCGCGGATCTCATCTATCTGCCCACATACTACGATGCCAACGCCCTGATCCTCACCCAGGCCAACGCCATGGGCTACGCTCCCAAGTACTTCGGCGTGGACGGCATGGACGGCATCCTGTCCGTGAAGGGCTTCGATACCTCTCTGGCTGAAGGCGTCATGCTGCTGACCCCCTTCAACGCCGATGCCGGCGATGAGGCCACCAAGAGCTTCGTAGCCAAGTATCAGGAGAAGTTCGGCGAGGTGCCCAACCAGTTCGCCGCCGATGCCTATGACTGCGTGTATGCCATCTATAACGCCCTGAAGGACGAGGACGTCACCTCCGGCACCAGCGCCGGCGACCTGTGCGGCATCCTCATCGGCAAGTTCACCTCCATGACCTTCGACGGCCTCACCGGCGAGGGCATGACCTGGGCCGATACCGGCGCGGTCTCCAAGACCCCCAAGGGCATGTATATCGAGAACGGCGCGTACGTCGGCATGGACTGACAGACATCTGCATGATTAAGCCCGAGAGGACTGCCGGAGTCCGGCAGTCCTCTCCCTTCTGCATTTTCCTCCCACCGACGCCAGACAGAAAACGAGGTGTATTTCTTTGCTGATCTTTCTCAACCATCTCATCAACGGCATCAGCCTGGGCAGCGTGTACGCCATCATCGCCCTGGGCTATACCATGGTCTACGGCATCGCCAAGATGCTGAACTTCGCCCACGGCGACGTCATCATGGTAGGGGCCTACATCTGCTTCTTCTCCGTATCCTCCTTTAACCTGCCTCCGGCGGTGGGCGTGGTGCTGGCGGTCCTTGCCTGCACCGCCCTGGGCATCGTCATCGAGCGGCTGGCCTACAAGCCCCTGCGGCAGGCCACGTCCCTGGCGGTGCTGATCACCGCCATCGGCGTGAGCTACTTCCTCCAGAACGGGGCCCAGCTGCTGTGGACCTCCAACATCAAGATGTTCCCCTCCTTCTTCTCCGCCAGCCCCATCGAACTCTTCGGCGGGGAGCTGAAGATCACCATTGCCGCCATCGTCACGGTAGCGGCCTGCGTGGTCATCATGCTGGGGCTGACCTGGTTCACCGGAAAGACCAGAATGGGCAAGGCCATGCGGGCCTGCTCCGAGGACAAGGCGGCGGCTCAGCTCATGGGCATCAACGTCAACGCCACCATCTCCATGACCTTTGCCATCGGCTCCGCCCTGGCGGCCATCGCGGGGGTGCTGTTCTGCTCCGTCTATCCCACCCTGACCCCCACCACCGGCTCCATGCCGGGCATCAAGGCCTTTACCGCCGCCGTGTTCGGCGGCATCGGGTCCATTCCCGGGGCGCTGCTGGGGGGCGTGCTGCTGGGCGTGATCGAAATCTTCGCCAGCGCCTATATCTCCACCCAGATGTCCAATGCCATCGTGTTCGCGGTGCTGATCGTCGTACTGCTGGTGAGACCCTCCGGCCTGCTGGGCAAGCAGGTCCGGGAGAAAGTATAAGGTGGAGCCATGAAAAAAATACGACTGAGCAAAACCAACCGGATCAACTTCGCCACCTTCGGCGCCGTGATCCTGGCCTACGCCGTTTTCCAGTTCATGAGCGGGGCGGGGATGCTGTCCTCCACCATCCGGGGCCAGCTGGTGCCCATCTGCGCCTATGTCACCATGGCGCTGAGCCTGAATCTGACGGTGGGCGTGCTGGGCGAGCTGAGCCTGGGACACGCGGGCTTCATGAGCGTGGGAGCCTTCGCCGGGGCGGTGGCCGCGGCGGCGCTGCCCATTGATTCCGATCCGCTCCGTCTGGCGGCGTCCATGGTCATCGCCGCTCTGGCCGCCGCTGCCGCGGGGACCCTGGTGGGTATCCCGGTGCTGCGGCTCAACGGCGACTATCTGGCCATCGTTACCCTGGCCTTCGGCCAGATCATCAAGTCCATGATAGAAAACCTGTATATCGGCATGGACGCCCGGGGACTCCATTTCAGCTTTCTGGAGAACCGGATCATCTTCCGCGACGGGGGCCGGATGCTCCTCAACGGCGCCATGGGCGTCAACGGCATCGCCAAGATATCCTCCTTCACCGCCGGATTTGTCCTGGTGATGCTGGTGCTGGCGGTGATCTTCAACCTGGTGGACAGCCGCGCGGGCCGGGCCATCATGGCCCTGCGGGACAACCGCATCGCCGCCGAGAGCGTGGGCATCCCCGTCACCAAGTACAAGCTGATGGCCTTCGTCATTTCCGCCGCCATGGCGGGGGCGGCGGGCGCGCTGTTCGCCCTGGGGCAGAACACCATCACCGCCAACAAGTTCGACTTCAACACCTCCATCCTGATCCTGGTCTTCGTGGTTTTGGGCGGGCAGGGGAACATGTGGGGCTCCATCCTGGCGGCCACCTTCCTTACGGTGCTGCCGGAGACCAGGGCCATGCGCGGTCTGGCGGACTACCGGATGCTGGTCTACGCCGTGGTGCTGATCCTCGTCATGCTGGCGACCAATAATCCCACGATCCAGGACTTCATCAACACCCGGTTCCGCCGGAAGAAAAAGAAGGGGGGCGCAGCCAAGTGAGCGAGCAGCAGAAAAGCAGCTATCCCAAGCCCAAGCTGGTGCCGGTCCCCAGCACCAACATCATCCCCGAGCGGGACGTGGACAAGCGCCCCATTCTGGAGTGCCGCCATCTGGGCATCGACTTCGGGGGCCTCACGGCGGTGGACGACTTCAACATGGCCATCGGCCGCACGGAGATCGCGGGCCTCATCGGCCCCAACGGCGCGGGGAAGACCACGGTGTTCAACCTTCTGACCAAGGTTTACCAGCCCACCCGGGGCACCGTCATGATCGACAGCCGGGACACGGCGGGGAAGACCACTATCCAGGTCAGCCACATGGGCGTGGCCCGCACCTTCCAGAACATCCGGCTCTTCGGCAACCTGACGGTGGAGGACAACGTGAAAGTGGGCCTCCACGAGCACATCAAGTACAGTGCCCTCAGCGGAATCCTCCGCCTGCCCTCCTACTGGAAGAAGGAGCGGGAGGCCCATGAGAAGGCCCTGGAGCTGCTGAGCATCTTCGACATGCAGGACATGGCCGGTTATCAGGCCGGGTCCCTGCCCTACGGCGCCCAGCGGCGTCTGGAGATCGTCCGGGCGCTGGCGACAAACCCCAGCCTGCTGCTGCTGGACGAACCGGCAGCGGGGATGAACCCCTCGGAGACGGCGGAGCTGATGAACAACATCCGGAAGATCCGGGACACCTTCCAGATCGCCATCATGCTCATCGAACACGACATGAATCTGGTCATGGGGGTCTGCGAGGGCATCTGCGTGCTGAACTTCGGGCGCATCATCGCCAAGGGCACCCCCGACGACATTCAGGCCAACCCGGCGGTCATCGAGGCCTACCTGGGCAGGCAGAAGGAGGCGTAAGCCATGGCAATGCTGAAAGTTGACGGCATCCACGTGTACTACGGCAGCATCCACGCCGTGAAGGGCGTCTCCTTCGAGGTCAACGAGGGGGAGATCGTCACCCTCATCGGGGCCAACGGCGCGGGGAAGTCCACGGTGCTGAACACGGTGTCCGGCCTGCTCCACCCCCGGACGGGGTCGGTGCAGTTCATGGACCAGGACCTGAAAGGGATCGCGCCCCACAAGGTGGTGGAGCGGGGTCTGGCCCAGGTGCCGGAGGGACGGCGGATCTTCCTCCAGATGACCGTGGAGGAAAATCTGGAGATGGGGGCCTACACCCAGCCCGGCTCCTCCATCGCCCCGGGCATTGCGGACGTATACAAGCGCTTCCCCCGGCTGGAGGAGCGGCGCAGGCAGGTGGCCGGGACCCTCTCCGGCGGCGAACAGCAGATGCTCGCTATGGGCCGGGCGCTGATGAGCCGGCCTAAGCTGCTGATGCTGGACGAGCCCTCCATGGGCCTGGCCCCCATCCTGGTGGAGCAGATCTTTGACATCATCAAGGAGCTCCACGGGCTGGGGACCACGATCCTCCTGGTGGAGCAGAACGCCCAGGCGGCGCTGAGCGTGGCGGACCGCGCCTACGTGCTGGAAACGGGCCGCATCTCCCTCAGCGGCACGGGGGCGGAGCTGATGGCCAGCGACAAGGTGCAGAAGGCCTACCTCGGCGGATAAAAGAGCAAAAGCATCCCGGCATCCGGAAAAACGGATGCCGGGATGCTTTTTATGGGACGGTTACCGGATATCGTACACGCTCCGGACGGCGGCGTCCTTTGCCTCGCCCCGGAGGATCTTCACCCGGCGCTCTCCGCCGTTCATGTCGAAGTAGTTGTCCTCCAGCAGTACGTCCGGGCCGCACTGAACCTCTACGGACCGGGCGTAGGCCGACGCCGTCACCACGGCCTCGTCCCCCTCCAGCCGGACCGTGAGCCCCGGGTCCCGGAAACGGAAGTGCTTGGGGGCGCAGAAGAGGACGCTGCCCTCTCCCACCGTGCGCCCCGCCCGGTCCGTCAGGCGGTAGGCGTAGTAGCAGTCGTAGGGGCCATATTTTGTAAAATCCTGCTCCGGCAGCCATACGGCGGCGAGGGCGGGGACGGCCACGTCGAAGTGCCCCTCCTCGATCACGGAGGCATCCGGACGGCGCAGGGACCAGTCGATCCTGCCCGCAAAGGCATCCATGGTCTCGTTGCTGACGTTCAGCCGGGCGGTCTTTCTGGGATCGATATGCTCGGTGTTGACGCTGATGTCCTCCTGATCCACCAGCCCCTCCTCATGACAGGACACCAGCACCGGCGCGAAGAACCGCCTGGCGTAATACTGCAGGGCCTTCCACCGTCCGAAATAGTCGATGCCCGCCCAGCTGGCCACGGGCCAGCAGTCGTTGAGCTGCCAGATCACCGCGCCCATGCAGCGCCCCCGGTTCCGCCGCCAGTGCTCCACGCCGTACTGCATGGCCTGGGCCTGGAGGAGCTGGGAGGCGTAGACCAGTTTGTCCAGGGTGTCGGGGTACAGGTAGGTCTGGGACAGGTAGGTGACGATGCGCCCGTTGGCGGTGGCGTTGCGCTGGTGCTTCTCCATGATATAGGAGAAGATGTTCCGGTCCTCCGGGAGGGTGAAGGACTCGATGGTCTCCATACACGGGAAGGACTGGAAGCCGAACTCGGAGACGTAGCTGAACAGATAGTTGCGGTAGTCGGTGAAGGGCTTCAGCCCATGCCACACGTCCCAGTCGTGGACGTCGCCCCGGGAGGGGTCGCCGGGCTCGTCGAAGTCGCCGCCGCTGGAGGGGCTGGAGGGCCAGTAGAAGGCCTGGGGGTCCTCCGCCTTCAGCACCTTGGGGATGATGTACTGGAACATCTTGATGTAATCGGATTTCTGCCGCATGGCCCTGATCCACATGCCCGAACCGGCGAACTGCTCCATCTCGTTGTTCCCGCACCACAGGGCCAGGGAGGGATGGCTCCGCAGGCGGCGGATGTTGTCCACGAACTCGGCGGTGATGGTCTCCTCGAAGGCATCCGTCAGGTTGTACACCGCGCAGGCGAACATGAAGTCCTGCCACACCAGCAGGCCCAGCTCGTCGCAGATGTCATAGAAATAGTCGTCCGGGTAGTAGCCGCCGCCCCAGACCCGGATGGTGTTCACGTTGGCGGCCCGGGCGTCCTCCAGCAGGCGGCGGGTGCGCTCCGGGGTGACCCGGGGCAGGAGGTTGTCCTCGGGGATGTAGTCCATGCCCATGGCGAAGACATCCACGCCGTTGACGCAGTGGCTGAAGGACTCGCCGTGTTCGCTCTTCACCCGGCTAACGGTCATGGTCCGCAGGCCGGTGCGGCGGCTCCAGCCGTCCAGGCGGGTCCCTTCGGAGACCAGCTCCACCTCCACCCGGTAGAGGGGCTGTCCGCCGTATCCGGCGGGCCACCACAGCCTGGGGTCCGGAATCTCCATCCGGCAGGTCTCGCCTGCGCCGGTCAGGACCGTGCCGTCCGGGGCGGTGACGGAGACCCTGACCTCCGCCGGCGCGTCCGTAAGACGGGCGATATGGGTATCGATCTCCAGCGCGGCCCGTCCGTCCTCATGGAACTGCTTCACCAGCACGTCCCGGATCCGGGCGGTATCCACGCCAAGGAGGGAGATGTCCCGCCAGATGCCCGCGTCCGGCAGGCGGGGGCCCCAGTCCCAGCCGAACATGCAGTGGGCCTTGCGCAGGCTGGGGAAGCCCTCCATGGCGTCGGCGGTCCCGTCCGCCGGATCGGCGGCGTAGCTCTCCCGGATGAATTTCGTGGGAGAGGCGAAATGGACGGCGATGTTGTTCTCCCCCTCCCGGAGGAGGTCCTTCACGTCAAACTCCCAGACGCGGTGCATGTTGTCCGCCCGTCCGGCCTCCGCGCCGTTGATATAAACCGCCGCCAGGGTGTCCAAACCCTCGCAGCGCAGCAGGACCGCGCCGCAGTCCAGCAGCTCCCCGTCCACCCGGAAGGCGCGGCTGTAATGGAAATCATATTCCATCAGCTTCAGGGCCTCGGTCTCATTGTCCCGGTAGAAGGGGTCGGTGATGCGTCCCGCCGCCAGCAGGTCGTGATAAACCGAGCCGGGCACCTCGGCGGGCACCGCCGTAAAGGCGCTGCCCGGAATGTCCAGAGTCCACGGGCCGTTCAGCGATAACTGTCTCATAGTATACCTCCCAATGAACAGGTTCGTTTTCGAAATCGTTTTAGGTTCAGTTGCTGCGGTTATCTTCACTATACGGTATAGATTGGGCAAAGTCAACATAAATTTACTAAAAGAGGAAGCTGTTTCCGTCTTCTTTTTTTGGTGATTGTCGGAATGTACAAATCAATTGGTCAATACGGCGAAAATGTGGATAGTTTGTTGACAACCTCCGGAAGGGAGCATATAATGGCGTTACGAAAACGATTTAGAAACTGCGGCGGAGGGAGCGTGGAGAGATGACGATCCGAATGATCGCGGAGAAATGCGGCTGCTCCGCCGCCACGGTCAGCAAGGCCCTCAACGGCGCGGAGGACGTCAGCCGGGAGACCGCCGAGCGGGTCCGCCGGGTCGCCGCCCAGCTGGGCTACATGCCCAACGCCGCCGCCCGGTCCATGCGCACCAGCCGGTCCTACAGCTTCGGGGTCCTCTTCCGGGACAACGCCGATACCGGGCTGGCCCACGAGTTTTTCTCCGGCCTCCTCAACGGCTTCAAGCGGCAGGCGGAGGAGCTGGGATACGACATCTTCTTCATCTCCGGCCGCCTGGGCGGGCGTACCATCCGGTACGCGGAACACGCCCGCTACCGCAACTGTGACGGCGTATTCATCGCCAACGAGTCCTATAAGAAGCCGGAGGTTCGGGAGCTGGCGGACTGCGGCATCCCCGCCGTCACCATTGACTATACATACGACGGCTGCGCCTCCGTTCAGTCCGACAACTACCAGGGCGTGCGGGACCTGGTCCGGTACATTCACGGCATGGGCCACCGGCGCATCGCTTTCATCCACGGAGAGGATACCCCGGTCACCGATGTCCGGGTGGCCAGCTTCCGGCAGACCTGCAGGGAGCTGGGTCTGGACATTCCGGAGGCCTATGTGACGGAAGCGGTCTACTGCGATCCCGCCTCCTGCGAGGCGCCCACCCGGCGGCTGCTGGCCCTGGAGACGCCGCCCACCTGCATCCTGTATCCCGACGACACCGCCTACATCGGCGGCAGGAACGAGATCTACCGCCAGGGCCTGCGGATTCCGGAGGATATCTCCGCCGCCGGATACGACGGCATTGACCTGAGCCAGATCCTCCGTCCCCGGCTGACCACGCTGAAGCAGAACGCGGACCTCATGGGCGCCAGCGCCGCCCGGGAGCTGGTCCAGGCGGCGGAGCAGGGGAAGGACTATATCCCCAGGCGGATCATCATTCCCGGCAGGGTGCTGCCGGGGGAGACCGTGGGGCGCGCCGGAGAGACCGCCTAGCGGTATACAGAGCCCATTCGGAAAAGGGGTACCCCTTTTCCGTCCTTCCTGACAGGAAGGACGATCCTATTTGTGAGCAGTGGCACTCAGCGCCCGCGCGGATATGGAAGCGCGCGGGGCAAATGCCATAAAATTATAAGGAGGAACTGTCACGATGAAGAAAAAGACGCTAGCCCTGTTACTTGCGCTGGTAATGGCTCTGAGCCTGCTGGCCGGCTGCGGCGGAGACAGCAACACGCCCAGCACCCCCGATACGCCTCCCGCCGAAACCCAGACCCCCGATACCCCGGACACACCCCCGGCTGAACCCGAAGCCCCCGCCGAACCCACCGCTCCCGGCGGCGACCTGCCCCGCAACGAGACCCTGTACTTTGGCGGCCAGCAGTGGGGCGAGGTAAACAGCTGGAACCCCGTGGGAGCCAATCAGAACAACGCCATGGCCATTGCCAGCAGCGCCGCCGGCTCCCGCACCGTCATGTTCGAGACGCTCTATATGTATAACTTCCTCACCGGCGAGATGGTTCCCCTGCTGGCTGACGGAGACTACAGCTGGAACGCCGAGAAGACCGAGCTGACCGTGAAGATCAATCCCGCCGCCAAGTGGAGCGACGGTGCCGCCGTCACCGCCAACGACGTCAAGCGCACCTTCGATGTGGGCCTGGAGATCGGCAATCCCAGCACCTTCCATCCCTACATCAGCGAGATCGCGGTCACCAGCGACACCGAGCTGGTCATCAAGGCCAACCTGGACAACCTGAACCCCTTCATGCTGGAGGACTTCCTGTCCGGCCAGTACATTGCCCAGGCCGCCTGGATCGACACCTGCCTGGCCCGCAACAACAACGACGCCCAGGGCTTCCTGAACGACAAGGGTGAGGACGCCCCCTACACCGGCCCCTACGGCCCCTACTATTCCGATGACCAGAAGGTGGTCTTCGTCCGCAACGACAGCTACTGGGGCCAGGATGCCTCCATGTGGGGCAAGCTGCCCATTCCCAAGTACATCGCCCACACCATCTACGCCGACAACGCCGCCTCCGAGGTTGCCTTCAAGGCCGGCGAGATCGATGTGAACCAGCAGTTCATCCCCAACATCCAGGACCTGTGGGAGAAGGACGGCCTGCCCATCTCCACCTTCTACGATCACGCTCCCTACGGCGTGTGCGCCACCATGCCCACCGCTTGGTTCAACATGAATATGCCCGTGATCGCCGAGAACCCGGCCCTGCGCAAGGCCATCGCCATCGCGGTGGACTATGACCAGATCATCGCCAACGCCATGACCAACCAGTCTCCCTCCTTCTCCGAGGTTCCCCGCTCTGTCATGAACCCCACCGCCGGTGAGCAGGCTCTCTACGACCACGATGCCGTGAAGGACCTCCAGTGGGCCGGCAACGACGTCGAGGGCGCCAAGGCCCTGCTGGACGAGGCCGGGATCGTTGACAACGACGGCGACGGCTGGCGCGAGTGGAACGGCGAGAAGATCTCCCTCCAGGCCGTCTGCCCCCAGGGCTGGACTGACTGGAACGCCTCCATGGAGATCGTTGCCGCCGCCGGCCAGAATATCGGCGTGGACATCACCACTTACTTCCCGCCCGCCGATACCTACTATCCCACCGTGCTGACCAGCCCCACCCAGACCGAGGGCGCCATCTTCATGTGGTCCCCGCCGGCCGCCGCTCCCTCCAGCCCCTGGGCCCGTGTGAACGCGCTGATGGGCAAGGACTATGTGGGCATGGAGAACAACTGGTCCGGCAACTTCGGCCAGTACGTCAACGACGAGGCCGACGCCCTGATTAAGAAGATCCCCACCATGACCGACGAGGCTGAGATCAAGGCCGCCTACACCGAGCTGACCCGCATCTACCTCACCGACGTGCCCAGCTTCTCCCTGATGTACCGCCCCGACAAGTTCCATTCTGTGAACGAGTCCGTCTGGACCAACTTCCCCAACGAGTCCAACGGCATTCCTCCCCTGGATTGCACCGACGGCTACGGCATCGCTGCCCTTTACGAGCTGGAGCTGGCCTAAACTTGTTGCTTTAAGGGCAGCGGGCTTCTTGAAGGAGCCCGCTGCCCTTCCGAATTATCCGGGACGGAAAAACCATCACGCGTTTACGAAAGCGGCGGAGGGACTGCCGTTTTCATAAGCGCACTTCTGAAAGAAAAGGGAGTGGATCGACCCCATGAAAGGCTACAAAAAGTATTTTGGCAAAAAGATCATCTGGTTTCTCATTACCCTTGTGTTCGCCGTTCTCCTCAACTTTATCCTGCCCCGGCTGATGCCTGCCAACCCCGTGGCCACCATCACCGGCAAGCTGGTGGGCGGCTCCACCGACGCGGCCATCGTTCAGCAGACCTATGAGCAGTACATGAAGGAGTTCGGTCTGGACAAGTCCATGCCCGAGCAGTTCCTCATCTATGTGAAGAACCTGCTCCGCGGCGATCTGGGCGTCTCCTTCAGCCAGTATCCCAAGCGGGTCAGCGAGATCATCTCCTCCTCCGTGGGCTGGACCATCGCTTTGCAGCTGCCCGCCATCCTCGTGGGCTGGATCATCGGCAACGTGCTGGGGGCTCTGGCCGCCTACATCAAGAAGGGCTTTGACAAGGTGCTGCTGCCCGTGTCCCTGTTTATGAGCAATATCCCCGCCTTTGCCATGGCGGTGATCCTGCTGGTGGTGTTCGCCGTGAATCTGAAGGTCGCGCCCCTGGCGGGAGGCTATAACTACGATATGATCCCCAACCTGTCCTGGCCCTTTATCTGGTCGGTGATCACTCATTACCAGCTCCCGTTCTGGTCCATCGTGCTGGTGAGCATCGGCGGGCAGGCCATCGGGATGCGCTCCATGTCCATCTATGAGCTCAACGCCGACTATGTGAAGTACGCCCGCTTCCTGGGCATCAAGGACCGGAAGATCGTGGGCTATGTGTTCCGCAACGCCATGCTGCCCCAGGTCACGGGCCTGGCCATGTCCATCGGCACCATGATGGGCGGCGCCCTGGTGGCGGAGACCATCTTCAGCTATCCGGGCCTTGGCACCACTCTGATGAAGGGTGTCACCAGCGCGGACTATCCGCTGATCTCGGGCAGCACGCTGGTCACCACCCTGATGGTGCTGGTGATTACCTTCGTGCTGGACATCATTTACGGCTTCATTGACCCGCGGGTCAAGGCCGCCACGATTGAGTAAGGGGGGGCAGGCATATGAAGAATCTTTTGCGGGACATCCGCCGTTCTCCCCGGTTTATGACCGGCTTTCTGATCTTTCTGTTCATCCTGCTGGTGAGCATCCTCTACCCGCTGCTGTCCCCCGGCGATCCGCTGGCCATGATCGGCCGCGGCACCTTCGCCGCCCCCGGTACCTACGTTTCCCTCTACGACGCCACCTCCGCCAAGACGGAGACGCTGCTGCTGCCCGACGCGGACGACAAGCGCCTGGCCGCCGCCATGTCGGACGCGGACCGGGCGGCCATGATCAACTATTTCACCCTGTCCGGCGTGGCCATCGACGATCTGGACCCCCAGGACACCGACCGCATGATCGAGCTGTGGCAGGAAATCTTTGACGAGAACAATATGCCCAAGATGACCAACGCCCAGCGCCGGGACTTCCGGAACCTCGATAAGCGGCTGAAGGAGCTGCAGGCCTCCGATACCCTCTACGTCATGGACATGGGGGAGGACGGAGAGTATGAGCAGCGCGGCTCCGTGTCCAAGACGGACTACGTGAACGCCTCTGCCGTGGCCAACGCCAAAACGCTGCTGCTGGGCACGGACAACTTCGGCCGGGATACGCTCCGGGAGCTGATTTACGCCACCGGGACCTCCCTGCTGGTGGGCCTGGTGGCCGGCATCGTGGCGACGCTCATCGGCCTGAGCCTGGGCCTGCTGGCGGGCTATATGGGGGGCATCGCGGATGACGTCATCATGTTTGTCACCAATCTGTTCACCGTCATTCCCGGCTTTGTGCTGCTCATCCTCATCTCCTCCTCAGTGAGCCAGGATATGCGCGGGCCGTCCCTGGTGGCCGTCATCATCGGACTGACCTCCTGGCCCTGGACCACCCGTTCCGTGCGGGCCCAGGTGGTGTCCCTCCGCAACCGGGACCACGTGAACCTCTCCAAGCTCTCCGGCCACTCCATGCTCCGGATCGTCCTCTCCGACATCCTGCCCTACGTGGCGTCCTATGTGGTGATGGCCTTCATCCTCCAGGTCTCCTCCGGCATTCTGGCCGAGGCGCAGCTGTCCATGCTGGGCCTGGGGCCCAAGACCACCACCACGCCTACCCTGGGCCTGATGATGAACTGGGCAATGCTCTACTCCGCTCATACCAACGGCTCCTGGTGGGCGTACTTCCCTGTGATCCTGACCATCACCCTCATCTCGTTCTCCCTGAACCTGATGAACACCGGTCTGGACCAGGTGTTCAACCCCACCCTGAGAGACTAAGGAGGACGCTATGGGAAAGAAAATGCTGGAGGTCAAGAACCTCAAAACCAAGTACGTCACCCGCTTCCACGAGGACGTATACGCCGTGGACGGCGTGAGCTTCTCCATCGAGGAGGGCAAGTCCCTGGGCATCGCCGGCGAGTCCGGCTGCGGCAAGTCCACCCTGGCCCTGTCCATGATGGGCTACTACTTCCCGCCCCTGCACTATATGAGCGGGGACATCATCATCGACGGCGCCAACATCTCCGGGATGAAGCCCGACGACGTGCGCAAGACCATTCTGGGCACCGAGATCGCCTACATCCCCCAGGCCGCCATGAACGCCCTGAACCCCACCCAGAAGATCATCCGCTTCTTGGAGGACGTGATCCGCGCCCACGATCCCAAGGCGGACAAAAAGGAGATCCGGGAGCGGGCCCAGGCCCGGTTCGCGGAGCTGGGCCTGCCCAAGGAGGTGCTGGAGAAGCACGCCGTGGAGCTGTCCGGCGGCATGAAGCAGCGCACGGTCATCGCCGTGTCCACCATCCTCTCCCCCAAGGTGCTGATCGCCGACGAGCCCTCCAGCGCCCTGGACGTGACCAGTCAGAAGATGGTCATCAAGATGATGCGGGAGCTGATGGAGAAGGGGTACATCAAGTCCATGCTCTTCATCACCCACGAGCTGCCCCTGCTGTACAACGTCACCGACGACATCATGGTCATGTACGCCGGTCAGATCGTGGAGCGGGGCAGCGCCAAGGAGATGGTCTTCGACCCCGTCCATCCCTATTCCCACGGCCTCATGGGCTCCATCCTGGTCCCGGAGGAGGGCACCCGGGGGCACAAGCTGGCCGCCATCCCCGGTACGCCCCCCAACCTGAAAAAGCCGCCGGACGGCTGCCGCTTCGCCGAGCGGTGCAAGTACGCCCGGCCCGAGTGCCGCTTCGGCATGGTGCTGGAGAAGGAGTTCGGCGAGGGGCGCATGTACCGCTGCCTCATGGGACTTGACGAATTGAAGGAGGTGTACGATAATGAGTGAGGAACGGATCACGCCGGCAAAGGATTTCACCAACGCGCCTCTGTGCCTCTCCGGACGGGGGGTCACCAAGATCTTCGGCCTGGGCGAGAAGCGGACCGTGGCCGTGGACCACGTGGACTTCGACTTCCACGAGGGGGAGTTCGTCTCCATCGTGGGCGAGTCCGGCTCCGGCAAGACCACCCTGTCCAAGATGCTCCTGGGTCTGAGCAATCAGACCTCCGGGGAGATTCTCTTCCAGGGCAAGACCCGGGACATCTCCAGCGGCTCCAAGCGCCGGGAGTACTGGAAGGGCATCCAGGCCATTTTCCAGGACCCCTTCGCCTCCTTCAACACCTTCAACAAGATCGACACCGTCCTGCTGGACTGCATCAACATGCGGGGCGGGAAGAACTTGTCCAGGCAGGAAAAATTTGATATGATGACGGAGGCCTGCTCCTTCGTCAACCTGAAGTTCGCCGAGCTGACCAACAAGTACCCCTTCGAGCTGTCCGGCGGCCAGATGCAGCGGCTGATGATCGCCCGCATCTTCCTGCTCAAGCCCAAGATTCTCCTGGCCGACGAGCCCACCTCCATGGTGGACGCCTGTTCCCGGGCCACCATCCTGGATATGCTGCTCCAGCTGCGGGACGAGGTGGGCATGACCGTCATCTTCATCACCCACGACATCGGCCTGGCCTACTACATCTCCGACACGGTGTATATCATGGAGCACGGCAAGTTTGTGGAGTACGGCAAGGCGGACGAGGTCATTCTGAACCCCAAGGCCGCCTACACCAAGCGCCTCATCAGCGACGTGCCCAAGATCCACGAGGAGTGGGACCTGAGCACCGTAGACGAGCTGAACGCAGGTTGATACCGGACTATCGAGAATTGAGGAGTAAAAGAATGGATATCAAAGCTCTTGTTTCCCAGATGACCCTGGAGGAGAAGGCCGGTCTCTGCTCCGGCCTGGACTTCTGGCACACCAAACCGGTGGAGCGCCTGGGGGTGCCCTCCGTCATGGTCAGCGACGGCCCTCACGGCCTGCGCAAGCAGGATGAAAAGGCGGACCACCTGGGGGTCAACGACAGCATCAAGGCCGTCTGCATGCCCGCCGCCTGCGCCACCGCCTCCTCCTTTGACCGGGACCTCATGGGCCGGATGGGCCAGGCCATCGGCGACAGCTGCCAGCATGAGAAGCTGGGCGTGGTGCTGGGCCCCGCCGTGAACATCAAGCGCTCCCCCCTGTGCGGGCGGAACTTCGAATACTTCTCCGAGGACCCCTATCTGGCCGGGGAGATGTCCGCCGCCTACATCAACGGCGTCCAGAGCAAAAACGTGGGCACCTCCATCAAGCACTTTGCCGCCAACAGCCAGGAGCATCGCCGCATGAGCTCCAGCTCCAACGCCGACGAGCGGACCCTCCGGGAAATTTACTTCCCCGCCTTTGAGATCTCCGTGCGGAAGGCCCAGCCCTGGACGGTGATGTGTTCCTACAACCGCGTCAACGGGGTGTACGCCTCCGAGAACCCCTGGCTCCTCACCGACGTGCTGCGCGGGGAGTGGGGCTTCAAGGGCTACGTCATGTCCGACTGGGGCGCGGTGTCCGACCGGGTGGCCGGCGTGGCCGCCGGGCTGGACCTGGAGATGCCCTCCTCCAGCGGGATCAACGACCGGAAGATCGTGGCCGCCGTGAAGTCCGGCGAGCTGGACGAGAAGATCGTGGACCAGGCCTGCGAGCGGATCCTGGAGATCAACTACCGCTATCTGGACAACGCCCGGCCCGAGACCCCCTGGGATCAGGAGGCGGACCACCAGCTCTCCGCCCGGATCGCCGAGGAGTGCATGGTGCTGCTGAAAAACGACGGCATCCTGCCGCTGAACAAGACGGACGAGGTGGCGTTCATCGGCGAATTTGCCGCCAAGCCCCGGTTCCAGGGCGGCGGCAGCTCCCATATCAACGCCTTCCGCACCACCTCCGCCGTGGAGGCGGCCCAGGGCCTGCCCGTGACCTACGTCCAGGGCTACAGCGCCGCCAGGGACATGGCCACCGACGAGATGATCGCCGAGGCCGTCCAGGCCGCGAAGGCCGCGAAGGTGGCCGTCGTCTTCGCCGGACTCCCCGACGCCTACGAGTCCGAGGGCTATGACCGCACGCATATGGCCATGCCCGCCTGCCAGAACAGGCTCATCGAGGCGGTGGCCGGGGCCAATCCCAACACCGTGGTGGTGCTGCACAACGGTTCCCCGGTGGAAATGCCCTGGCTGGGCAAGGTCAAGGCGGTGCTGGAGGCCTATCTGGGCGGTCAGGCGGTAGGCATCGCCACTGTGCGGCTGCTCTACGGCGACGCCAACCCCTGCGGCCATCTGGCGGAGACCTTCCCCGTGAAGCTCAGCGACAACCCCTCCTACCTCTATTACGGCGGCGAGGGCAACGAGGCGGACTACCGGGAGGGCGTCTTCGTGGGCTACCGGTACTATGACAAGAAGGAGATGCCGGTCCTCTTCCCCTTCGGCTTCGGTCTGAGCTACACCACCTTCGCCTGCTCCAACCTGCGCCTGAGCGGGGCGAAGATCACCGACCAGGAGACCCTCACCGCCACCGTCACCGTGACCAACACCGGCAGCCGCGCCGGAAAGACCGTGGTGCAGCTGTACGTGGGCGACAAGGAAAGCACCGTGCTGCGCCCCATCCGGGAGCTGAAGGGCTTCGAAAAGGTGGAGCTGCAGCCCGGCGAGAGCAGGGACGTGACCTTTACGCTGGATAAGCGCGCCTTCGCCTACTGGAACGCCGCCATCCACGACTGGCATGTGGAGACCGGGGCCTTCACCATTGAGGTGGGCCAGTCCTCCCGGGATATCGAGGTATCCGGCGAGGTCACGGTGGAGTCCACCGTGGCGCTTCCCCGGCACTACACCGCCGACTCCATCTTCATGGACGTCATGGCCGATCCCAAGGCGAAGGAGGCCCTTGGCCCCATGCTGGCGTCCATCCAGAAGGCCTTCGCCCCCAGCGCGGATGCCGGCGATGCGGCCCAGGAGGCCATATCCGCCGACATGGGCCTGGCGATGATGCGCTACATGCCCCTGCGGGGCCTTGTGAGCTTCTCGCCGGACAAGGTGACGGATGATACGCTCAAACAGCTGCTGGACGCGCTGAACGGATAAACGGCCGCTTTTCCAGGGGGCCCCATGTAAGGCGGCCCCCTCTTTTTTTAGGATATGCGCCGATCACAGTTTTGGGGAGGAAACGCGCCATGCAATTCGGCTTTTTCGACGACGGGCGGCGGGAGTACGTCATCGAGACCCCCGCCACCCCCCTGCCCTGGATCAACTACCTGGGCAGCCAGGAGTTCTTTTCCCTCATCAGCAACACCGCAGGCGGCTACTGCTTCTACCGGGACGCCAAGCTCCAGCGCCTGCTGCGCTACCGCTACAACGGCGTCCCGGCGGATGTGGGCGGACGTTTCTTCTATATCAAGGAGGCGGACGGCGGCCTGTGGAGCCCCACCTTCCATCCCGCCGACGCCGCGCTGGACCGCTACCGCTGCCGTCACGGCATGGGCTACACCGTCTTCGAGACCGCTAGGGACGGCCTGTCCGTCCAATTGACCTTCTTCGTGCCCATCGGGGAGACCTGCGAGGTCCAGTGGGCGGTGCTGAAAAACGAGACGGACCGTGAGAAAACCTTCCGGTTCACCGCTGCGGTGGAGTGGTGCCTGTGGAACGCCGTGGACGACGCCGCCAACTTCCAGCGGAACCTGAACATCGGCGAGGTGGAGCGGGAGGGGAACGTCCTCTACCACACCACCGAGTACCGGGAGCGCCGGGACCACTACGCCTGGTACGGCGTCAACGGGGACATCGCCGGATTCGACACGGACCGGGACGCCTTTCTGGGCCAGTTCGGCTCCTTCGCCGCCCCGCAGGCGGTGGTGAACGGGCGGACCGGCGACTTCCTGGCCCACGGCGGCGCGCCTATGGCGGGCCTCGCCCTGGACGTGACCCTGGCCCCCGGGGAGGAGCGGAGCCTCCTTTTCGTGCTGGGCTACGGCAGGAATCCCCGGGAGGCGAAATTCCTCTCCCCCGGCATGATCCGCAAGGACGACGCCCACCGCGTGATGGAAAAGTTCTCCTCCCCCCGGGGGGCGGAGGAGGCCCTGGCGGAGCTGCGGGACTACTGGGAGGAGCTGCTGGGCGCCTACCGCCTGGAGTGCGGGGACAAGAAGCTGGAGGTCATGGTCAACACCTGGCACCAGTATCAGTGCATGGTCACCTTCAACATGAGCCGCTCCGCCAGCTTCTACGAGTCGGGCACCGGGCGGGGCATGGGCTTCCGGGACAGCTGCCAGGACCTGCTGGGGTTCGTCCACATGTGCCCGGACCGGGCCCGGGAGCGGATCATCGACATCGCCTCGATCCAGTTCCCCGACGGGTCCACCTATCACCAGTACCAGCCCCTCACCAAGCGGGGCAACGGCGACGTGGGCAGCGGCTTCAACGACGCCCCCCTGTGGCTGGTGGCCTGCACCTACGCCTACATCGCCGAGACCGGGGACCGGACCATCCTGGACCACCCCGTCCCCTTCGACAACCGCCCCGGCTCCGAGGAGCCGCTGATGGAGCATCTGCGCCGGAGCGTGCGGTACACCATGACCCATCTGGGTCCCCACGGCCTGCCCCTCATCGGCCGGGCGGACTGGAACGACTGCCTGAACCTGAACTGCTTCTCCGAGGAGCCCGGGGAAAGCTTCCAGACCACGGGCCCCAGCGAGGGGCCTGCAGCGGAGAGCGTGTTCATCGGGGGCATGTTCGTGCTGTACGGACGGCAGTACGCCCGGCTGTGCCGGGAGCGGGGCCTCGCCGGGGAGGCGGAGCAGGTGGAGGAGGCCGCCGGACGGATGGAGGAGGCCCTCAAGGGCCCCGGCTGGGACGGAGAGTGGTTCGTCCGGGCCTATGACGCCGCGTCCAACCCCGTGGGCAGCCGGTCCTGCGCCGAGGGGCAGATCTTCATCGAGCCCCAGGGCATGTGCGTCATGGCTGGGGTGGGGCTCGACGACGGCAAGGCCGTCCGCGCCCTGGACTCCGTCCGGGAGCGGCTGCTGGGGGACTACGGCGTGGATCTGCTGGACCCCTGCTACACCGTCTACCGCAAGGAGCTGGGGGAGATCACCAGCTATCCCCCGGGCTACAAGGAAAACGGGTCGGTCTTCTGCCACAACAACCCCTGGATCAGCATCGCGGAGACCGCGGCGGGCCGGGGGGACAACGCCTTTGACATCTACCGCCGGACCTGCCCCGTCTACCAGGAGGAGCATAGCGAGGTCCGCCGGGTGGAGCCCTATGTCTACGCCCAGACCGTAGCGGCCCGGGCCTCCTTCCAGGAGGGGGCGGCCCGGAACAGCTGGCTCACCGGCACGGCAGCGTGGACCTTTGTGAACATCAGCCAGTACATCCTGGGGGTGAAGCCCACGCCGGAGGGGCTGACGGTGGACCCCTGCCTGCCCGCCGGGTTTGGCCCCTACACGGTGAAGCGCCGGTACCGGGGCGCGGACTACACCATCCGCGTCCGGCAGACGGGCAGCTATTCCCTGACCGTGGACGGCAGGCCCGTGGAGGGCAAACGGGTCCCGGACACCGGAAAGAAAGACTATCAAGTGGAGGTAACCGTATGAGCAAGTTTCCTGAGAATTTTATCTGGGGCGTGGCCTGCGCCTCCTACCAGTGCGAGGGCGCGTGGAACGAGGACGGAAAGGGCCCTAATATCTGGGACGACTTCTGCCACGAGCAGGGCCGCCAGCATGTGAAGAACCGGGACACCGGCGACACGGCCTGCGACGTCTACCACCGCTACAGGGAGGACGTGGCGCTGATGAAGCGGCACAACATCAAGGCCTACCGCTTCTCCGTCAGCTGGGCCCGGGTCATCCCCGACGGAGACGGGGAGGTCAACGAGAAGGGCCTGCAATTCTATGAGGCCCTGGTGGATGAGCTGCTGGCCAGCGGCATCGAGCCCATGATCACCCTCTACCACTGGGACCTGCCCAGCGCACTCCAGGACAAGGGCGGCTGGCTGAACCGGGACATCGTGGCCGCCTTCGGCCGCTACGCCAGCATCGTGGCCCGGCGGCTCAAGGGGAAGGTCAGAAAGTACATGACCCTCAACGAGCCCCAGTGCGCCGCCTTCCTGGGCTACGGCAACGGCGAACACGCGCCGGGCTGGAAGCTGAGCGAGGAGAAGGTGGCCCAGGTGTTCCATATCATGTGCCTGGCCCACAGCGAGGCCTACCGGGCCATCAAGGCCGTGGACCCCGAGACCATGGTGGGCGCGGCCCCCTGCGGACGGCAGTGCTATCCCGAGACGGACACCCCCGAGAACCGGGAGGCCGCCTACCGGGAGACCTTCAACCTCTCCTCCGTCCAGGGCTGGGCCTTTACCACCAACATTTTCCTGGACTCCCTGCTGCTGAAAAAGTACGACGAGAGCGCCCCGGCGGCGGTGCGGAGGTTTGCCCGGACCATCGATCCCGCCGATTGGGAGAAGATGGAGACCCTGGACTTTATCGGCATCAACGTCTACAACGGCGACATGGTGGACAGCAAGGGCGGGTATGTCCCCCGCTATCCCGGCTTCCCCCTCACCGCAACCAAGTGGAAGGTGTCCCCGGAGGTGATGCACTACTGCGTGGTGAACAACTACCGCCGGTACGGCAAGCCCATCGTCATCACCGAGAACGGCCAGTCCTGCAACGACCGGGTCTTCCTGGACGGCAAGGTCCACGACCCGGAGCGCATCGACTTCCTCCACCGCTACCTGCTGGAGCTGAAAAAGGGCATCGACGAGGGCGTGCCGGTGCTGGGGTATCTCCAGTGGAGCTTCCTGGACAACTTCGAGTGGGCCCAGGGCTATGACGAGCGCTTCGGCATCGTCTACGTGGACTACCGCACCGGCGAGCGGATCCCTAAGGACTCCGCCGCATGGTACGCCAAGGTCATCGAGACCAACGGCGGGTGCCTGTAATAAAAGGGACCGGAGCGTGCGAGCGGCACGCTCCGGTCTTTTTGTATCCATCACTGTTCCTGCCGGCTCAGCTTCGCCATCCGCGCGTAATATCCCACGGCCAGCAGCACGCACGCGCCAAGCCAGGCCGCCACCTCCGCCCAGCACACGGCGTAAAAGCCCATATCAAAGCGCCGAGCCAGCACCAGGACGGCCCCTACCCGCATCCCCAGCTCCACGCCTCCGGAGACCATGGGGATGAACGTGTCTCCCAGGCTCTGGAGGGCAAAGCGGTACAGGAACAGGAGCCCCACGATCCATACCCCCGCGCCGGTGATCACGAAGTAAGGATACGCCGCCTCAATGACCGCCTCCTCAGTGCCGGAGACGAACACCGCCGTCAGTTCCCTGCCAAAGAGGGCCAGCACCAGCCCCATCACGATGTTGATGACCAAAGAGAGGAGCACCGACTGCCGCACTCCGGCGCGGATGCGGTCCAGCCGTCCCGCCCCCAGATTCTGGCCCACGTAGGTACCCACGGCGATGCCCAGGATGTCCCCGGGCTGGAGGGCCAGGTTCATCAGCTTGGACCCGGCGGTGTAGGCCGCCACCGTGACGGAGCCCAGGCCGTTGACCACGCTCTGGAGGAGCATGGTCCCCATGGCGGTGATGGAGTTCATGATCCCCACCGGCACCCCCAGGCGCAGCAGGGCCCGGATCACGTCCCGGTCGCCCCGCCAGTCCTCCCGCTGGAAGCGCATCAGCTCCAGGCGGCGCAGCACGGCGAAGCACATCGCCGAGGAGAGCGCCTGCGCCAGCACCGTGGCCCACGCGGCCCCGGCCACGCCCCACCGGAACACCACCACGAACAACACGTCCAGCCCCACGTTGACGAGGGAGCTGACTACCAGGATCACCAGCGGCGACACGCTGTCCCCCAGGGCCCGGAGGATGCCCGAGAACATGTTGTAGGCCACCGCCGCCGCCGTCCCGATGAAGATGACCTGGATATACAGCAGCGCGTCCCGGAAGATGTCCTCCGGCGTGTGCATGACCTCCAGCAGGGCCCGGACGCCCAGGAGGCTGGCCGCCGTGATGACCAGCGAGGAGACGGCGGCCAGATAGCCCGCGTTGGCCGCCGTGCAGCGCACGCCCGCGTAGTCTCCCGCGCCGAAGCGCTGGGCGATCAGGATGGCGTAGCCGTGGGTCAGCCCGGTGATGAACCCCAGGACGAGAAAGGACAGCGCCTGGGTGGACCCCGCCGCCGCCAGGGCGTCCACCCCCACGGCCCGGCCCAGGACCATGGCGTCCACCACGGAATAGAGCTGCTGAAAGAGATTTCCCAGAAAGATCGGCACGGCGAACCCCACGATCAGCTTCATGGGACTGCCGGACGTCATATCGCGCACCATCGCCGGACCCCTCCTCTCTCCATTGTATTTGCCCGTGATGGTACCATATTTATCTCCCGCCGTCAAGGCGCGCGGGAGATCCTTACTCCGGCTTTTCGCAATTTCCGGAAAATTTTCCGGAAAATCCCGGCGCTCTCTTGCAAACGGGGCGGAAATCCTCTATACTGGAGCATAAGGACATCCACAAAGGAGGGGGAGCCCCCTCCGTTCGACATGTAAGGAGGAGCATTCATGACGCCAGAAGAGAAGAGAGCCCTGCAGCTGACCGCCGTCAGCGTCCGGGAGGGCATCCTGACCAGCACCCACGGCGCGAAGGCCGGCCATCCCGGCGGCAGCCTGTCCGCCGCCGACGTCTTTACCTATCTCTACTTCAAGGAAATGCGCATCGACCCCAAGGCCCCCCGCTGGGAGGACCGGGACCGGTTCGTCCTCTCCAAGGGCCACACTGCCCCCGGTCTCTACGCCGCTCTGGCGCTGCGGGGCTACTTCCCCGTGGAGGAGCTGCCCCGGCTGCGGCACATCGATTCCTTCCTCCAGGGGCACCCCAACATGAACACCGTACCCGGCGTGGACATGTCCACCGGCTCTCTGGGCCAGGGCCTCTCCGCCGCCGCCGGGATGGCCAAGGGCGCCAAGTACCTGGGGAAGGATCTCAATGTCTACGCGCTGCTGGGCGATGGCGAGCTGGCCGAGGGCCAGATCTGGGAGGCGGCCATGTTCGCCGCCCACTATAAGCTGGACAACCTGTGCATCATCGCCGATATCAACGGCCTTCAGATCGACGGCCGGACCTGCGACGTGATGAACACTGAGCCGGTGGACGCCAAATTTGCCGCCTTCGGCTGTGACGTGGTGAAGGCGGACGGCCATGACTTCGACCGGCTGGAAGCCGCCTTCGCAAAATTCCATGCAAATCACGGCTCCGGCAAGCCCACCTGCATCCTCATGAAGACCACCAAGGGCAAGGGCGTGAGCTACATGGAGGACAACGCCGGGTGGCATGGGAAGGCCCCCAACGATGAAGAGTACGCCAAGGGCATGGCCGAGCTGGCGGAAGCCCGGAAGGCATTGGAGGTGTAAAGATGGCTGATGTGAAAAAAGTCGCCACCCGCGACAGCTACGGCAGCGCCCTGAAGGAGCTGGGCGCCGTGACGGAGAACCTGGTGGTCCTGGACGCCGACCTGGCGGGGGCCACCAAGACCAATATTTTCCAGAAGGCCTTTCCGGAGCGCCACTTCGACTGCGGCATCGCCGAGGCCAATATGATCGACGTGGCGGCGGGCCTCAGCACCATGGGGCTGGTGCCCTTCGCGGCCACCTTCGCCATGTTCGCCGCCGGGCGGGCCTATGAGCAGGTCCGGAACACCATCGGCTACCCCCATCTGAACGTGAAGATCGGGGCCACCCACGGGGGCATCTCCGTAGGCGAGGACGGCGCTTCCCACCAGTGCTGCGAGGACTTCGCCCTCATGCGCACCATCCCCGGCATGACCGTCATGTGCCCCGCCGACGACGTGGAGGCCC
This sequence comes from uncultured Oscillospiraceae bacterium, assembly GCA_910579485.1. Lineage (GTDB taxonomy): Bacteria > Bacillota > Clostridia > Oscillospirales > Oscillospiraceae > Pelethomonas. The sequence goes on along the minus strand of CAJTVO010000011.1, from coordinate 15,016 downwards.
GCCAGATGGTGAAGGCCGCCTATGAGATGGAGGGCCCGGTCTACATGCGCTTTGGCCGCGCCGCCACCCCGGTATTCCATGGCGAGGACTTCCGGTTCGAGATCGGCAGGGGAGAGGTCCTGCGGGAGGGGGCCGACGTGGCCGTCATTGCCACGGGCATCATGGTCCCCGAGGCCATCGAGGCCGGGAAGCTCCTGGCGGAGGCTGGCATCGACGCCCGGATCATCAATATGGCCACCATCAAGCCCCTGGACGAGGAGCTGGTGCTGAAGGCCGCCCGGGAGTGCGGGAAGATCGTCACTGTGGAGGAGCACAGCGTCATCGGTGGACTGGGCGAGGCGGTCTGCTCCCTTGTGAGCGAGCGCTGCCCCGTGCCGGTGAAGCGCATCGGCGTCAACGACGAGTTCGGCCACTCCGGCCCCGCCGCCGCCCTGCTGGAGCAGTTCGGCCTGTGCGCGGACAATATCGTTAAGCAGACCAAGGCGCTGCTGGGAAAGTAAAACGGCGCAAAGGACCGGCCTCGATAAGAGGCCGGTCCTTCCAGTATATTCAGACAAAATCGCTCATAAAACACCGGCGCAACCAATAGTTGACAGCTGGTTGCTGGACGCAACCGGTATTTTCTGCTATACTGTGTCCCAGGAAAGGGGGTGATCTTGGATGCCTGGAGTTAAAGTGATGATTCTACTTGTAATTGGTGTGCCGATTTTTTTAGGCATGATCGGTCTGGGGATTTGGTTGTTAGTTCTGCTGATCCTTGCGCTGTTAAAATACCTCCGCTCCGACAAAGTCCGAAAGGAGGACGCGGCGGTCACGCGCTCCCTGGGGGAGATATTGCTGGCCCATCGGACGCGGTGCCATATGACTCAGGAGTTTGTAGCGGGATCCCTTGGGGTCAGCCGTCAGTCGGTGAGCAAATGGGAGAAGGGCCAGTCCTCCCCCAGTACGGCCAATCTGCTGGCTCTGGCGAAGCTGTACGGCGTCTCCGCAGAGGAGCTGCTGAGAGACGTGGCCTGACGCTATAATAACTCCATAAACCGCTCCGCGCCCCGGATATGGAGCCAGCGCAGCAGCAGACCGCAGGCCAGCAGCAATACGGCGGCGCATCCCGCCAGCGCCGGCAGTTCGCCCACAACGTCCGTCAGGGCCCACACCGCCCCGCCGCAGGCCAGCGCCCCGATCATCCCCCCGAAGGTGGAGAGCATGGCTGCGGCGGACTGCTTGACCACCACCATGTCGTTCACTGCGTCCAGCTTGGGAAACAGCAGGTTGACCGTCAGCCCCATGAGGGCCGTGAACCCGGCGAAGGCCAGGGCGAACAGCAGCAGCACGGCCCCCTCCGCCAGGGACATCTTCAATCCCCAGACCAGCCCCAAGGCGCATACCAGCAGGCACGGGACGGTCAGCAGCATCTGGAATACCGCCTTCCCGTCCAGCACCTCCCGGGCGCTGACGGGAGCTTCTTTTATGATCCACAGGTTTTCGCCCTCCAGACTGACGGAGGACCCGGTAATTGCTACGGTGGACAGCAGGAACCCGATCGCCGCCGCCGCCAGCATCAGCAGGGGAAACCCGTCCAGCCTCGCCAGCGCCAGCTGCTCCCGAAGTCCGCCGCCCATGACCGCCGCCGCGATACCGGCGATCACCAGCATGATGAGCCCGATGCCGGTATTGAATAGGTAGATGGGCGTGCCGAAATACCGTGCGGCCTCCTTGCGCAGCAGGGCCTTCCGCCGCCCCGACGCCCGGAGGCGGCCCAGGCGGTAGGCCGGGCGCTTCCCGTGGCTGCGGAGCCCGGTGAGCACCTGCTGGTAATTTTTGGAGAACAGCCATACCGCCAGCAGCACGGGTGCAAGGCTCAGCAGGCAGAACATGACCAGCGTCTCCCAGTCCCCGCACACGCCCCGCTGGAACAGCAGGAAGGGGACGCCCCAGCCGGTGAACGCGCCTTCCACCGCCGTCCCCATGGTCCCGGCGGCCAGAGACGACAGGGCGATGTTGACCTTCACTGCCAGATAGAACACCGCCGCCATCACCAGCGCGTACAGCAGGAGACTGACTGCCTTCCTGTTAGCCAGCCGTCCCCCCAGCCAGCTCAGCAGGAATCCTGCCGCCAGGCTCAACGCCGTGGGGAGCATCGCTAAGAAGAACGTTCCAATGAGCAGCCGGAGGACGAACAGCGCGCCGCCTCCTCCGCCGAACCACAGCCACGCCGCCCCGGCGGGCAGCACCAGGAAGGCGCAGAACACCAGGTTTTCCACATACAGCGTCGTCAATTTCGCCAGCATCACCGAAAAGGCGCTCACCGGCATGGACAGCATCAGATCCGCGTCCCGGCCTCCGAAGACCACGCCCTGGGCGGCGAAGGCGGTGAACATCAGCCCCGCGATGACCGCCATGGCGCTCATCATCAGCAGAAGCAGCTCCAGGCAGCCGGCCGCGGCCAGCTGTCCGCCAAGGGGAAAGCTGTAGGACCCGGAAATGAACAGGCACAGCGCCGCCATCAGCGCCAGGGCCGTCCAGCCGGAGACGGCCTTTTTCCTGCTGCCGCCCACCCGGAAGGAGGCCAGCAGCGCGCGCAGCTGGACCTTCGCCAGAACCAGAAACTTGCCCATCATTCCGCTCCTTTCTCCACCAGGCCCAGGAACACGTCCTCCAGACTGGAGTCGCCCACCACTTCCTCCGTGGGGCCGTACCGGACCAGCCTGCCGTCCTTGATGATGGCGATGGTGTCGCACAGCTTCTCCGCCACCTCCAGGACATGGGTGGAGAAGAACACAGCGCCCCCGGCCTCGCACAGCTCCCGGAGGTACCCCTTGAGCAGATGGGCCGCCGCCGGGTCCAGCCCCACGAAGGGCTCATCCAATATCAGCAGCCTGGGCTTCCGGATCAGGGCGGAGATGATGGCCAGCTTTTGCTTCATGCCGTGGGAATAGCTGGCGATGGCGCTGCCCAGGTCGCCCGTGAGCGCGAAGGCGTCCGCGTAGAGGCGGACCCGCTCCTCCCGCTGCCGGGCGGGGATGTCGTAGAGGTCGGCGATCAGGTTCAGGTACTCGATGCCGCTCATAAATTCGTAGAGGTCTGGGTTGTCCGGGAGAAAGGCGGTGACCGCCTTGGCGGCTATGGGATCGGTGCGGACGTCGTGCCCGTCAATGGCGATGGTCCCCTGGGTGAAGCTCATCACCCCCGCCACCGCCCGGAGGGTGGTGGTCTTGCCCGCGCCGTTGTGCCCGATGAAGCCGCACAGCTCTCCCGCCGGGATGTGGAGCGACAGGTCCTCCACGGCGGTCTTGCCGCCGGGATAGGTCTTGGTATAGTGGGATATGGTCAGCATTGGAAAAGCCCTCCTTTGTTTTCTTCCCCTTTTTCATACACCATCCAGCCGGAGGAAAGTCAAGTCTTTTTTGAAAAAATTTTGCGGAAAAGAAAGCTTCCACCGGGTGGAACCCTCTTTATTATGGCCCCGCGTGCCGCCTTTTCCCGCGGTCCGGCGGGAGGGGCGGCGGCGCCCTCTGTCAAATTGCGGTCCTTTTCCCCACATAGAGGGCTTGTATTTGGCAAAAATATGCTTGACGGTGCCTCCGGTGTGTGCTATAATTGACAGCTGCGTGGAAAGAATCCGCGAATTTTGGCGCGCCAAGGGGAGGAGTCCGCTTGATGAAGGAACTGCAGTCTGGAAAAACGGTTTCCGGGGTGAAACAGTCCCGCCGCGCCGTCCGGGATAATCTGGCCCGGGCCGTCTATCTGGCCCGGGACGCGGACCCCGCCCTCACGGACCCCATCCGCTCCCTCTGCCAGGAGAAGGGCGTCCCCGTTATCGACCGCTGCACCATGCGGGAACTGGGACAGGCCGCCGGCATCCAGGTGGGAACGGCGGCGGCAGCGGTACTGAGGGAATAAATTTCTTTGTTTTGGTTTTTTCAGGATATTTTTTGATATTCTGCAAAAAATAAACTGGAGCATACGCTCCCACTTTTTAAGAAAGGAGAAAACTATGCCTACTTTCAACCAGCTGGTCCGCAAGGGCCGGGAGCAGGCGACCTACAAGTCCAACGCCCCCGCCATGCAGTACGGCCTCAACACCCTGAAGAACAAGGAGACCGACCTGCCCTCCCCCCAGAAGCGGGGCGTCTGCACCGCGGTGCGTACCGCGACCCCCAAGAAGCCTAACTCCGCCCTGCGGAAGATCGCCCGTGTGCGTCTGACCAACGGCTACGAGGTCACCGCCTATATCCCCGGCGTGGGCCACTCCCTCCAGGAGCACTCCGTGGTCATGATCCGCGGCGGCCGTGTCAAGGACCTCCCCGGCGTCCGTTACCACATCATCCGCGGTACTCTGGACACCCAGGGCGTTCAGGGCCGTATGCAGGCCCGCTCCAAGTACGGCGCCAAGCGCCCGAAGTCCAAGTAAGCCGCGCCTGAACGGACAAGGAGCGAGTCCAAATCGATTTGCCGAATAGGTTGAACATAGTTTTCTTTGCGATAGAAAAACTGTGACCCCAACCCTCTTTGGCAGACGAAACACAGGATGACGTTTGCTTTGCTGAAAAAGGGACTCCATCTCGATGAGAGTTCCAGGGACGTCATTCGGCTGCGCCGAACGACCGTCCCCAAGGCGTCGCAAGCGCCGCCTTGCGAGTACCTACGATCTCATAAATTTTAATGAAGGAGGGAAGCATCGTGCCCAGAAGAGGTAATGTTCCCAAGAGAGAGATCCTGCCCGATCCTATGTACAACAGCGTCCTGGTGACCAAGCTGGTCAACTCCATCATGCTGGACGGCAAAAAGGGTGTGGCGCAGAAGATCGTGTACGGCGCCTTTGACATCGTCAAGGAGAAGACCGACAAAGAGCCCCTGGAGGTGTTCACCACCGCCATGGACAACATCATGCCCAGCCTGGAGGTCAAGGCCCGCCGCGTGGGCGGCGCCACCTATCAGGTGCCTATGGACGTACGCCCCGCCCGCCGTCAGACCCTGGGTCTGCGCTGGCTGACCAATTACGCCCGCGCCCGCAGCGAGCGCACCATGGCCGAGCGTCTGGCCAACGAGATCATGGACGCCGCCAACAATACCGGTTCCGCTGTGAAGAAGCGGGAAGACACCCACAAGATGGCCGAGTCCAACAAGGCCTTCGCACATTTCCGTTGGTAAGTTAGGAGGAGCAGTATGCCGAGAAAGGTATCACTGGAAAACACAAGAAATATCGGCATTATGGCTCACATTGATGCAGGCAAGACGACCACCACGGAGCGTATCCTGTATTATACCGGTGTGAACTATAAGATCGGTGAGACCCATGAGGGCACGGCCACCATGGACTGGATGGCGCAGGAGCAGGAGCGCGGCATCACCATCACCTCTGCCGCAACGACCTGCTACTGGAAGGGGATGCGGAACCAGTTCCCCCAGACCCGCATCAACATCATCGACACACCGGGCCATGTGGACTTCACCGTAGAGGTGGAGCGCTCCCTGCGCGTGCTGGACGGCAGCGTGACCGTCATGTGCGCCAAGGGCGGTGTTGAGCCCCAGTCCGAAACCGTCTGGAGACAGGCGGACCACTACAAGGTCCCCCGCATGATCTACGTCAACAAGATGGACATCATGGGCGCGGACTTCTACAACGTGCTGCGGATGATCGACGAGCGCCTGAAGTGCAACGCCGTCCCCATCCAGCTGCCTATCGGCAAGGAAGCCGATTTCCAGGGCATCATCGACCTGGTGGAGATGAAGGCCTATATCTATCACGACGACCTGGGCAAGGACATCAGCGAGGAGGACATCCCCGCCGGCATGGCCGAGCTGGCCGCCGAGTACCACGAGAAGCTGCTGGACGCCGTCAGCATGTTTGACGACGCGATCATGGAGATGTACCTGGAGGGCCAGGACATCCCCAAGGACCGCGTCCGCAAGGCCATCCGCCAGGCGACCTGCGCGGTGGAGATGATCCCCGTCACCTGCGGCACCAGCTACCGCAACAAGGGCATCCAGCGCCTGCTGGACGCCATCGTGGACTATATGCCCTCGCCCCTGGACATCCCCCCCATCAAGGGCGTCAACCCCAAGACCGACGAGGAGGAGGAGCGTCCCTCCGACGACAGCGCCCCCTTCTCCGCCCTGGCGTTCAAGATCATGACCGACCCCTACGTGGGCCGTCTGAGCTTCGTCCGGGTGTACTCCGGTACGCTGAACACCGGTTCCTCGGTGCTGAACTCCACCAAGGGGCAGAAGGAGCGCATCGGCCGCATCCTGCAGATGCACGCCAATCACCGGGAGGACATCGAGACCATCTACTCCGGCGACATTGCCGGCGTCATCGGTCTGAAGAATTCCACCACCGGCGATACCCTGTGCGATGATAAGCACCCCATTATCCTGGAGTCCATGGAGTTCCCCGAGCCTGTCATCCGCGTGGCCATCGAGCCCAAGACCAAGGCCGGTCAGGAGAAGATGGGCGTGGCGCTGATGAAGCTGGCCGAGGAGGACCCCACCTTCCGCACCTACACCGACGAGGAGACGGGTCAGACCATTATCGCCGGTATGGGCGAGCTCCATCTGGAGATTATCGTGGACCGCCTGCTCCGTGAGTACAAGGTGGAAGCCAACGTGGGCGCTCCCCAGGTCGCCTATAAGGAGACCATCAAGAAGAGCGTCCAGCAGGATACCAAGTACGCCCGCCAGTCCGGCGGTAAGGGCCAGTACGGCCACGTCAAGATTCGCGTGGAGCCCAATGAGTCCGGCAAGGGTTACGAGTTCGTCAACGAGGTAGTCGGCGGCGCGGTGCCCAAGGAGTATATCCCCGCCGTGGACGCAGGCATCCAGGGAGCCATGCTCTCCGGCGTGCTGGCCGGTTACCCGGTGGTGGACGTGAAGGTCACCCTGTACGACGGGTCCTACCACGAGGTGGACTCCTCCGAGATGGCCTTCAAGATCGCCGGTTCCATGGCCTTCAAGGAGGCCTGCCAGAAGGCGGAGCCCACCCTGATGGAGCCCATCATGAAGGTCAGCGTTATCGTGCCTGACGAGTATCTGGGCAACGTCATCGGCGACCTGAACAGCCGCCGCGGACAGATCCAGGGCCAGGAAAACCGCTCCGGCGCCGTCCAGATCGACGCGCTGGTGCCTCTGGGCGAGATGTTCGGCTACGCCACCGATCTGCGCAGCCGCACCCAGGGCCGCGGCCAGTACAGCATGGAGCCCCACAGCTATCTTGAGATCCCCAAGAGCATCCGCGAGAAGATCATCGACCAGCGGATGGGCGGCCGGGCCATGAAGTAGGCGGCGCCTGCGCCGCCGGACCGGGCGTTGGCCGCGCAGCGGACAATGACGGTCCCAGGGAGGCAGCCCTCAAAATATTCCTGGCAAAGTCCGTTTTAAGGATTGCTTTTTCTGCGGACTTGTTGTAAAATATCAGCATAATGACGTTTTGTGCTGATCCCAAATTTTAACATTCAACCATCAAGGAGGATTTTTCCAATGGCCAAGCAAAAGTTTGAAAGAAGCAAGCCCCATGTCAACATCGGCACCATCGGCCACGTTGACCACGGCAAGACCACTCTGACCGCCGCCATCACCAAGTTCCTGGCCTTCCAGGGCAAGGCGGACTACACCGACTACTCCAGCATCGACAAGGCTCCCGAGGAGCGCGAGCGCGGCATCACCATCAACACCGCCCACGTGGAGTACGAGACCGACGCCCGGCACTATGCCCACGTTGACTGCCCGGGCCACGCCGACTATATCAAGAACATGATTACCGGCGCTGCTCAGATGGACGGCGCTATCCTGGTCATCGCCGCCACCGACGGCCCCATGGCCCAGACCAAGGAGCACATCCTGCTGGCCCGTCAGGTGGGCGTGCCCGCCATCATCGTCTTCCTGAACAAGTGCGATCAGGTGGATGACGAGGAGCTGCTGGAGCTGGTGGAGATGGAGGTCCGCGAGACCCTCAGCTTCTACGAGTTCCCCGGCGACGACATCCCCATTGTCAAGGGTTCCGCTCTGAACGCCCTGGTCTGCGAGAGCAACGATCCCTCCGCTCCCGAGTATGCCTGCATCAAGGAGCTGATGGACGCTGTTGACAGCTATATCCCCACTCCCGACCGTAAGGCCGATATGCCCTTCCTGATGCCCGTTGAGGACGTGTTCACCATCTCCGGCCGCGGCACCGTGGCTACCGGCCGTGTGGAGCGCGGCCAGCTGAAGGCCGGCGAGACCGTCGAGATCGTGGGCCTGACCGACGAGAAGCGCACCACCGTCGTCACCTCCATGGAGATGTTCCACAAGACCCTGGATTACGTTGAGGCCGGTGATAACGCGGGCTGCCTGCTGCGCGGCGTTGCCAAGACCGACATTGAGCGCGGCCAGGTTCTGGCTAAGCCCGGTTCCATCCAGCCCCACACCAAGTTTGTGGGCCAGGTGTACGTCCTGAGCAAGGACGAAGGCGGCCGTCACACCCCCTTCTTCAACAACTACCGTCCTCAGTTCTACTTCCGTACCACCGACGTTACCGGCGTCATCAACCTGCCCGACGGCGTTGAGATGTGCATGCCCGGCGACAACGTGGACATGAACGTTGAGCTGATTACCCCCATCGCCATCGAGAAGGGCCTCCGCTTCGCTATCCGCGAGGGCGGCCGTACCGTTGGCTCCGGCGTTGTCATTGACATCGCTCAGTAATCTGTCGCCCTTGAGGCGGCTGCCGGAAGGCAGCCGCCTTTTTCTTCTGCCTTTTTGCGGAAGGAGCTTCTTGATCGATGGACAGCACCTCTTGCGAAGCTGCGAATTGCACTGTTTCCTGGACGGAAGCGATAATGACGGCTCCCGTCCACCGCCCGAAGGAGGCAAAGAGTACCGGCGATTAGGAAAATCAATTTTGCGCCCTACAAATGCGGTGTTATTTTCTCAAAATTGATTTCCCTGACCGGCGATAAAAACCCCTTGCCTTTCCACTAAAAACAAGTTACAATGGACCATAGAAGTCACCCCTAAAAAGGAGGATCACGGTGGATAAAAACTTAGAGCGCATCCTGCCCCGGGTGCAGAAACCGGCCCGGTACACCGGCGGGGAATATAACGCGGTCATGAAGGACAAGGGCCAGGTGGACACCCGGTTCGCCTTCTGCTTCCCGGATACCTACGAGATCGGCATGTCCAACCTGGGCTTCCGCATCCTCTACGGGGTCCTCAACGGGATGCCAGGCGTATGGTGCGAACGGGTCTTCACACCTTGGCCCGACATGGAGGAGGAGCTGCGGAAAAACCACATCCCCCTCTATGCCCTGGAGTCCGGCGACCCCATAGGGGAGTTTGACATTATCGGCTTTTCTGTGGGCTACGAAATGGCCTATACCGCCATGCTGAATATGCTGGACCTTGGGGGCCTGCCCCTGCGGGCGGAGGACCGTCCCGGCCTGACCCCCCTGGTCATCGCCGGAGGCACCGCCATGTATAACGCCGAGCCGGTGGCGGACTTCATCGACCTGGCCCTTATCGGCGAGGGCGAGGAGCTTCTGCCGGAGCTGGTGGACCTCTACCGCCGGGCCAAGGGGGAAAACTGGGACAAGCCCCGGTTCCTCCGGGCGGCGACGGAGATACAGGGGGTATATGTTCCCTCTCTTTATAACGTTTCGTATCACAAAGACGGTACCATCGCCGCCATCGCCCCTCTGGACGGCGCGCCGGAGAAGGTGGTCAAGCGGGTGGTCCACGATATGGACAAGTCCTATTACCCGGTGAAGACCATCGTGCCCTCTACGGAGATCGTCCACGACCGGGTGACGCTGGAGGTGTTCCGGGGGTGCATCCGGGGGTGCCGGTTCTGCCAGGCGGGGTACGTCTACCGCCCGGTCCGCTGCCGGAGCCGGGAACAGCTGGCGGAGTACGCCCAGGCCTCCGTTCAGGACTCCGGATATCAGGAGATGACCCTCAGCTCCCTGTCCACCAGCGACTACCCGGAGCTGGTGGGCCTGTGTGACGACCTGGAGGCCTTCTGCGGGAAGAACCACGTGAACCTGTCCCTGCCCTCTCTCCGGGCGGACAACTTCTCCATGGAGCTGATGCAGCGGCTGCAAAAGGGCCGGAAGGCGGGGCTCACCTTCGCCCCCGAGGCGGGGACCCAGCGCCTCCGGGACGCCATCAACAAGAACGTCACCGAGGAGGAGCTGACGGAGAGCCTCAAAACGGCCTTCTCCGGCGGCTGGAGCAGCGTGAAGCTCTACTTCATGCTGGGCCTGCCCACGGAGACCGACGAGGACGTGCTGGGCATCGCGGAGATGGCCAACCACGCCGTCCATACCTGGCGGGAGCACGCCAGCAATAAGAACCGGGGCCTGCGGCTGACGGTATCCACCTCCTGGTTCGTGCCCAAGCCCTTCACCGCCTTCCAGTGGGAGGCCCAGATATCCCGGGCGGAGTACGAGCGCCGGGTGAAGCTCCTCCGGGAGGCCATCACCGCCAAGGCGGTCAACTACAACTGGCACGACGGGGACACCAGCTTCCTGGAGGCGGTGCTGGCCCGGGGAGACCGGCGGCTGGGCCGGGTTCTGGAGGTGGCCTTCCGGAAGGGGGCGCGTCTGGACGCCTGGAGCGACTATTTCGACCTCGGCCGCTGGCTGGTGGCCTTCGAGGAGTGCGGCCTGGACCCGGCGTTCTACGCCTGCCGGGAGCGGAGCAGGGAGGAGGTCCTCCCCTGGAGCATGATCAGCTGCCATGTATCCGACGGCTATCTCTGGCGGCAGCGGGAGCTGGCCTACCAGTCCGTCACCACCCCCGACTGCCGGACCCAGTGCTCCGGCTGCGGGGCCAACATCGTGGAGGGAGGGGAGTGCTACCGTGGGTAAGCTGAGGCTTCTTTTCGCAAAGGAGGGCCGGGCGGTATATATCTCTCACCTGGACCTGCTGCGGACCTTCCAGAGGGTGTTCCTCCGCCAGGGGATGGTGCTGCGCCACTCCCAGGGGTTCCACCCCCACCCCATCATTTCCTTTGCGCTGCCCCTGAGCGTGGGGCAGGCCAGTGACTGCGAAATTCTGGACTTCGAGGTCAACGAGGACATGGACGGCGCCGGCTTGCCGGAGGCGCTGAACGCCTTCATGCCCGAGGGGATCCGGGCCGTGGACTGCTATGTCCCCGTCCGGCCTGTCCGGGAGCTGGCCAGGCTCCGCTGCCGGGTGGAGCTGGTCTACGACGGCGGCGTCCCGGCGGGAGCGGCGGAGGAGATCAGAAACCTGCTCCTTGGGGAGAGCGTCGTCATCCAGAAGCGCACCAAGCGGAAGGCGATGGCGGACATCGACATCCGCCCCATGCTCCACAGCCTGGAGATCCAGGAGTCGGCGTGCCTCCTGACCCTGGATGCGGAGGTCTCCGCCCAGAATCCTGGGATGAATCCCGCCCTGCTGGCGGCGGCGGTGGAGGTCCACCGCCCGGGGCTCTCTCCGGACTTCGTCCGCGTCCGGCGGCTGGCGGTTTTGGACGCAGAGGGGAAGGTCTTTCGGTAAAAACGGTAAGTCCCCAAGGGGTAGCCCATCGGGCCGCTCCTTGGGGGTCACATCTTTTTGTCTCCATTGGCCGGACCATCCAGCACCCTGCCGTCCTCCGCGAAGCGGGAGCCGTGACAGGGACAGTCCCAGGAGTGCTCCTGCCGGTTGTACTTCAAGGCGCAGCCCATGTGGGGACACCGGGGCGCGGTGGGGGTCAGGAGGTTCACCACCGCGTCCAGCATATTCACCGCCAGCTGGGGGCGCAGGATGGTCCTTTGGGGATCGAACAGCATCTCATAGCGGCTCTCCCGGCCCTGTACCAGGTCCGCCAGCAGCGCCGCCGCCGCCATGGCCCCGGTCATGCCCCACTTGTTGAACCCGGAGGCGGTATACAGCCCCGACGTGTGCCTGCCGTATTGGCCCGCGTAGGGCATCCCGTCCAGAGACATACAGTCCTGGGCCGCCCAGCGGCAGACGATCTTGGCCTGGGGATAGTACCGCCGGGCCGCGTCCTCCAGAGCCTGCCAGCCGCCGCCCTTTTTTCCGGTCCGGTGGCCTCCGCCGCCCAGCAGGAGGGCTCCCTCCGCGCCGCGCAGGGACAGCCCTGTCTTCTCCGCGCCCAGGTACATCCCGCCCGGGTCCGGGGCGTTCTCCAGGGCGAGGACGTAGGAGCGGGATTGGTACAGCTTGAGGAAATAGGCTCCGTGGTTGCTGACGAAGGGGAAATGGGTGGCGGCGATCATCTTCTCCGCCCGGATGGTCCCCCGTTCCGTGCGGACGCTCCCCGGCTTCCACTCCAGCACCCGGGTATACTCGTATATGGGCAGATCCTTCGCGATGGCGGCCAAAAATTTCAGCGGATGGAACTGGGCCTGCCGGGGAAACTGCACCGCCCCCGCCGTTGGGAAGGGCAGCGGCGGCTCCCGGATCAGGACAGCCGGCGCGCCGGTCCGGGACAGGGCTTCCAGTTCCTCCTCCAGATCCCGCCGGTTGGCAGAGTAGATGAAATTATCCCGCTCCTCAAAATCGCAGTCGATCTCCCGGCACAGCGCCCGGTAGCGTTCCAGCGCCGCCTCCTGGGCCTGGCGGTAGAGGGCGGCGGCCTCCGGGCCAAATTCCTTGAGCAGCTTCCGGCAGAACAGGCCGTGCTGGACGGTGATCTTCCCGGTGGTGCCTCCCGTGGTGCCGCCGCAGATGCGGCCCGCTTCCGCCAGGGCGCAGTCCACCCCGGCCTGCTTCAGCATCCAGGTACACAGCAGGCCCGTAATGCCGCCGCCGATCACCAGCACATCGGTCTTCAGATCGCCCTCCAGCCCCTTGAAACGGGGCAGACGGGCCGTTCGGGTCCATATAGAATCGATCACCGCGCACACCCTCCCTTCCTGTGGGAGTAGTATGCGCGGTTTTCCTGGGATTATCGGTCAATAGGCCAGATAGAGCTCCATCTTTACCCGGCCGGGCTCCACGACCACCCGGGACTCGTCCAGCATCTGGCCCACCAGGGCGATCTCCCCCTGCTCGGTGTACTGGTCCTCCCCGGTGAGCTCGCCGTAGGTCTCCACCAGGGCCGGGTCCCGGACCAGGGGCTGGAGGAGCTTCGCCATGCGCTCCATGGCCGTCTGGTGCTCCGCTTGAAAGTCTCCCTCCAGATGCAGGCGCAGGCCGCCCTCCTCCCGGCTCAGGTGCAGGTCGATCTCCTGTCCGCCGGCCATCAGAAGGGCGTGGCTCAGCTCGGTGATCACCCGGTTCATCCGGCGGCGGGCGCGGTACATGTGCTTTTTCATTTCGATCAATCCTCCTCCGGCTCCGGCGACATGGCCTTGATGATGGGGATCAGCAGGATGCACACCAGTCCCGCCGCGAAGCCGTTGTTGTATAGGTTCATCCCCCCGTGGAGGATGCTGGTATTCTGCACGATGGTCATATGGATGAATCCGGCGGCCAGGCCCCAGCCCCACCCGAACTGGCCCGCCACGGGTGCCAGACAGGTACACAGCAGGGTGGCCAGCAGGACCCCCGGAGAGGTGATGGGCACCGCCACCAGCAGCAGCGCCGCCAGGACCGCCCCGCACATCACCGGCAGCACGTTCTTGGGGTGCTTGCCGAAGGCGCCGAAGCCGGTCATGGCGAAGATACAGCACACCAGCGGCCCGTTGAGCCGCACGCCCTGGGGATACAGGGCCAGCAGGTAGCCGAAGCCGATGGCCCCCGTCAGGGCCATGTTCACCAGCGCCAGCCCCGGCCCGTCCAGCAGCACGAAGTCCGCCACGGCACGGCCCGAGTGGCGCAGGACCCGCTTATAGTCCCCCCAACTCCGGCAGCCCGACAGCACCCCGGCGCACAGCAGCATCAGGAGCACCATGGACACCAGGACGCACAGAAGGACGTGGCCCCCCTGGCTCCAGCCGTGCCCGTCGGCGAACTCCACACCGAAGCCCTTGAGGACGCTGGCGATGCCCAGCCCCAGGATGCCGGCGGCGAAGCCCACGTTGTAGAGGTTGTAGCCCTGATGGATGCGGGTGGTGAACCGCGCGATGGCGGGGAGCAGGAGGCCGATGACCAGCCCGCAGGCCGCCATGGCCAGCCACCGGAAGCCGGGCCGCACCCGCACCAGCAGGAAGCTGACCATGGGGGCCAGGCAGGTGCCGTACAGCGTCAGGTAGACATACTTGGCGAAGCTGTCCCGCCGGTACAGGGCGTGGAGCCAGCCGCCGGCCACGATGGGGGCGATATTCAGCAGGTTCTTCCCCAGCAGGGAGAACCCCGCCATGAGGAACAGACACGCCATGGCCGCGCCGGTGAAGGGCAGCTTCATCCGCCGCACCAGCAGGGTGCTCAGCAGCAGCACCACCGAAGCGTTCAGCAGCGCCGCGCCCACGCCGCCGGTGACCATGGGGTCCGTGATGAGCCCCGTCTCGTTGATCTGGATCTCCCAGAATCCCTTCAGCAGGACCGCCGGATCTGGCTGGGCGATGACGGCGAAGACCAGCAGCAGCGCCGCCAGGGCCAGCGGCACATGGAACAGCCGCTCTCCCGGGAGTTTCACCCGTTTGCCCGCCGCTTCCACCATCATATGCCGCCTCCTTACGTCCGTCTGTTCCCAGTGCCTTCCCCTCTATTGTACGGTACCCGCCCCCGGCTGTCAAGTACCGGAAGGCGGACCGGCGGAGGAAGGGGCTTTTTCAAAAAGGGAGAAGGCTTGCGAAATGCGATCATTTATGCTATCCTATATCCATAGAGAACGGACAGGCCAAGGGCGGCCTGGAAACGGAGGGCACCTATGCGCGTCTACGAATCAGCGGAGGATTATCTGGAGGCGATCCTGGTCATCGGCCAGCGGCGGGGAGCGGTCCGCTCCATCGACGTGGCCAACGAGCTGGGCTTCTCCAAGCCCAGCGTCAGCGTGGCCATGAAGAAGCTCCGGGAGAGCGGCCACATCGAGATGGAGGCGGACGGCCTGATCCGCCTGACGTCCTCGGGCCGGACCATCGCGGAGCAGATCTACGAGCGGCACCGGATGCTGACGGATTTCTTCCTC
>CAJTVO010000010.1:8244-41273 GCA_910579485.1 uncultured Oscillospiraceae bacterium | reverse complement strand
AAGCGCGTTTTTGGTTACTTTTGCCGCGCGGCAAAAGTAACCGCAGGGTCCGGGGCCGCGGAGGCCCCGGGCTATCGAATAGAAACGGGAAGCGGCGCGGCCCGCAGGGCCGCAGCAGCAGAACCCAGGCTTGTCAACAGCAAAAAAATCTGTTATACTATTGCCACCACCCCCTAAGGGGCGAAAAAATCCGTGAAGCAACGAAAAGGAGACTCATATTATGACCTATACCTATGCGCCCACCGGCGTCTGCTCCTCCCAGATCGACCTGGAGCTGGAAGACGGAGTGATCCGCTCCGTAGCCTTTACCGGAGGCTGCAACGGCAACCTGCAGGGCATTTCCCGTCTGGTGACAGGTATGCGCGCGCAGGAGGCCATCGAGCGGCTCCAGGGCATCCAGTGCGGCTGGAAGCCCACCAGCTGCCCCGACCAGCTTTCCAAGGCCCTGACCGAGGCGCTGAAGGAGTCCGGCCGGTAAACGGAGCCGGAAGCGTGTGTGTGATCCATTATTTTCAGTCTGAAAGGTAAGGTGAGATCATGGAGAAGGAGAAATGTAAGCAAAAAATGCTCCTGGCGGTGGTTCAGGGGGACGATTATCCGGAGACTGTGGACGATCTGAACCGCCACGGCTTTTTTGCCACTGTGCTCAGTTCCACCGGCGGCTTTTTGAAAAAGCGGAGCGTGACGCTGATGATCGGCGTGGAGGAACATCGGGTGGAGGCTGCCCTGGACGTGCTCAGACAGTGCGCGGGACGGCGGCAGCAGATGACCTACTCCAATCTGTCCATCTCCTCCGGCGGCCCCAACCCCTCCATTCCCATGATGCCGGTGCATATGAGCGTGGGCGGCGTGGTCGTGTTCATCATGGACCTGGATGATATTCAGAAATTTTGACACCAAAGGGCCCCGGGAGCTTTCCGCTCCCGGGGTTCCCTTTTTGCCTCCCCGCGCATAGACTGGCGCAGAGGAGGGATGTGTATGAGACCGGCGATCTCCATCCTGGGCGGCGACCTGCGGCAGGTCTACCTGGCCCGGCTGCTGTCAGAGGATGGATGGAAGGTGATTACCTGGGGTCTGGAAAAGGGCGGCGGAGACGGCGGCGCGCCGCTGGATCAGGCTCTGGCGGGAAATATCCTGCTGCTGCCCATGCCTGTGTGCCGGAACGGGATGCTCCATCTGCCGCTGACCGATACGGAACTGGAGGCGGAGCGCCTGTGGGCCCGGCTGCGGTACGACCAGCTGCTCCTGGGGGGCATGACCGGCGATCTGAGCCGCCGCCTGATGGCGGACTACGGACTGACGCTGCTGGACTATTACGACCGGGAGGAAACTCAGGTGGCCAACGCCGTGCCCACGGCGGAAGGAGCCCTCCAGCTGGCCATGGAGTCCACGGACCGCACGCTCCACGGCAGCCGGTGCCTTATCATCGGCTACGGACGGATCGGGCGGCTGCTGGCGGACCGGCTGCTGGCCCTGGGGGCCGAGGTGACGGTCTCCGCCAGAAAGTACGGGGACCTGGCCTGGATCGAGGCCTGGGGATGCCGCAGCGTGCAGACCGGGGCGCTCACCGGGCAGCTGGACCGCTTCGATTTGATCTTCAACACAGCGCCCGCCCTCATCTTGGATGGGACCCGGCTGCGGGAGACCCGGGAGGACTGCGTCATCATCGACCTGGCCTCCGCCCCCGGCGGCGTGGACCTGGAGGCCGCCAAACGGCTGAGCCGCCAGGCGATCCCCGCCCCGGGCCTGCCTGGAAAGGTGGCACCCCGCACTGCCGCCGCCGCCATCCGGGACAGTGTGTATCACATATTGGAAGAACGAGGTGAACTCATGTGAGACATGAGCGCTTAGGATTTGCGTTATGCGGCTCCTTCTGCACCCACAAGGAGGTCCTGGGGGTGCTTGCGGAGCTGTGCCGGGAGTATGAGACGGTCCTCCCTATCGTCTCCCAGGCATGTCAGACCACGGACACCCGCTTCGGGACGGCGGAAGCCTTTCTGGCGGAGGTGGAGCGTCTGACCGGACATACGGCCATCGGGACCATCCGCGACGCGGAGCCCATCGGGCCGAAGAAGCTGCTGGACGCCCTGGTCATCGCCCCCTGCACCGGCAACACCCTGGGCAAACTGGCCGCCGGGATCACGGATACCCCGGTGACCATGGCGGCCAAGGCCCATCTGCGCAACGACCGTCCGGTGGTGGTCGCCGTGGCGACCAACGACGGGCTCAGCGCGGCGGCCCGGAACATCGGGGAACTGCTGGTACGGAAGAACATCTTTTTTGTGCCGTTCGGACAGGACGACCCAGAGAAAAAGCCCTGCTCGCTGATGGCGGACTTTACCCGCATTGGGGAGACGGTGGACGCGGCCCTGGAGGGGCGGCAGCTCCAGCCGGTGCTGCGGCGCTGAACGAACGAAGAAT
Organism: uncultured Oscillospiraceae bacterium; assembly: GCA_910579485.1. Classification (GTDB taxonomy): domain Bacteria; phylum Bacillota; class Clostridia; order Oscillospirales; family Oscillospiraceae; genus Pelethomonas. Next base: position 38,852 of record CAJTVO010000010.1, on the reverse strand, counting down.
AGCAGCGGGCCCGGAGCGGTATGCTCCGGGCGTACTATTTACTTTCCGGCCTGGGCCTTGAAGGCCTCCAGGTCCACGGTCTCGCCGCCGCTGAGACGGGAGGCCTCTGCGGCCAGGGCCATTACGTGGCTCTCCACTGAGACGTCGATACCCGTCAGGGCGTCACCGCCGCCGGAGGCGATGAGGCGGCAGAACTGCTCCGTCAGCCTTGCGTCGCCGCCGCCGTGTCCCGCGAACTCGCTGGTCCCGGCTGCCAGATCGATGATCTCCTCCGGCTGGCCGAAGCGGCGCACGCGGATGGTGTTGGCCTCCAGGTCGCCCTCCAGTTCCCCAAGGGTGCCGGTAAGCTTGATGGTCCGGCGGCTGGTATCCGTGAAGGCGGTCATGGTGAAGGTGGCGCACACGCCGTTGGCAAAGACCGCGCTCACCGTCTGATGGTCCACCACGTCGTTGTCGCAGTGATACACGCACCGTCCATAGGGACCCGTGCGCAGGGCTTCCCGCAGAGCCTCCTCCGTGGGAGGCCCGCCGGTGACCACGTTATTGGGCCAGCCGGTCTTGCCGTGCTGGATGCCGCAATGGGTACCGGTGATGTATATCTTCTCCGCGTCATAGAGGCACTGCTCTTTGCAGGCGCAGCCGTCCAGACAGCGCGCCGCCGCGCCATCGGGGGCGTTCTCCCGGCGGAAGTGATCCAGGGAACCGAAGCTCTGGACCTTCAGGCACCGGTCCCCTGCCAGCCAGCGGAGGATGTCCATATCGTGGCAGCTCTTGGCCAGGATCATGGGGCTGGTCTCATCCGTCCGGCGCCAGTTGCCCCGGACAAAGCTGTGGGCCTGGTGCCAGTAGGCCACGTGCTCCACGGCGTCGATGGTCTCCAGCTTGCCCAGAGCGCCCTTGTCCAGCAGATCCTTGATGGCCGCGTAGAAGGGCGCGTAGCGCAGGACATGGCAGACCACGACGGTCCGTCCGGTCTCCTGGGCCTTCCGCTGCAGCTGGAGGCACTCGCCCAGATCCGGGGAGATGGGCTTCTCCAGCAGGACGTGGTAGCCCTTGTCCAACGCTTTCAGGGCGGTGGGCACGTGCTGCCGGTCCTGAGTGGCGACGAGCATCACGTCCGCCAGCTTCGGCTGGGCCAGCAGCTCCTCATCGGAATTGAAACACTTATCCTCCGGTACCCCGTACCACTCCCGCAGCAATGCCAGACGGCCCGGGCGGCAGTCCGCTCCCGCCACGATCTGCATTTCCTCCGGATGGAGCTTCTGATAAGAGGCGTAGGCCTCCAGTCCACGGCTGCCGCAGCCGCAGATGGCAAATGTAATGGGCATATCGTTTCTCCTTTCCGCCCAGCCGGTCCCGCCGGGGGCGCTTTCGACATTATATACTGGCTTTAGGCTTTTGACAACCCCCGTTGGCGCTTTATTCCGCCTTCATTCCGCAAACATGGGCGTGGAGAGATACCGCTCCCCCGCGTCGGGCAGCAGGGCCACGATGGTCTTCCCCCGATTCTCAGGCCGCCGGGCCAGGGTCAGGGCGGCCCACACCGCCGCGCCGGAGGATATCCCCACCAGCACGCCCTCGGTCCGGCCCACCCGCCGTCCGGCGGCATAGGCGTCCTCGCCGGACACGGGGATGATCTCATCGTAGATACCGGTATCCAGCACCTCGGGGACGAACCCCGCGCCGATGCCCTGTAGGGGGTGCGGACCGGCCTTACCCCCGCCGAGGACGGGGGAATCCGAAGGCTCCACCGCCACGATCCGCACCGCCGGGTCCTTCTCCTTTAAATACCGCCCCACGCCGGTAATGGTGCCGCCGGTGCCTACCCCCGCCACGAAAATGTCCACCCTGCCGCCGGTATCCTCCCAGATCTCCGGGCCGGTGGAGGCGCGGTGGGCGGCGGGATTGGCGGAGTTCGTGAACTGCCCGGGGATGAAACTGCCGGGAATTTCTTTCGCCAGCTCCTCCGCGCGGGCGATGGCTCCCGCCATGCCGCGCGCCCCCTCGGTGAGCACCAGTTCCGCACCGTAAGCGCCCATCAGCAGACGCCGCTCCATACTCATGGTCTCCGGCATGACGATGATGGTCCGGTAGCCCCTGGCCGCCGCCACGGAGGCCAGGCCGATGCCGGTATTCCCGGAGGTTGGTTCGATGATGACCGAGCCGGGGCCCAGCAGCCCCCGGGCTTCGGCATCGTCGATCATGGCCTTGGCCACACGGTCCTTGGTGCTCCCCGCCGGGTTGAAGTATTCCAGCTTCGCCAGAATACGGGCCTCCAGGCCCTCCTCCCGCTCCAGGCGGGACAGCTCCAGCAGCGGCGTCCTGCCGATCAGCTGGTCCGCCGATGTATAAATATACCCCATACCAATCTCCTCACCATTAAAAGTTTCGCCGGCCTTTTCAAAGGCCGCGGAGTCCAGACGTTAGGCGGCCACAGGCCGCCCCAGCTAAAGCCGCCCAAGGGGCGGCTCACGGGCTGAGCCTATGTACGCAGGCCCTTAACGCCTTTCAGGCAGGCATCGCAGATCCGGCGGCTTACCGGCATACATACCTGGGCGCAGGGCCCCACCAGTCCGGCGCATACCAGCGTCCCTACGCCGACCACGCCTCCCAGCACCCAGCCCAGGGCGGCAAAGCCGGCGTCTACCGCCACCCGGACCGGGCCGAAAGGCTTCCTGGTCCGGTCGCTGAGGACCACGGCCACCAGATCGTTGGGCCCGGTGCCAGCCTCGGAGCAGATGACCAGCGTCATGCCGAAGGCAAGGATGATACACCCCAGCACCAGCTCCAATACCCGCCAGCCAATACCCGTCATATCCGGCGGCAGGGCCGCGGCCAGGACGGCGTTCCATACGTCGATGATGGGCCCTCCCAGGGCCATGCACAGCAGGGTGCCCACCCGCACATAGCTCCGGGCGATCCCCAGCAGAACCAGCACGATGAGCAGGCATACCAGCAGATGGACCCGCCCATGGGTCATCCACCCGGGCCAGGGCAGGACCCGGTAAAGCCCCTGCACCAGCACGTTGAACGGGTCAGACCCCAGGTCCGACCGCAGGAACAGCGCCACCCCCAGGTGGGCGATGGTCAGTCCCGCCAGGAGCAGGACGATCCGCACGGCCAGCGCGGCCCAGTTCTTTTGCTTCATAGCGTTTCCTCCATCCGGGACGCGCTCCGGGCGCGTCGGGTCTTTGCGCGTCAATGCTGGATCTGGGCCCCGGCGCGGGCCATGCGCTCCATCATCTCCATGGATAGGGGCTGCCACGCCTCAATGAGGCGGTGGTCGAAGTTGGTCTCCTGACGGCAGTCGGGACCAAAGAGCCAGGTGTGCTCCTCCTCCGGCGTGCTCTCGGACCAGCCCTCCACGCAGGGGCTTCCCGCGCGGGCGAAGGACATCAGCGCCTGGAACATCCGCTCCTCCAGCGCCGCCGCCCCCGGGAAGCGGCACACGGGGACCATCTCTGCGTTGTGGAAGAAAAAGGGGATGTCCGCGCAGTGCCACGCCTTGCTGCCGCCGTTGATGGGGAAGTCCTGCTGGAACAGGTAGCTAAATACCCGTCCCCCCTGCCCCGCCCGGGCCTTGACGTACTGGATGGTGGGCGCGCGGAAAAGCGTGTCCAGCACCAGCAGGTCCCGGTCCGGCCGGCCCGGATAGGCGGCGCGGAACAGGGGCAGAAGGCCCGCCGTCTCCTCCGGGGTGAACAGGTCCTCCACCGCCGCGCCGGTGTCCCCCATGAAGCCCAGGAACTCCGCAAAGACCGTGCCCACCATCAGGGGGACCTTCAACGTCTCGGGGCGGAAGCCAGCGCCGTTGGCCAGCGGGTCCCCCAGATAGGTCCGGTCGGGAGAGGGCGTGCAGCCTACGGGCTTCCCCTGGGCCTTGAGGGCCGGGCTGACCTTGTTATAGGCCGCCGCCAATTGGGCGTAGGGCGCCCGCTCCAGGCCCTCCACGCCGGAGACGCCCAGCTCGGCCATCATGGCCACGGCGCACTCCCGGACACTGCCGGTGCCGTCCGCCAGCAGAGGGCCGATCACGCCGCTCATGACCACGCCCCGGTGGTACAGGCCGTCCGCCGCCGGGGTCTGCAAAAGGGTGGTCACCTTGGCCCCGCCGCCGGACTGGCCGAAGACGGTGACGTTCTCCGGGTCGCCGCCAAAGGCCGCGATGTTCTCCCGCACCCAGCGCAGGGCCAGCACGATGTCCTCCCCGCCCGCGTTGCCGGAGTGCTCATAGGCCGCGCCGAAGTCCGACAGATCGAAATAACCCAGGATGTTCAGCCGGTGGTTCAGGGAGACCACCACGCAGTCCCCCAGACGGGCCATGTTCCCGCCCTCGTAGGCTACCTGCTCGATGGAGGACCCGGCAAAATAGCCGCCGCCGTGGAGCCAGACCAGAACGGGACGCTTCCCCCCGCCGCCGGGGGTCCAGACGTTCAGGTTCAGGCAGTCCTCGTTCTGGACCCAGTAGCGGTGGGGCATCAGCAGTTCCCCGGCGGGCTTCTCCATGCTCAGCAGCGGACAGACGCAACCGTAGCTGGTGGCGTCCAGAGGCTCCCTCCACCCGGGGACCGGCTCCGGCGCGCGGAACCGCCCGGCCCGGCCGTAGGGGATGCCCTTGAAGACCTCTACCTCCCCCTCCCGATACCCGCGCACCGGGCCCTGCGCCGTCTCCACCAGCGGAGAGGCTGCGGAACAGAACGATTGAATATCCATATGTTTTCCCCCTTATAAGATAAGGCCATTATACTTGAAAACCGTCCTTTTGAACAGGGGTATCTTTATTTCGGCGGGGATTTTTTCCGGCGGGGGCTGATTTATAATTCTATTAGAACGGGCCACCTGTTCGAAAAAAGTCGTAAGGAGACTAAGAAAATGGAAATCAAAGTGATTGGTAAGGCCCATAGCATCCCTTACAGTGTAGCACTTCCCTTGGAGTGGGGCTCTAATAACTACTACTCTATAATGCAAGGAGTACAACTTCAACCATATCCACTACACCGGGCCGGATCGTGGTGTGGATGGTCTCATGGCTCTGACCCTGACCCTGGACCCCTCCCTGATCCCCTATGCTGACATCAAGCTCAACATCGAGTATGAGGCCGATTTCGGCCCTCGCGGCTATATTGTCGGCTTTACGCCTGTGAAGTTCTAAGCCATGTCTGATCCTTGTATCTTTAGGAATATTCTTGAGACATACCCTTGTGTTGGGATACCGGGGGCTGATCCGTCTGACCCATGTGTTGACTGTATGTATTCCGTGATGCGTACTCTGGAAGAACAGGAAGGATACGGCGTTTTTGAGGGGTCAGATGGTAAATAATTTTTCTGCTCCACCAGCCCTTGACACATCCTGCCCATGCTCCAACTGGGGCGTAAAGTGCTGGACGTGCCGCCACCGTCCCTAGTGCTATCTCTTTCGTAATCGTCCCCCACCATCGCCTCCCGCTTCCCCGCCCCGTGAGCGGAAGCGCAGGCGGTAGCTGGTTCTGCAAAGCCGGTAAAGGCCAGTATTACCCTTTACCGGCTCCTGTAGAATTGTAGAAAGTAGGATCACGAAAGAGGAGGTAGCCCCATGCAGTCCCAAAAGTGGCAGCTGACCATCAATAACCCATCTGAAAAGGGCATCACCCACGATATCCTGAGGGAATCCCTTGCAAAGTTCACCGTTTCCTAAACGCATTTTTGCCTACTTTTGCCGCGTGGCAAAAGTAGGCGAGGAGTCCGGGGGCGCGGAGCCCCCGGGGTATCGAAAAGAAACCGGTAGATTTTCTTGTAAAATCGCCCAAAAATTTTACTCTTCTTTTGTTGACGGTAGCCAATACCTGGTATATAATAAAGTGATTTTCTATAAACGGAGGAAAAACCCATGTGGATCGCCGACGGCTGGAAGGAATACGAACTGCTGGACTGCGGCAGCGGAGAAAAATTAGAACGCTGGGGGGACAAGCTCCTGGTGCGCCCGGATCCCCAGGCCATCTGGAACACCCCCCGCCGCCACCACGGCTGGAAGCGCCCCGATGGCCGCTACCTCCGCTCCAGCGCCGGAGGCGGCAGCTGGGAGAAGGGAAGGCTTCCCGGCCAGTGGCAGGTCCGCTATAAAAACCTGACCTTCCAGGTAAAGCCCATGAACTTCAAGCACACCGGCCTCTTCCCGGAGCAGGCGGTGAACTGGGAGTTTGCCCAGGAGCAGATCAAGCGCGCGGGACGTCCAGTGAGTGTGCTGAACCTCTTCGCCTACACCGGAGCCGCCAGCGTGGCCTGCGCCGCCGCCGGAGCCAGCGTCTGCCATGTGGATGCCGCCAAGGGCATGGTTCAGTGGGCCCGGGAGAACGCTAGGGCCTCCGGCCTGGAGGAGGCCCCCATCCGCTGGATCGTGGACGACTGCGCCAAATTCGTGGAGCGGGAGATCCGCCGGGGCCGCCGCTATGACGCCATCATCATGGACCCGCCCAGTTACGGGAGGGGACCCACCGGCGAGGTCTGGAAGCTGGAGGACAACCTGTACCCCTTCGTGGAGCTGTGCGCCGGTGTCCTCTCGGACGAGCCCCTCTTCATTATTATCAACTCCTACACCACCGGCCTGGCTCCCAGCGTGCTGACCTACATCCTGGAAACGGTGGTTTCCCGCAAATTCGGGGGACGCACCGTCAGCGATGAGATCGGACTGCCGGTGTCGGAGACCGGCTTGGTCCTGCCCTGCGGTGCCACGGGCCGCTGGACGGGGGACAGGTAGCATGCACGTCCTTTACTCTATATTTGTGGAGGACACTCTGCGTTACATCATCCGCATGTTTCCGGGATTCCTGCTGGCCGCGCTGATGTTCCTGGCCCTTCATCCCTGGCGCCTCCGGCGTCTGGCAGGGAAGGGGCTCTCCAGCTCCCGCCTGCGGGAGGCGGCGATGCTCCTGTTCTGGCTGTTTTGCGGCGGTATGGCGGTGCTGACCCTGACGCCAGGATGGTTCAACTGGCTGCCGCTCCTCCAGGGACTGGTGCCGGACCACGCGCCCTTCTTCACACTGGGAAGCTGGAATCTGGTTCCGGGACGCTGCTTCGAGGGCGGATTTTGGCAGAGCTACATGCTGCTGGGGAACATTATCATGTTCGTGCCCTTCGGTTTTTTCGCCGCCCTCCTGTGGCGGGGATATACCTGGAAGCGTGCGCTTCCCACCGGCCTCTGCATCACCGCCTTTGTTGAGTGCTGGCAGCTGTGCGTGGGCCGGGCCTTTGATATCGACGACATTTTGTTAAACACTCTTGGCGTATTCTGCGGCTGTCTGTTCTGGTTGCTGTTGAAAAGGGCTGCGCCTGGATTTATAAGGAGGTTTCATGTTATGGACATTTTGGAATTAGTTGAACCTACCATGGAATATAAGGATCAGGTCATGGATTTCAAGGCGGAGATGCTGGAGTACGGCAGCGACTTCGAAGGCTGTTCAGGTCTGGAAAATGCAGAGACCTACGAGGAGTGGCTGGACTTCCGGGGCCGGGAAAAGCGCAAGGGCTGGCTACCCTCCCACACTTGGCTGACTGTCCGGCGATCCGACTGCCGGGTGGTGGGCATTATCAATTACCGTCCCAGCCCCCTGTCGGACTTTGTGTTCCAGTACGGCGGACACATCGGCTACAGCATCCGCCCATCGGAGCGGCGGAAGGGGTACGCCAAGGAGCAGCTGCGCCTGACCCTGGAAAAATGCCGGGCGGCGGGGGAGGAGCGGGTCCTGCTGACCTGCGACCATCAGGGAAACCCCGGCTCAGAGAAAACCATCCTCGCCAACGGCGGCGTGCTGGAGAACGAGGTGGAGGATACGCACGGCCTGGGAAACTCCGGCAGGATCCGCCGGTATTGGATCACATTATAGACAGCGAGGAACATTCATGACGGAAATCATAAAAACCGAGGATTTGACATTCTCCTATCCCCCCGATGAGGGCAAGGAGCCGGTGCAGGCCCTCAAGGGCGTGGACCTCTCCATTGCCCGGGGAAGCTTCACCGTCATCCTGGGCCACAACGGCTCTGGCAAGTCCACTCTGGCCAAGCACATGAACGCGGTCCTGCTGCCGGTTGGCGGCAAGGTCTGGGTGGACGGCATGGACACCTCCGATGAGGACCTTCTGCTGGAGGTCCGCCGCCGGGTGGGCATGGTGTTCCAGAACCCGGACAACCAGATCGTCGCCAACGTGGTGGAGGAGGACGTGGCCTTCGGCCCGGAGAACTTGGGCGTGCCCACGGAGGATATCCAGCGCCGTGTTGCCGCCGCCCTGAAGGCGGTAGGGATGGAGGATTTCACCCTCCACGCCCCCCACCACCTCTCCGGCGGTCAGAAGCAGCGCATCGCCATCGCGGGGATCATCGCCATGGAACCCGCCTGCATCGTCCTGGACGAATCCACCGCCATGCTGGACCCCCTGGGCCGCCGGGAGGTGCTGGATACGGTCCGGAAGCTGAACCGGGAAAAAGGCATCACCATCGTCCTGATCACTCACCACATGGACGAAGCCGCCATGGCGGACCGGGTGGTGGTGATGGACGGAGGCCGGGTGGCCATGGACGGCGCGCCGAAGGAGGTCCTGGTCCGGGTGGAGGAGCTTCGCGCCATCGGCCTGGCCGCGCCCCATACGGTGGAGCTGCTCCACGGCCTGCGGCAGGACGGCTTCGACGTGCCCTTGGACGCCCTGGGGATACAGGAGTGCGCCGGGGCCATTGCCGAAAGCCTTTGAAAGAAAAGACTGTATGCCTGAACACGGAGGAAATAAGCTTGAAACCCATTATTCGTGTGGAAAATCTGACCCACACCTACGGAGAAAACACGCCCTTCTGCCGCAGCGCGGTAAAGGACGTGAATATGGAGATCTATCAGGGGGAGTTCCTGGGCGTCATCGGCCATACCGGCTCCGGGAAATCCACCCTCATCCAGCATCTCAACGGCCTTTTGAAGCCCACCGGCGGAAGGATCCTGCTGGGTGACCGAGACATCTGGGCGGAGCCGAAAAAGATACGGGACGTCCGCTTCCGGGTGGGACTGGTATTCCAGTATCCGGAGTACCAGCTCTTTGAGGAGACCGCCTATAAGGACATCGCCTTCGGCCCGAAGAATATGGGCCTGGACGAGAAGGAGATCGACCGCCGGGTCCGCGCCTCCGCCGCCTTTGCGGGATTGGAGGAGGAGCTGCTGGAGAAATCCCCCTTCGACCTCTCCGGCGGACAGAAGCGCCGGGTGGCCATCGCGGGAGTGATCGCCATGGAGCCGGAGGTCCTGATCCTGGACGAGCCCTCCGCCGGTCTGGACCCGGCGGGCCGGAAGAGCCTGCTGGAGAACATCCGCGCCTATCATAAGGAGAAGGGTACCACCGTGGTCATGGTGAGCCACAGCATGGACGAGGTGGCGGAGAATGTGGACCGCATCGTGGTTCTGGCCAACGCCGGGGTGGTCATGTCCGGCATGCCCCACGAGGTGTTCAGCCGCGCCCAGGAGCTCATCGACGTGGGCCTGAACGTGCCCCAGGTGACCCAGGTGGCCATGGAGCTGGTCAAACGGGGGGTCCCGGTGGACCCGGCGGTCTATACGGTAGCGGACCTGCGCGCCGCCCTGTCGGCGCTGAAAGGGGGGAGGGCCTGATGCTGAAGGATATCACCCTAGGCCAGTATTTCCCGGGAAATTCCCTGGCCCACCGCCTGGACCCCAGGACGAAGATCCTGCTGACGGTCCTGTATATCGTGATATTGTTCTGCGCCCAGGGCTTCGTCTCCTACGCCCTGGTGGCAGGCCTGCTCATCATAGGGGTCAAAGTCTCCGGCGTGGCGCCCAAGGCCCTGGTGCGGGGACTGAAGCCCATTTTGTTCATCATCTGCTTCACGGCGGTCCTGAACCTGTTCTATACCCCCGGCGAGATATTGGCGTCCTTCTGGATCTTCAAGATCACGAAGGAGGGCGTTTTCACCGCCTTTTTCATGGTCCTCCGGATCACCATGCTGATCATGGGGACGTTCCTGCTGACCTATACCACCAGCCCTATCTCTTTGACCGATGGTCTGGAGACCCTGCTGGCTCCCTTGAAGAAGATCAAGGTCCCGGTCCACGAGCTGTCGATGATCATGTCCATCGCCCTGCGGTTCATCCCCACGCTCATTGAGGAGACGGATAAGATCATGTCCGCCCAAAAAGCCCGCGGGGCGGACTTTGAGAGCGGGAGCATCTTCCAGCGCGCGAAGGCGCTGGTGCCCATTCTGGTGCCCTTGTTCATCAGCGCGTTCCGCCGGGCGGACGAGCTGGCGATAGCCATGGAATGCCGCTGCTACCACGGCGACGCCGGGCGGACGAAGCTCCATGTGCTGCATTATCAGCCCAGGGATTATCTGGTCCTTCTGGCCTATGGAGCGATTTTGGTTGGAGTGCTGGGACGATTCGGGCTGTAAGGCCCCCTGTTTTAACGCAGCATCCAACAAATCAACACCCCCCGCTCCAGACTTTCGTGCCGCGTGCCGCGCGGCAACCAGCACTATCGGTAGAACTGTGCGCAGAAGCACCATCTGGCATCGGCCCAGAGCACTGACGATAGTCCGGAAATCCGAAGGTCGTAGCGTAACTAAACTCCCCCATAATTAAGGGATTCTTAAACCGCCAGGCGTTAGGCCGCTGAAAGCGGCCCCAGCCCTAAGGCGGCCAGAGGCCGCCCCACGGGTTTAAGCGCGTTTTTGGTCACTTTTGCCGCGGGGCAAAAGTGACCCCGGGCTGTCGAACAGATAAAAGCAGAGGCGGCCCCCCGGGGGCCGCAGAAGGAACCGCCGATGAGAAATATAGCCTTGAAGCTGATGTACAATGGAACCGCCTACCACGGCTGGCAGGTCCAAAAAACCGAAGCCACGGTGGCGGAAACGTTAGAAAAAGCCCTCACCGCCCTGTGCGGTGAAAAGATCAAAGTAACGGGCTGCGGCCGCACAGACGCAGGCGTCCACGCCGAGCGCTATATCGCCAACTTCCGCACCAGCTCCACCATCCCCTGCGACCGCTTCCCTCTGGCCGCCAACGGGCGGCTCCCGGAGGACATCGTGGTCTGCAAAGCCTTCGATGTGGCGGAAGACTTCAACGCCATCGGCTCCTGCCTGAAAAAGGAGTATACCTATCGGATCTTCAACTCCCGCATCCGCAACCCCTTCTACGTCCACCGGGCCTACTTCTACCCTAAGAAGCTGGACGAATCGGTCATGGACCGGGCGGCCCGGGCCTTCGAGGGGACCCACGACTTCCGGGCCGTGCGCAGCGTGGGCACGGAGACCAAAACCACCGTCCGCACCATTCACTACTGCCATGTTACCCGCAGCGGCGACCTTCTGGAATTGAAGGTATGCGCCAACGGGTTTCTGTATAATATGGTACGAGCCATCACCGGCACCGTGCTCTACGCCGCCGAGGGCAAGCTGACGCCGGAGGACATCCCCGTCATCCTGGCCAGCGGCAACCGCACCCTGGCGGGCCCCACGGTGCCCCCCGGCGGACTGTACCTGACGAAACTGTGGTATGAGGATGAACGGCTCAATGACGAAGAAGAGTGAAAAAAATCCGGATAGACCGGCAAAAAAGAAGCCCGGCCTGCCGGGACGCCTCGTCACCCTGGCGCTGGTCCTGTGCGTGGTGCTGGCGGTGGCGGCCATGACCGCCATGGAGGGCGGAGGCCATATGGCCTCCCTGCGCCGCTGGCTGATGTACGGTGACAGCAGCAGTACCAAGGACGTCTACACCTACGCCGCCGACTCCGCCAACCGCTACGGACGGCTGGGCTCCAGCCTGCTGGTGGTGAATCCCAACACCGCCCAGCTCATTTCCGACGGCGGCGAACTGCTCTACGACCTGTCCCTTGGGATGGCCAGCCCCCAGCTGTCCGTAGGGAAGCGGTACGCCTCCGTGTGCGACGTAGGCGGAGGTGCCATCTACATCCTGGATGAGAACGGACTGAACCGCACCCTGGAGACGGAGCGGGGCCTCCAGTTTTTCTCTGCCCGCTTCAATCGCTCGGACTACCTGGCGGTGACGGGGCAGAAGGCGGGATACAAGACCTCCGTCTCCGTCTACGACGGGGAGGGGACCCTGCTCTACAGCCTGGACTCCCATGACAACTACATCAGCGACGCGGTGGTCACCGAGGATGGACGGAGCCTGCTGGCGGTGACCCTGGATACCCAGGACGGCGTTTTCGCCAGCCGCCTGCGGGTATACGACCTGAACAGCCACAGCAGCCAGCCCACCGGCGAGGCCGTCATCCGGGACGGCCTGGTGATGGACTTCCGCTGCAAGGGCGGCCGCGTGGTGAGCCTGTGCGACAAGCGCCTGACCATCACCACGCTGAAAGGGGAGACGCTGCTGGACCGGGCCTACGGCAATCTGCACCTCCACGACTACGCCCTGGACGGGGACGATTTCTGCGCCCTGCTGCTGGGGCGGTACCAGGCGGGCAACATCTGCACCCTCACCACCTACGGCCTTGACGGCCAGGAGCTGGCCTCCCTGGAGCTGACCGAGGAGGTGCTGGACATCGCCGCCGGAGGGGACTATCTGGCGGTGCTCTACGGCGACGGGATGGTCCTCTACCACCGGGATCTGACGGAGGCGGCCCGCCTCACGGATACGGACTACGCCGGACAGCTCCGGGTGGAGGAGGACGGCACGGTCCTGATGATCTCCGGCTCCTACGCCTGGCGGTTTCTGCCCTGAGCGTTGCCGTATGGCAATTAGGAGACGAATTTAACTGGAAAACGGCATAAAATGCGGCATTTTTCCATAAGAAAGGGGATAGCGTTTTTTGAACATATCTGTTATGATAGACATCGTAATCGCCGTGGTATTGATCGCCTTTACCGCGGCTGGCTGGAAGCACGGATTGATCCGTACCCTGGTGGGCCTTGCGGCCATGGTGCTGGCGGTGGGCTTCTCCTCCCAGATCGCCCGGGCCGCCGCGCCGGAGATTGTGGACCGCTATCTGCGCCCCGCTACCTACGCGGCTATCGAGGAGCGCGCCCAAGAGCTTGCCAAGGGCGAGGAGGTCTCGTCCGTGGAGGACCTGCGCCAGGATCTGAATCAGGTACTGGACGCGATTCCCAACGACTTCATTCGCGAGAAGGCACAGGACGCCCTGGACGGGCTGCTTCCCCAGGGGGAGCCCCTGGGCGGCGCGCTGCTGGCCCCTCTGGAGGAGCTGGGCAGGGATATGGCGGACAGGGTGCTGGATACCTTGGTGCAGGATGTGCTGCGGTCCATTCTGTGCGCGGCGCTGTTCGTGATCCTCAGCACGGTGTTCCGCATTGTCGCCCGGACCCTGCGGATCGTAGAAAAGCTGCCCGGCGTCCGGCAGCTCAACGAGCTGGGCGGAGCCCTGGCGGGGCTTGCGAAGGGCCTTGTTCTGGTGTGCCTTGCCCTTTGGGTGCTGTGCCATATGGGCGTCATCACGCCGGAAATGGCGGAGGGTTCCATCGTCCTGGGGCTCCTGCCCGGGTGGATCGCCGGGACTGGCAAATAAAAATTTAAGAAAATTTTCAATTTGTTCATGCTATGGCGTGGATGATTTGATATAAAGAATAAGATATATTGCGCCGCCCCCGGGCGGCCATGGAGGTAGAAGAGCTATGCAACCGACCATGTGTACGAGATGTAAGAAGCGGATCGCCGTGGTGTTCATCTCGAAAATGGAAAAAGGCGAATCCGTCAACGAGGGGCTTTGCCTGAAGTGCGCCAAGGAGATCGGCCTGCCCCAGGTAGGGGAGATGATGCGCCGCATGGGCATCACCGACGAGGACCTGGATATGATCAATGATGAAATGATGAGCGCCTTCGGGGGCGCGGAGTCCATGGAGGGCCTGATCCCCAAGGAGGACGATGCCGGCGATGAGGATGGCGAGGACGGCAAGACCGCCACCTTCCCCTTCCTCAACCGCCTCTTCGGCAATTCCCAGGAGACCCCCGCCCCCGCCGGAGACAGCGCCGGACGGCCCCACGAGGCCAAGGAACGCAAGTCCGACAAGCCCAAGCGGAAGTATCTGGACAGCTACTGCATCAACCTCACCGAGCGGGCCAAGGCCGGGAAGCTGGACCACCTGGTGGGCCGGGAGCAGGAGATCGAGCGCGTGATCCAGATCCTAAACCGCCGCCAGAAGAACAACCCCTGCCTCATCGGCGAACCCGGCGTGGGCAAGACCGCCATCGCCGAGGGCCTGGCCCAGCGCATCGCCAACCGGGAGGTGCCCTTCAAGCTCCGGGACAAGGAGGTCTACCTGATGGACCTCACCGCCCTGGTGGCGGGCACCCAGTTCCGCGGCCAGTTCGAGAGCCGGATGAAGGGCCTTATCGAGGAAATCCGCAAGTGCGGCAACATCATCCTGGTCATCGACGAGGTCCACAGCATCGTGGGCGCGGGTGACGCCGAGGGCAGCATGAATGCCGCCAACATCCTCAAACCGGCCCTGAGCCGTGGGGAGATCCAGGTCATCGGCGCCACAACCTTCACCGAGTACCGCAAGCACATTGAGAAGGATACCGCCCTGGAGCGCCGCTTCCAGCCAGTGACGGTGAACGAGCCCAATCTAGAGGACACCATGAACATCCTCCGGGGCATCGCCCACTATTACGAAACCTTCCACGGGGTGAAGATCCCTGAGGGTATCCTGCGTCAGGCGGTGCTGCTGAGCGAGCGGTACATTACCGACCGCTTCCTGCCCGACAAGGCCATCGACCTGATCGACGAGGCCTGCTCTGATATGAACCTCAAGGACGCGGGCATCAACCGCCGCCAGGAGATCACCCGGGAGCTGGCGGACTACGGAAAGGAGCGTGAGCTCCTGGAAGCCGCCGAGGAGCCCAACTTCGAGCGCATGGCGGAGCTCAAAAGCCGCGAGCTCCAGCTCCAGACCGAGTTGGACGAGCTCAACGCCCAGGGACAGCCCCAGCTGACCATGGACAACCTGGCCCGGGTCATCGAGCTGTGGACCAAGATCCCCGCCAGCAAGATCCGGGAGGAGGAGTTCAAGCGCCTGAGCGAGTTGGACCAGCGCCTGAAGAAAAAGGTGGTGGGCCAGGACAAGGCCATCGACGCCGTGTCCGCCGCCATTCGCCGCAACCGCGTGGGCATCTCTCCCAAGCATAAGCCGGTGAGCTTCATCTTTGTGGGCAGTACCGGCGTGGGCAAGACGGAGCTGGTGAAGCAGCTGGCGGACGACCTGTTCAACGCTCCCGAGAGCCTCATCCGCCTGGATATGTCCGAGTTCATGGAGAAGCACTCCGTGTCCCGGATCATCGGCTCCCCTCCGGGCTATGTGGGCTATGACGAGGCGGGCCAGCTGACGGAGAAGATCCGCCGCAAGCCCTATTCGGTGGTCCTCTTCGATGAGATCGAGAAGGCCCATCCCGACGTGCTGAACGTGCTCCTCCAGATCCTGGACGACGGCCAGATCACCGACGCCCACGGCCGGAAGGTGAACTTTGAGAATACGGTCATCGTCATGACCTCCAACGCCGGCAGTGACCGGAAGGAGGGGACGGTGGGCTTCAACAAGTCGGCCAGCGAGCTGGATCAGGACCGGGCCATGAAGGCCCTGCGGCAGTTCCTGCGCCCGGAGTTTATCAACCGCGTGGACGAGATCGTCTGCTTCAACAAGCTCAGCGAGGAGGACTTCCGCCCCATTGCCCGCTTGATGCTGGACGAGCTGAAGGCCAGCATGAAGGAGAAGGGCCTGACCCTCTCCTACGACGAGGATCTGGTGAAGCACCTGGTAAAGAAGTCCTATTCCGCCGCTTACGGCGCCCGGAATCTCCGCCGCACCATCCAGAAGGAGGTAGAGGACGCCCTGGCTCTGGAGATCATCAACAGCTACGACCATCCCGTCACCCAGATCGCCGTCACGGCGGAGGAGGACAAGGTGGTCATCCATGCGCTGTAAGCCGCCCGCCCCGGCGGCAGGAAGGGAGGAGGACCGGCGATGAATCTGTTCCGCAAGGACATCGAGCCCCGGTGCGCGTACTGCGAGAAGGGGAGCGTCATCAACGAGCGGGAGGTGGTCTGTCCCCGGAAGGGCGTCGTGGCCATGGAGTACCACTGCGCCCGCTTCCGCTACGACCCCCTCAAGCGCGTGCCTCCCCGCCCCGTCAAGCTGGAGACCTCCCGGCTCCGGGAGGAGGATTTCTCCATTGATTAAGGCATGAGCGGTACTCCCTAAGAGGAGGGGCTTATAAGGTCAGAAGAAAAGCCAGCGCCTGAAAAGACGCTGGCTTTCACTTTGTTCAAGATTCTTTTCTCCCTTAAATGCGGCAAACGCGGTCCAGCCCTCGCTACTTCTGCTCATTCAAATACAGCCCCACACGGTTCTGGAGGAGGGCGATGGTGTCGTCCAGGGGTTTGTCTCCGGCGAAGTAGGGGCCTAAGGTGTCCCAGACGATATCAGAGAGTTCGTCCTCCGGCCAGAAGAGCTGGGTGGTGTGGTCGATGAGGTCTCTGTGCCGCTGGATGTCCTCCTCTGTCAGGAAGTCCATCAAATATATCTCAGGCCCGTATTGAAAATGCCGAAGTAGAAAGCGTTTTAGAGGATCTTTCGGATACAAACGGAGCGCCTCAGCCATGTTATACAGCTCGTACCAGCAGATCGCTTCATAATCGTTCAGATTGACCGGAATATTGCTGCCTCTGCGACCACTGCCAACGATGGAACCTTTGCTTTTACGCAGGTACGGCGTAATCATTTTGCGGATGTACTCCCAGGCCGCCTCTTTGTTATGGCATGTGGAAGACATAGCCAGAACGGTTCCCTTCAGATAGAAAAAACTGCCTGAGCTTCCATCCGCCATGGGATAGCCGACAAAGGCGGCTCGTTCCTGAAAAATGCTGTCTGAATAACTAATGCACCGTGGCCAGAAGATCGACATTCCTTCTAGCATCTGGGTCCCATTCTTGATCCTCCGCATGACCTCTGCCTCCACCTCCAGCATGTCCGCATAGTCAGCTTCATCAGGGAGCGTCTCCAAAAAAGCGACCAAGGCACGGAACTCCTCGCTGTCAAAGGAGCATTCCCCGGCTTCCCTGTCTATAAAACGCTCCAGGGAGTTACAGAGCAGATTGAAAAAAACCTCCCCTTTGGTCATGTTGTACCGCATGATGGTGGAACCCTCTGGCATGTCGGCATAGGCACCCATCATGTCATCCAACGTCCATCCGTATTGCGCGCCCACCACGCTCTCCCGCCCGATCAGGGTGAAGATTTCCGTCCTTTCAAAAAGCATGTAAAGACCGCCGTTTACTTCGGCGGCCTTTAAGGGCGCTTCTAAAACTGCCTCACGCCCCAATTCCGGATCGTTTTCAATATAGGGCCACAAGTCCTCCAGATAGCCCTTCTGTGCCAGTTGCCGGTAGGGCATAAAGTACCCGTCCGTGGAACCTGCATAACTTCCGGGGAGAAACTGCACACTTCCTACCAGCCCATCACCCAACTCTTCCCCGGTTTTTCCATAGCAACGCAACTCCATAATATCCGGGACCTGTCCAAGGACCAGCTCAGTCTGGAGGCGTTCTCTTCCTCCCTCATCTGAGTAATCATGTATCTCGATCTGCACGTCCTCATGATTTTCGTTGAAGCGGGCCACAAATTTTTCAAGCGTATTGGTCACCGGATTCAGCGCAGCATAGATCAGCACGCCCTCCTCTGGTTCTGGCGGTAGCTGGTTCTCCCCACAAGCGGTGAGCGTCAGAACCGCCAGCAAAACAAGCAGCCACACATATCTTTTCATCGCTATCCCCTCCTTTTTTAGCCTTCTTACCCATTTTACCACACCTTTCTCCCTCCCGCAACAGCAAATGCGGCAAATGAGAAACAGGCTGGACCGCTCGCGGCGGTCCAGCCCTCGCTACTTCTGCTCATTCAAATACAGCCCCACCCGGTTCTGGAGGAGGGCGATGGTGTCGTCCAGTGTCCGGTCCCCGGCGAAGTAGGGGCCCAGGGTCTCCCAGACGATGTTTGCCAGTTCGTCCTCCGGCCAGAAGAGCTGGGTGGTGTGGTCGATGAGGTCTCTGTGCCGCTGGAGATGTTCCTCAGTTAACAGTTCCATTAAAGGGATTTCCGGCCCGGAACGAAAATGCCTGTACGGTGGAATATGTTCTAGCGGATTTTGGGGATACATGCGGATTGTATCAGCCATTATTTCCAGTTCATACCAGCAAATCGCTTCATAATCGTTCAGATTGACCGGTGTATTAGCAATTTGCGCGAAAAGGATACTCCCTTTGTTTTTGCGGGTATGTGGCGTGATCAGCGTGCGGATATACTCCCAGGCAGCGTCCTTGTTTTGGCAGGTGGACGACATACCCAAAACGGTCCCCGTCAGATAGAAAAAACTGCCCGAGCTGCCATCTGCCATCGGATAACCGGCAAAGGATGCCCGTTCCTGAAAAATACTGTCCGAAAAGGCAATATCCCGCGGCCATGAGATCGACATTCCTTCCAACATTTGGGTCCCATTCTTGATCCGCTGCATGACCTCCTCTTCTGTTTCCTGCGCTTTCTCTGTGTCAACTTCATCAGGAAGTCCTTCTAAAAATCCTATTAGGTCATAAAAACCTTTGCTGCCAAAAGAACACTTTCCAGTCTCTCTATTCACAAATCGTTCCAGCGAATAACTGAATAGGTTGAAAAAAGCCTCCTGCTTTGTCATATTGTACCGCAGGATGGTGGAATCCTCCGGCATGGCGGCATAGGCTTCTATAACATCGTCCAGTGTCCAGCTGTATCGCGCGCCCACCACGCTCTCCCGTCCAATCAGGGTAAATATCTCCACTCTCTGAAAAAGTATGTAAAGACTGCCGCTTACCTCGGCAGCCTTTAAGGGCGCTTCTAATACTGCATCACGTCCCAATTGGGGATCATTTTCGATATAGGGCCACAAGTCTTCCAGATATCCTTTCTGGGCCATCTGCCGATAGGGCATCCAGTATCCTTCTGCAGGACCTGTATAACTTCCTGGAAGAGGATTCTGACCATATGGTTTTCGTAAATCTTCTCCGGACTTTCCATAATAACGCAGTTCCATGATATCCGGGACCTGCCCAAGAACCAGTTCGGTCTGTAGACGCTCCAAACCGCCTTCGTCTGAGTAATCCCGTATCTCGATTTGCACATCCTTGTGCTTTTCGTTGAAACGCTCTATGGAGCGGGTGAGCTTATCGGTCACCGGATTCAGCGCGGCATAGATCAGCACGCCTTCCTCTGGTTCTGGAGGAAGCTGGTTCTCCCCGCAAGCAGTGAGCGTCAGAACCGCCAGCAAAACAAGCAGCCACACATATCTTTTCATCGCTATCCCCTCCTTTTTTAGCCTTCTTACCCATTTTACCACACCTTTCTCCCTCCCGCAACAGCAAATGCAGCAAATGAGAAGCAGGCTGGACCGTACAAGCGGTTCAGCCTCTGCCTTGAAAATTTTCTTTTCCCCCTTGACAATCCAAAGGAAATAAGTTATGATAGTCAGGCATGTAAAGCGCAGGCGCTTTACACAGAGGAGGGCGCACCGTGAAAAACCAAACCTACCGCATGACGATGCTGTTCGATTTTTACGGGGAGCTCCTGACTGAAAGACAGCGGGAATTTTTCGACCTCTACTACAATGAGGACCTCAGCCTCACCGAGATCGCCGAGAACAGCGGCATCAGCCGCCAGGGCGTCCGGGATGTCATCGTCCGCGCCGAGGCCGCCATGCAGGAGGTGGAGGACAAGACTGGACTCATCCGCCGCTTTCTCCTCATGCAGGAGCACATCGCCGCCATCGAGGACGCCGCCGGAAGGCTGAAGACCATCAACTACCGGCAGTATGAGGACCCCCGCATCGATCAGCTGACGGACGCCATTACCCGGGCGGCCCAGGCTTTAAAGGAATAAGGAGTGACAGTCCATGGCATTTGAAGGTCTTTCCGAGAAACTGAACGCCGCGTTCCGACGCCTGCGGGGCAAGGGGCGCGTTACCGAGGCCGACGTCAGGGAGGCCATGAAAGAGGTCCGCCTCGCCCTGCTGGACGCGGACGTCAGCTACGGCGTGGTCAAGGACTTCGTAGCAAAAGTCACCGAGCGGGCCGTGGGCGCGGACGTGCTGGAAAGCCTCACCCCCGCCCAGCAGATCATCAAGATCGTCAACGAAGAGCTCACCGAGCTCATGGGCGGCGGCAATGAGAAGGTCCATTTCGCCTCCAAGGGCCCCACGGTCATCATGATGGTGGGCCTCCAGGGCGCCGGTAAGACCACCAACGGCGCCAAGCTGGCGGGCTACCTGAAACGGGAGCTGGGCAAGCGCCCCCTGCTGGTGGCCTGCGACGTGTACCGCCCCGCCGCCATCACCCAGCTGCAGGTTGTGGGACAGCAGCTGGATATCCCCGTCTTCGCCCTGGGCCAGGTCAACCCGGTCCAGATCGCCCAGCACGCCGTCCGCCACGCCCGGGAGAACGGGTTCGATACGGTGCTGCTGGATACCGCCGGACGGCTCCACATCGACGAGCAGCTCATGGAGGAGCTGAAGAAGATCAAGGCCGCCGTCACCCCCAACGAGATCCTCCTGGTGGTGGACGCTATGACCGGCCAGGATGCTGTCAGCGCGGCTTCCGCCTTTGACGGGGCGCTGGGCATCGACGGCGTGCTGCTCACCAAGCTGGACGGCGACGCCCGGGGCGGCGCGGCCCTGTCCATCCGGGCGGCCACCGGCAAGCCCATCAAGTTCATCGGCACCGGCGAAAAGCTGGATATGATCGAAACCTTCCATCCGGACCGCATGGCCTCCCGTATCCTGGGGATGGGCGACATGCTCTCGCTCATCGAAAAGGCGGAGCAGAGCTTTGATGAAAAGAAGGCTGCGGAGCTGGAGGAGAAGCTGAAAAAGAACCGCTTTACCCTCACCGATTACATGGAGCAGATGCGCCAGCTGCGGAAAATGGGCGATCTCAACCAGATGCTGTCCATGTTCCCCGGCCAGCTGGGCAAGCAGATGGCTGGCGCCCAGATTGATGACAAGATGCTCAACCGGCAGGAGGCCGTCATCCTCTCCATGACCCCCAAGGAGCGCAATAATCCCTCTTTGCTGGACGCCAGCAGGAAGCGGCGGGTGGCCGCAGGCTGCGGTCTGGAGGTTGCGGACGTCAACCGGCTGCTCAAGCAGTATGAGATGATGCTCCAGCTGACCCGCTCCCTCTCCAAGGGGAAGATGCCCCTCGGGATGGGCAAGATGCCCCAACTGGGAAAAATCGGCGGCATGAGCAAGATGCACGGCTTTGGCCGGAAGAAGCGGCTCAAGTAAATTGTCGTAAATGCCCCGGCATTTATCATACACAACAAATATTTATTTTACTAAACTGGAGGAACAAATACCATGGTTAAGATCAGACTGCGCCGCATGGGCGCGAAAAAGGCTCCTTTCTACCGCGTCGTCGTGGCTGACAGCCGCTATCCCCGTGACGGCCGCTTTATCGAGGAGATCGGCACCTACAATCCCTGCGTCTCCCCCGCCGAGATCAAAATTGACGCCGATCGCGCAAAAGAATGGATCAAAACCGGCGCTCAGCCCACCGATACGGTCCGCGCGCTGCTCAAGAAAGTTGACGTACTCTGATGGGCGAGGTCAGAGAACACAGCGCAAAGGATCTGCTGCTCTATATCGCCAGAAGCCTGGTGGAAAACCCTGACGCCGTCACGGTGACGGAGGTGGAGGGCGCCCAGGAGCTGACGCTGGAGCTGCGGGTCGCCCCAGAGGACATGGGCAAGGTGATCGGCCGTCAGGGCCGCATTGCCAAGGAGATCCGGACCCTGGTCCGCTCCTGCGCCCAGCGCATGGGTCAGAAGGTTTCCGTAGATATTGTTGACTAAAAAACGCACAAGGGGAGAGGCAGCGCAGAACCGCTGCCTCTCCCCTGCTTTTATGCAGGCGTCCGCGCGCCCTCACCACCGTGAAACAAATTCCAGTGTTTTTATAAGGGAATCCATTCGTGCCCTCCGGCCTAGCCCTCTGTTTTTTCCCCGATCACCCTTGAAAAATTTTGCAAGACGCAATTCCATCGGAACAAACAGATGGCAGCCGTGATCATAGCACAAATGCTCACAGGCATGAGAGAACCGCTTTTCGCGCAAGCGGGCCATGATCCGCTCCGCCGCTTCCGTGGAAGGCCACATCGTATCCATCCGGGAAGAAATCAGCAGAAGCGGACCGGTGATCTCCTCTGCCCGGATTGCCGCGGCGGGATCGGGAGACTTTACCAGAGGCAGATATAGGTCGTACATGGTCACCTCACGCGCCATGATGCTTTTTCTCAGCACATGACCGAGGGGAAACTTCTCCAGGCCAAAGCCGGTATAGGGAACTTCCTCGCCGTGAAAGCTCCAGGTACTCCCCGGCGCGACCGCGATCCCCCGTTCCATAACAAAGCCCTGGCACACGGTATTGATCGGCGACACCGCCACCACAGCATTGACCAGCCCCGGCAGGAGGCTCCCCGCCGTCAACGCCAGCTCCGCCCCCTTGGAAAGCCCCCACAGCCCGACCCTCTCATATCCCATACCGTGCAGGCGCTTTGCCGCCGCCTCCAGCGGGTCGATGGGGACGCGGCAAAACTGCTTGGGCAGTCCCTCCTCCATCACATAGGCCAGTGCCAGCGCCGTCAGCCCCTGGGCCTGAAAAACGTGGGCCAGCATCCGGGACAGCTCAAATCTTCCGTCGCTGCCTCCGAAGCAGATCAGCGCTTTTCCCGGATATCTGTCCTTCTTGGGACGGAACAGCTCGCCATGGAAGCCGTCCGCTTTGACGCAATATGTTATGTTCGTTGTCCGTACAGCCATTTCTCTCACTTTTTTAACGGTCCCTGCCGTTTGGGCGGCTTCCTTACGGGAGCTTCCGCAGCGGCAGGGACCGATTTATTCAGGTATCTTTAATTCAGGTACACCGCCATCATGCCCTTGTAGGTCATGTAGCAGTCCAGCTTGGCGACTACCTCGAAGGGGGCGTGCATGGCCAGCACCGGCACGCCTGCGTCCAGGGTGTCGATGTTCCGGTTCGCCATGTAGCAGGCCACGGTGCCGCCGCCGCCGGCGTCCACCTTGCCCAGCTCGGCCATCTGCCAGATGACGCCGTTCTCATCGAAGATCCGGCGGGTATAGGCCACCAGCTCGGCGGAGGCGTCGGACGCGCCGCCCTTGCCGCGGCTGCCGGTGTACTTGCACAGGCCGATGCCGTAGTTCAGGAAGGAGGCGTTGTTCTTCTCGTACACATCCCCGAAGTTGGGGTCGAAGGCCGCCGTCACGTCGGCGGACAGGCAGAAGCTCTTCTCCAGGCAGGCCCGGACGGGAACGCCCTGGGTCTCGCACAGGTCCTCCATGAAGGTGTCGAAGGCCGCCGTCATCATGCCGGATACGCCCACGGAGCCGATCTCTTCCTTGTCCGCCAGGACGCACACCGCCGTCTTGCCGGGGACCTCGTCCAGATCCAGCATGGCCTTGAGGGCGGCGTAGCCGCACACCCGGTCGTCGTGGCCGTAGGCGCCGATCATGCTGCGGTCCAAGCCGATGTCCGTGGCGTTCACCGCGGGCACCGCCTCCAGCTCGGCAGAGATGAAGTCCGCCTCGGTGAAGTGGTACTTCTCATACAGCAGCTTCATCACAGCCAGCTTCACCCGGTCCTTCTCCTCGCCCTCCATGGGCTCGCTGCCCACCAGGATGTTCAGCTGCTCGCCGGTGATGCCCTCGGCCAGGGTCTTCTTGCTCTGCTCCGCGCCCAGGTGGGGCAACAGGTCGTTGATCACCAGCTTGGGCTCGTTCCCCTCGCCGATGGCCACCTGGACGGTGGTGCCGTCCTTCAAAGCCACAATGCCATGGAGCTCCAGGGGGATGGTCACCCACTGGTACTTGCGGATGCCGCCGTAATAGTGGGTCTTCAGGTAGGCCAGCTCCTCGGCCTCATAGAGGGGGGTGGGCTTCAGGTCCAGACGGGGGCTGTCGATGTGGGCCGCCGTGATCTGTGCGCCCTCCGCCAGAGACTTCTGGCCGATGACCGCCAGCAGCAGCATCTTGCCCCGGTTGTCCAGGTACACCTTGTCCCCGGTCTTCAGCTCCATGCCCCGATGGTAGGGGCGGAATCCCTTCTCCTCCGCCAGGCGGATACCCTCGCGGACGCACTCCCGCTCGGTCTTACCGGCGTCCAGGAAGGCCTTGTAGCCCTCGCAGTAGCGGTCCATGGCCTCCCGCTCCTGAGCGGGCATCCGGTCATAGCCGTTCTTCTTTTCGGTGAGAAGGGTCTTCTTCCACTCTTTTGCTTCCATTGTCTTGCTCTCCTTCTGTAATAACTCCAATAGATTTTGGAAAAAGGAACGCATCAGCGCTTGGCAGGCGTCCCAGTTCTCTTCCTGATTCTCCAGGAGGAAGGTGCAGTGCTCCCGGTACCAGTCTTCGCTCTTCTGCGCGTCGATCCTGGCCCGGGCCTGCTCCTCGGTGAGGCCATCCCGGCTCATAATGCGCCTCAATCGGGTGGCAGGCGCGGCCATCACGGCCACCGTGGCCCGGCACAGCTTCCCCATTCCGGATTCTACCAGATTGATGGCATCAATAGCAAGTCCTTTTTGTGAACAATCTCTGATTTTTTGCTCCACCGCCCCGGATACGGCGGGAAACACGATGCTGTTAAGCTTCGCCAGCTCCGCCGGGTCGCCGAATACCCGCTTCGCCACCGCCCGGCGGTCCAGACTGCCGTCCGGTAGGAACACCGTACCGAAAGCTTCCTCCAGCGAACGCCGCAGGGCCTCGTCCGTGCGCAGGAGCTGGTAGTACAGCGCGTCGCAGTCCACGATTTCGAAACCCAATTCCGCCAGGACCTCCAGTGCCGTGGTCTTCCCCGCGCCGGTGGGGCCGGTGATGCCAAGTACGATCATATCCCGTCCTCTCCTATATCCACGATCTGAAACCCCGCCGCCTTTTTCAGCCGGTTGGCTACCGCCAGCCCCAGCCCCGCGTCCCCGGGACACTGGGCGTAGATGGCGGTCACGGCGGTCCCGTCAAAGGCGCGGAGGGCATCGAAGACCCGGCGGGCCTGCTCCGCCTTGTCAGCGGCGGAACCGATAGGCTCCACCACGCAGTTGGGGAACGCCTCCGCAAATTCGTCAAAACAGATGACTCCCGTATGTTCCCCCGCCCGCTCCCGGATATACCGGGCGGTCCCCTCCCCCGGGCCCGTCACCACAGTCACCGGGGCCTTGGGGGCGTAATGGCGGTACTTCATGCCGGGAGCGCGGGGCTTCTCTCCGGCGGCAAGGGGAGACAGGACGGCCTTGTCTACGTCTATCTCGCCCAGCACCTCCCGCAGCTCCTCCAGCGGCAGTCCGCCGGGGCGCAGGAGGCGGGGCGGGGTGACGGTGAGGTCGATGATGGTGGACTCCACCCCCACGCCGCAGGGACCGCCGTCCACGATGGCGTCAATGCGGCCCTCCATATCCTCCAGCATGTGCCGGGCGCAGGTGGGGCTGGGCCGTCCGGAGCGGTTGCCGCTGGGGGCGGCAACCGGCACCGCCGCCGCCCGGATGATCTCCAGGGTCACGGGATGATCGGGACAGCGCACGCCTACGGTGTCCAGGCCGCAGGTCACCGCGTCCGGGACGATCTCCCGCCGGGGGAGGATCATGGTCAGAGGACCGGGCCAGAAGCGTTCCGCCAGAGCGTAGGCGGAGGCTGGCACATCATGGCAGTACCGGGCCAGCCAGGAGGCGTCGGGGATGTGAAGGATCAGGGGGTTGTCCTGAGGACGGCCCTTGGCCTCGAAAATATGCCGCACCGCTTCCGCGTTGAGGCCGTCGGCCCCCAGGCCGTAGACCGTCTCCGTGGGGATGCCCAGCAAGCCGCCGTCCCGGAGGACGGCGGCGGCGGCAGGGATGTCATGCCCGGTGAGAAGCCTTGTTTTCATGTTGCCGTTTCAGCTCCATTGTCGTAAAGTCGTATATCCCGCCGTTGGTGGGTATTTTTGCGGTGCCGGTCTCCACGAAACCTGCCCGTTTGTATACCTTGATGGCCCGCTGGTTGAAGGATGCCACATGCAGGCGGATGGTCTCATAGTCGTAGTTCTCCGCTATAAAGCTGAGTATCTCCGCCAGAAAAATACCGCCTCTCCCCTGCCCCGTCAGGTCGGGCCGGAGGCCAAGGCCGATCTCAATATCAGGGTCTTCCCGCTCTACACAGAAAAAGCCTGTCAGTTCATTGCCGCTGAAGATGGAGAAATAGCGGTCTCCCCGCTTTTCCGGAGTCACAATCTCCTCGTAGTCCTCCGGGTCTGCCGTCATGTCGTAGAAAGCGTATTCGCCGGGATATTTCCAGCGGTCCGCGATCTCTATTGCTTCAGGCTGGCGCATGGGGGCGATGGTCATTCTGCCGTTCTCCGGCCTCAGTTTGCGTATCTCGTCTATGACCCAGCAGGTACACACAGCGAGAGCCCCGCACAACAGCAGGCCCGTATAGCCTGCGGAGTCGCCCAGGAACGGGAAAAAGTTGAACATGGCCCCCGCGTACCACAGTACAATATAGCCCACCACCAAAGCAAGGGCGTTTTTGAGATTTTTATCCACAGACGCACCTTCCTTCTATATCCGCCCCTACGAAAATCCACTAACAAGCGAACCATCTTCCGCCGCGCTCCCCGGTGAGTTCGCCCCGCCAGATGGCAGGGGCCACCGATAACCACGTTAAAACAGACACAGAAGACGCGCAGAGCGGACGGCAGTAAGGTTCAGACCGGACAGACCATGCCTCGGGCGCAAAATAAACAGCCCCCGTAATAAAGGAGTCCAGAACCATTGGTTCTAGTGGCTTTTTGCCCACTTTTTGTCCACACAAAAAGCGGGCGCAGGGCGTCCGGGGCCGCGCAGGCCCCGGGGCATCAGGGAGAACCACCCCGCCCCGCGCCCGCAGGGCGCGAAAAGCCCTACTCCCCCGCCTCCGCCAGCTCCCCCGCCTCCGCCAGCTTCGCCGCCTGCTCGGCGGTAGTCAAAGCATCAACGATGGGGTCCAGCCCGCCATTGATAACAGAATCAATGGCAAAATTCTTGTTGTCCCCGGTGAGCCGGTGGTCCGTCACCCGCCCCTGAGGGAAATTATAGGTCCTGATCCGCTCGGACCGGTCGCCGGATCCTACCTGACTGCGCCGCTGGGCGGCAATGGCCGCATTCTGCTTCGCCAGCTCCGCCTCGTAGAGGCGGGTACGCAAAATTTGCATCGCCCGGTCCTTGTTCTTGTATTGGCTCCGCTCGTCCTGGCACTCCACCACCACGCCGGTAGGCAGATGGGTGATACGGATGGCGGACTCCGTTTTATTGATGTGCTGTCCCCCCGCGCCGGAGGAGCGGAAGGTGTCGATCTTCAGATCGCCGGGGTCGATGTGGAAGTCCACCTCCTCCGCCTCCGGCAGGACCGCCACGGTGGCGGCGCTGGTCTGGATGCGTCCGGAGGACTCGGTGACAGGCACCCGCTGGACCCGGTGGGTACCGCTCTCGTATTTAAGGCGGGACCAGGCCCCCTCCCCTTCCACGATGAACTCAATGGTCTTGATGCCTCCCAGCTCCGTCTCGCTGCGGCTGGTCACCTCCAGGGACCAGCTCCGGCTCTCCACATACATGACGTACATCCGGAAGAGGTCCGCAGCGAACAGCATGGCTTCCTCGCCGCCCACGCCGCCCCGGATCTCCATGACCACGTTCTTGCCGTCGTTGGGGTCCCGGGGCAGGAGGAGGAGCTTCAGCTCCTCCCGCAGGCGCTCCATGTCTGCCTTGGCCCGCTGGATCTCCTCTTGGGCCATCTCCTTCATTTCGGGGTCGCTCAGCAGCTCCTGGGCGGAAGCCAGGTCCGCTTCCGCCTGACCGTAGGCCCGGTAGGCCTCCACCACCGGCTCCAGCTCCTTTTGCTCCCGGGTCAGGCGGCGCAGAAGGTCCGGGTCGGCGTAGGTGGCCGGGTCCTCCATCTGGGTGACCACGGCCTCCAGACGGTCGGAGATCGCTTGCAGCTTATTCAGCATGGCCGGACTTCTCCTTTCCTCCGTCCCGGACGCTGGTCAGGAACTCGTCCCGCCAGAAGGCGGCCCCCACCGCATTCGGCCGGATGGTCACGGCGGACACGCGGGGGGAACGGACATAAAAATCCATCTGCTCGAAGACCTCCTCGTAGCGCAGGTCGCTGCTGCGGGTGATGACGTAAGCCGTGCGCCGCAGCTCCTCGCCGTACTGGGTCAGAAAGCTCCGCACCGGGGCGGAGCACCGCCCGGCCCACACCGGAGTCCCGATGATCACCAGATCGTACACGCCCAGGGGAAACGCCGTTTTGAGGGGCTTCACCGGAGGCAGGTGGCGGGACATGGCCTGCATCCCGCTGCGCATCCAGCCCGTCAGGCCGGAGCGGTCCACGCCGTCGTCCAGCTTGACCAGCTCGCACTTCAGTTCGGCGGCGATCTCCCGCATGAGCTTTTCCGTATTCCCGGTCCGGCTATAATAAACACATAGGATATAGGGCATCGTTTCCTCCTCTTTTCTTTTGCGCGCAATTTATGAACGGGCAAAACACTCTCAAAAGAACAATTCCGCCGCGATGCCGAAGGCCTCGCGGATATAGTAATTGACCTCCAGCGGCAGGTACCGGGCCGGCATCCGCGCCGCCACCGGGACCATATTGCCGGGCATATACATGGACGCCCGGCACAGGTGGTAACCGCTGGAGACCACCGCGACGCCGTATTCGGCGTCAATGCCGCGCTCCGACAGGAGCGCCAGGGAATAGCCGATATTCTCCCGGGTATTGTCCGCCTGCTCCTCCAGTATGATCTGCTCCGGCGGGACGCCTCGGGCTGTGAGCCATTCGTACATACACCGGGCTTCGGAGATATCCTCCCCCCGCCCCTGGGAGCCTGAGACCACGACGGGAACCTCCGGCTTGTCCTGAATGTACTCCAAGGCCGCGTCCAGACGGGTGCGCAGGCTCAGGGAGGGCGTCCGGCCATTGACACCGGCCCCCAGGACAATGACGGCTGAGACATCCGTCTCATAGTCCGTGCGGGACCAAGAGAGCACCCGGCACTCCAGCACGGCAAACAGGGCGAACCCCGCCGCCAGCAGCGCCAGCAGCACGCGCCGGGCCCACAGCGCCCCCCGGTGCCGTTCCTTCCAGCGCGTCAGCAGGGCGAACAGCGCCAGCGTCACGGCGGCGCACCAGAAGAGGAAGCCGGTGAAGCGCACGGCGGTATACACGAACCGCATCAGCGTCCCCAGGAGCAGGCACAGCGCCGCCAAGAGCCAGCAGAGTTTTTCAGTGCGTTTCACGCCTCCGCCTCCTCGGCCAGCTTCTCCCAGCGTTCCATCAGCTCCATGAGCTGGGCGTCCAGCGCCTCCTTTTTCGCGTAGGCTTCGCTGTATTTCTCGTAGTCGCAGGCGTTGGCCTCCATCTCGGCCTCGGCGGCCCTGATCTCCGCCTCCAACTTCTCCATGTCCCGCTCGCAGATGGTCAGCTGCTTCCGGGCGTTCTGCTGGGCGCGGCCGCCCTTGGGGGCGGGCTTGGGCTTGTCCTCCTTTTTCTCAGTCCTCTGCTGGGACTGAGCCAGGGTCTTGTCCCGCTCCTTGATCTCCCGGTAGCGGGGGAAGGACACGGGATAATCCGTGATGACGCCGTTCTCCAGCTCCCAGATCCGGGTGGCGAAGCGGTTGATAAAATAGCGGTCGTGGCTGACGAACAGCAGCGCTCCCTCGTAGGCCTCCACCGCCTCCTCGATCCACTCCCGGCTGGCGATGTCCAGGTGGTTGGTGGGCTCGTCCAGGATGAGGAGGTTGATTTCCTCGTCCATGAGCATACACAGCCGCAGGCGGCTCTGCTCGCCGCCGGAGAGGACGGACACGGGCTTGAACACGTCCTCCCCCCGGAAGTTGAAGGCCCCCAGCCGGTCCCGGGCGGTCTGGGTGGTGATGCCGTGCTTGGCGTAGAGCATGGTGTCCACCAAACTGCGCTCGGGGTGGTCGAAGCGAATGATCTGGGGCAGATAGGCCGTCCGCACGGAGGGGCCGAAGCGCACCCGGCCTCCATCGGGCTGCTCCTCCCCCATGAGGATCTTCAGCAGCGTGGACTTGCCGGTGCCGTTATCCCCGATGAGGGCGATGCGCTCACCGCCCTCCACCAGGAGGTCCATGCCATGGAACAGGCGGCGGTCCCCGAAGGATTTCTCCAGGTCCTTGAGGTGCATCACCTCGTCGCCGGAGAACTCCCGCTCGCCAAAGCGCTGGGTCATTGCTTTGGCCTTGGTGGGCTTCTCCGTCTGGCGGATGCGCTCGATACGGCGCTCCATGGAGAATGCCCGCTTGTGGAGCTTGTCGGCCCCCATGAAGGCCCAGAGGTGGAGCTTGTCGGCGGCCTCCTGGAGCTGCTTGATCTTGGCCTGCTCCTTCTCGTACTGTTTGAGCTTCTCCTGATAGCGGCGCTCCTTTTCAATGGCGTAATAGGTGTAGTTGCCGGGGTAGAACTCGGCCTTGCCGTCCAATATCTCCACCACGCGGCTGATGGTGCGGTCCAGAAAGTAGCGGTCGTGGCTGATGGCGACTACGGTGCCCTTGAA
>CAJTVO010000010.1:0-8232 GCA_910579485.1 uncultured Oscillospiraceae bacterium | reverse complement strand
CCCCCAGCCACTCCACGGCGTGGAGGTCCAGGTGGTTGGTTGGCTCGTCCAGAAGAAGGATGTCGGTATCCTCCAGGATGAGGCGGCCCAGATTCACTCTCGTCTTCTCCCCGCCGGACAGGCTGTCGAAGGGCTGGGCCCGCATTTCCGGGGGAATGGACAGGCCGTTGGCCACCTTGTCTACGGCGGTGTCCGTATCGTAGCCGCCGATGCCCTCAAATTTGGTGGAGAGCTCGCCGTAGCGGCGCAGGGTCTGCTCGCTGCTGTCCCCTGCCGCCATGGCGGCGGCTAATTTCTCCATCTCCTCCGCCAGCTTTTGGTGCCGGGCGAAGGCGGTATGGAGGACGTCCTCCACGGTATAGCCCGCCGGATAGACCGGGATCTGGGAGATCAGGCCGATGCGGCTGTTTTTGGCGATGGCGACGCCGCCCTCGTCGGGCTCCAGCTCGCCGGTGAGGATCCGGAAGAGGGTGGATTTGCCCGCGCCGTTGCGGCCCAGGAGGCCCACGCGCTCTCCGGTCTCGACCTGGAAGGTGATGCCGTCCAGGATGTTGTTTCCTATTTCAAAGGATTTTTTTACATTGCTTACACTGATTTCTATCATTGTCGATACCTATTTTCTCTGCCGCGCGCCTCGCGGCATGGCAAGTCGTTTCGATTTGACAGCCCGGGACCCGCGCGGCCCCCGGCTGGAGGGAGATACATGCCGCCGGTCAGAACGGATACTCCCGCAAAAAGTCCGCCATCAGGTCAAACCGGCCAAAGAAGTGGGAGGCTTTCAGCAGGAGCGCGTCCCCGGGGGCAAAGAGGTCCAGGAGGTCGTGCTTGACCGCTTCGCGGTCGGGGTACCAGCGGACCTCGGCACAGCCCGCCGCCTGGGCGGCGGGGACCATGTACTCCTTGCTCCGGGGGCCCACGGCCAGCAGGATGTCGATCCCCAGCTGTCCCACCAGCTCCCCTACCGACTGGTGGCCCGGCGCCTCCGCGGCGCCCAGCTCCGTCATGTCGCCCAGCATGGCGATCCGCTTGCCTCCCTTATGCTGGGCCAGAATGGCCACATCCGCCCGGACGGAGCGGGGGTTGGCGTTATAGCTGTCGTTGATCATCACCCGGTTGCCGGGAAGATGCTCCACCCGCAGGCGGTTGTCCGCCGGGGCGTAGGAGGCCACCCCCTGGACGATCTCCTCCTCCGTCAGGCCAAGGCGCTCCGCCACGGCCACCGCCAGGGCAGACAGCAGCGCCATGTGGACGCCGGGAGCGGGGATGGTCAGCGGATAGGTCTCCTGGTCCGTTACCACCGTGCAGCGCACCCCCTCCAGGCCAAGGTCCTCCAGCTCCGTGATGCGGACGGCGCAGGTCTCCGAACGGCCGCAGCGGACGGTATCGCACTTTGGCTGGAGGGTGTTGAGTAGCACGTCGTCCCCGTTGAGCACCGCCAGGCCGCCGGGACGAAGGTTCTCCAGAATCTCCGCCTTGGCCCGCAGGATGTCCTCCCGGCTGCTGAAATGGGAGAGATGGACGTCGTCGATGATGGTGATCACCGCCGCGTCCGGACGGATGGCCTGGCCCAGCCAGCGGATCTGGCCGAACTCGTCCATCCCCGTCTCGATCACCGCCGCCTGATGCTCCGGTGAAAGGGACAGCATGGTCAGGGGCGCGCCGATGTCGCCGTTGAGGTTGCCGGGGGTTTTGAGGGTGTTATAGCGCTGGGAGAGGATGCCCGCCAGCAGCTCCTTGAAGGTGGTCTTCCCCATGCTGCCGGTGATCTGGACGATGGGGATGTCGAATTGGTTCCGGTACCAGGCCGCAAGATCACGGAGGGCCCGCTTGGTATCCTCCACCAGAATATAGACCCGGTCCTCCCCGGTCTCGCGGGGCAGACGGGTGCAGAAGCAGCCCGCCGCGCCCTTCTCCAGAGCCATGGGGATATAGTCGTGGCCGTCGAACCGCTCCCCGGTCAGGGGGACGAACCACTCCCCCGGGGCAATGGTGCGGCTGTCGGTGGAAATGCCAGTGATAACGGTCTGTTCGCTGCCAAACAGGACGCCCTGTACGGCGGCGCAGATCTGAGCGGTTGTGGTGGGGGTCATGGTCGTGCTCCTCCTGTCCTTCTATTCAGCCTCCTGTTGGGCGGCAAAGTAAGCGTCGCACCAGTCGTGCCATTTTTCCTTCTGCTCCTCCGGACTGTAGAAGGCCATGTCACGGATATGGTAAATGCCCCGCTTCCGGGCTTCGGCGGCAAAGCCTGCTATCCCCTCCCAGCCGGGAACGTCAATCACCATCGCCGTAGTGATTCCCCGCCTCCATGCCTCATACAGCCGGGTATGGCCGTCCAGCACACACAGCGAGCCGTCCTCCAGCGTTGTCACCGGAACCACGATATCAGCTGCGGTATGGATAAAATGCCCCACTGCGGCGCACTTCTCCCGGTCTACAGAAAACTGGGAGGGCTGGAGAAGGTCAATCTCCACCTCCCGGCGCTCTACGGGCGGCAGCTCCAGGAGGCACGCGCCCGCTTCATTATAAAATGTGGTGATATGTTGGGCGTAAAAGCGAAAGTCCTCCGCCGCCTCTGCCAGCGTCTCCCGGGTCAGGCCCTCCCCGGTGACTTCGGCCTCGTGGTCCGAGATCACTCGGAAGGACCAGGGCGCACCGTCCACCAAAAAAGCGCCGTGCTGGTACAGCACCTCCCGGGGAAAACGGGGGTCGGTATAGCTGTCGATTCGTTGTATCTCCATGGGTTTTGCTCTCCTGTTATGGACATTTAATTAGAAAACAGTATATCACACGAAAATGGAAAATACAACCGGGAGGGATGATTTTAGCACTCCCGTATGTAGAGTGCTAAAATTCACAGTAAGGACATATACTTCACTATATTTGTTCATAATTACAAGGCATACTATGGGCATAAACAAAAAAGAAATCGGAGGTTCTTTACCATGTATGAAATGATGCCTTTTACCCGCAATCACGGCGTAGATCTGTACCGTCCCTTCCGCGACCTGGAGGAGCTGGAGCGCAGCCTGTTCGCCAACAGCAGCGCGGCCGCCTTCAAGACGGACATCCGCGACACCGGCGACGCCTACGTGCTGGAGGCCGACCTGCCCGGCATGAAGAAGGAGGACATCCACATCGACATCGACGGCGACCGCCTGTCCATCAGCGCCGAACGCAGCGCCGTCAAGGAGGAGAAGGACGAGAACGGCGGGTATATCCGCTGCGAGCGGTCCTACGGCTCCTTCTCCCGGAGTTTCGACATCTCCGGCATCCGGGGGGAGGATATCTCCGCCGCCTACGCTGACGGCGTGCTGACGCTCACCCTGCCCAAGCAGACCAAGACTGTGCCCGCCGCTCGGAGGCTGGATATCCAGTAACATTTTAAAGGTCTGGGCCGCTGTTCAGATGGACAGCGGCCCAGACCTTTTCGAGACAAACCTGTGCAAAAAAGGACATGACAACCCCGCGCCTGTCGTGTAGAATAGACCCATCAAGCGGAAGGAGGAAGCCGGAATGGAATGGACAGAGACCCTGCGGCGGACGGTGGACTATCTGGAGGCGCATCTGCTGGAGGACGGCGCGGCGGAGGGAGCGGCCCAGGCGGTGTATCTCTCTCCGCTCTACCTGCAAAAGGGGTTCAAGCTGGTGACCGGGTACTCCATGGGGGAGTACGTGCGGCACCGGCGGCTGTATCTGGCGGGGCTGGAGGCCATCGCCGGACGGGAGAAGGTCATCGACCTGGCCTACCGGTACGGCTACGACACGCCGGAGAGTTTCTCCAAGGCGTTCAGCCGGTTCCACGGGGTCTCCCCCGCCCAACTGCGGCAATGCCCGGAACGGCTGGTCCCCTTCCTGCCGCTGAAAATCACACTTTCGATTCGAGGAGGACATGGCATGGATTTTACGGTGGAAAAAATGGAGGGCTTCCAGCTGATCGGTGTGGAGCGGGGAGCCTCGCCGGAGACTTCCTATCAGGAGCTGCCCAAATTCTGGGATGAGTTTATCAGCGCCCACTGCAAGCCCATGTGGGCGGGGAAATCGCCGGAAACGGCGCTGGAAAAGGCGGTCTGTGAGTGCAATATCGGGGAGTTCGGCGTGTGCATCGACGACGGCTCCCTTCCCGACCGGTTCCGGTATCTGATCGCCGGGAAATATGACGGCCGGGAGGTTCCGGAGGGGCTAACAGTGGTCACTCTGCCCGCTATGGAGTGGGCCAGGTTCCGGTGCAGCGGGCCCATGCCGGAGGCGCTACAGAGCGTGAACACGAAAATATTCCAGGAATGGCTGCCGGGGAATCCGGAATTTGAGATCGCCTATGGCGCGAACATCGAATGGTATTCCATGGAGAAGGATACCTCGGCGGCGGACTATGAGAGCGAGATCTGGCTCCCGGTGAGGAGGAAATAAATCATGCTGACAGAAACATTGCGGCAGCATTATCTGGCGTTTGGCCCGTTCACCTATCCCGGACTTTACGCGGAGTACTTCCGCTCCCTGCCGGAGGACCCCAAAGCACTGAGCGATCTGATCTCCCGGCAGATCATCCACCGGGTCACGCTGGCCGACGGCAACCGGTACGCCAATGCGGACCTGCGCTATGGCGATATGGACCGCTGGCCCTGGTACCGTGGGAAATGTGAGGACGACATCTATCTCACCGCCCCCGCCATGGCGGCGGGACTGTTCCGGCTGGACGGGCGGTGCTTCGTGCCGGACCGCCAGGTGGAGGACAAGCTGGTGCTTACCTGCCGGTTCGTGTCAGTGCTGGTCTCCTCCATCTACAAAGCCAAGGGCATCCCCTGCCGCAGCCGGGCGGGCTTCGCCCCTTACTGCCGTCCCGGCGTCAGCATGGACCACTGGATCAACCAGGTCTGGAATGAAGCGGAAGAACGCTGGGTCACCTTTGACGCGGACGGGCTTTACGATGGTCTGGGACTGCCCTTCACGCCCCACGACATGGAGGCGGGACAGTTTGACTGGGCGGCGCAGGTCTGGCTGGACGTCCGGTCCGGCAAAAGGGACGGGAGGCAGTTCATCTACGCGGACTGCCTGGGCACCTGCGGCCTGCGGGCGGCGGGGCGGTATCTGGTCTACGATCTCCACGCGCTGATGAACAACGAGATCTCCTACGTGTTCCGGCCCAGATATCTGGATGACTTCCTGCGGGGAGAGGCGGAGCTGGACGAGGCGCAGCTGGAGGAGCTGGACCGTCTTGCGGAGCTGCTGCTGGAGCCGGACAGGAATTTTGAGGAGCTGCTGCGCTGGTGGGAGACCCGGAGGCATTTCAGGGATCTGCGCAGTCCGCTGGTATAAGGTTTTGTGCCAATAAGGCCGCCGGGGTGACCCGGCGGCCTTATTGGGTTTCTCTTTCTGTGGCATTGGCGCGGCGCTATCCCTTCCGGGTGAATAGCTGCCAGACACCGTCGCAATAGACAGCGATACCTTCTTCACAGCGGGCATAGGGCAGGTCCAAGGCACGGCTGAAGTTGGTCTCGCCGTCCTTCTCCGGCCAGGCGTCCGTATAGGACGTGGTATGGCCCAGGACGGCGGCATCGTCTACGTTCTCCACCGTCTGATAGGCCATCTGGTATACGGCGCCGTCCACCATGATGGCGGCGGGATAGTCCCCCGCCGGCTGCGCCGTCTTCCCGGCGGCGCAGGCCGACAGAAGCAGGAGCATCGCCGCCGCAAGGGCAGTGGACATCAGCTTTCTCATCGCGGGTCCCTCCTTTTTGTTCTATATCAGGATAGACGCGATCTGTGCCCAAAAGTGCCACCGGACCATATAATTTTCCGCCTGCTGTTTATCTCTGTTACTTCGTTCCGAAAATACGGTCTCCCGCGTCGCCCAAGCCGGGGACGATATAGCCCTTCTCGTTGAGCTTCTCATCCAGCGCGCCGCAGTATATCTCCACATCGGGATGCTCCTTCTGGAGCCGCTCGATGCCCTCCGGAGCGGCCAGGAGGACCATCAGCTTGATGCTCGTACACCCATACTCCTTCATGAACCCGATGGCGGCGGCAGCGGAGCCTCCGGTAGCCAGCATGGGGTCCACGATCAGGATGTCGCGCTCCGCGATATCCTTGGGCATCTTGCAGAAATACTTCACCGGCTCCAGGGTCTCCTCGTTGCGGTACATGCCGATATGTCCCACACGGGCGGACGGCACCATCCGCAGCACGCCCTCCACCAGACCCAAACCGGCCCGGAGGATAGGGACCACGGCGAACTTCTTGCCCTTGAGCGTGGGGGCCATGGTCTTGCAAATGGGGGTCTCTACCTCTTTCAGCTCCAGAGGCAGGTCCCGGGTGGCCTCGTAAGTCAGCAGCATTCCGATCTCGCTGACCAGCTCCCGGAAATCCTTGGTGGCGGTGTTCTTGTCGCGGAGAATGGTCAGCTTGTGGGACAGCAAGGGGTGGTTGACAACATGGACTTTTTCACTGAACATGGCTGTGCTCCTTTTCTTTTCTGTTGTGGATCATCTATGGTTCATTAAATGGACTCACCTTTTGCAAGACGCTCCCGCTCCGCCTGGCTCAGGCGGAGGTACACGGGCGTCAGCTCCTGAGCGGACAGGTTCTCCCCTCTCCGCCGCCACGCGGCCATGGCCACGCCCACGGCGCTCTGCTGCCGCAGATGGACCGGGGCCAGACGGCACTCGACCCCCCGCGCCGTGAGGAAATCGAAGCACAGCCCCGCGCCGTCGCCCACGATGGTCATGGGGCCGTCCATCTCCCCGACGTCGGCGGCGGCCTCCTCCAGGGAGACGGCCCGGTCCTCCCGCAGGCGGGTCAGCTCCCCGCCCTCCGCCAGAAAGACGGCGTTATAGATCTGCTGCCGCCGGGCGTCCATGGCACAGATAATATTCCCCTCCAGATGGGCCAGAGGCCAGGCCATGGCCTCCAGGGTGGAGACGGGGATGCAGGGCTTCTCCGCCGCCCAGGCCAGGCCCTTCACGGCGGCGATGCCGATGCGCAGGCCGGTGAAGGACCCGGGACCCGCCGCCACGGCAACGGCGTCTATTTCCTGGACGGACAGCTCGCTGTTGTTCAGCATGTCCTCCACCATGGGCAGGAGGGTGCGGCTGTGGGTCAGGCCGGTGGCCTGCCAAGCGGAGGCCAGAAGCTCGCCGTCCGACAGGACCGCGCAGGAAGCGGCCTTCGCAGAACTCTCCAACGCCAGTATCTTCATTTGATCTCCGCCTCCTCGATGATGATCTTCCGCCAGTCCTCGTGTTCCGGACAGCGGGAAATGGTCACGGTAACGGTCTCCGGGGGCAGCGCCCCGGCGATACGCTCGCTCCATTCTACAGCGCAGACGCCGCCTCGATTGAGGTAGTCCTCCCAGCCGATGTCGAAGAGCTCGTCCTCGTCTCCCAGGCGGTACATATCAAAGTGGAAGAGGGGGAGCCTTCCCTCGTACTCGTTGACGATGGTGAAGGTGGGGCTGGTGACCCGGCCCTCATAGCCCAACCCCTTTGCAAGGCCGCGGGTAAAGGCGGTCTT
Source organism: uncultured Oscillospiraceae bacterium (assembly GCA_910579485.1). Classification (GTDB taxonomy): domain Bacteria; phylum Bacillota; class Clostridia; order Oscillospirales; family Oscillospiraceae; genus Pelethomonas. The sequence continues at coordinate 726 of CAJTVO010000010.1, read as the reverse complement.
GCCCGCCCCAAGGCCGCCCCGGTAGGCGAGGACGGCTCCTGCTTGCAGCCGGGCGGCAAGGGATACGCCGATTTTTTCGGTTTCCGCTTCATTGTGGGAAATGTATTCTCTCATGGTCGATCGCTCTTTCTCTGCCGTGCGCCCGGCCTCTGGCTGGGTGCCGGACTGGTCGTTTGGATGCCGAAGGCAACTAATGCTGCCTTTAGTATACCACACCTTCCCTTCGCAGAAAAGAGCTAATGCAAAATTTCGCGAAGAATAGGATACCAATCCTGGCCGCTTCCTCCGCCGGGCCGTAAAATGCCCCCAACAAACGAACGCATAAACGAGCGGCCCGCCCTCCGTTTGAACCGCACCCCGTCAAGAGGACAGCGAAAAAATATAAAGATTTTTCACAGCGCGGCAGGTAAGCCGCGCTGTGGCAACCGGAGATTCGGGTAGTCTGCTGGCGCAGGCAACCCGAATTTCCGGTTTTTGTTAGGCGGCGAGGCAAAGCTCGTGTTTCTCCATGGGTGTCAGGATGCCGAGGTTTCGCTGAACCCGGCGGGTATTGTAGTAACGGATATAGCCCTCAATCATCTGGATGAGCTGCTGCTTGCTTGTAAAACGCCTGCCATAATAGCGTTCCCGCTTTAGGATACCCCAGAATCCCTCCATCGGGCCATTGTCAATACAGTGCGCTACACGAGACATACTCTGTGTCATCCCTGCCTGCTGAAGTTTGTG
>CAJTVO010000009.1:40061-41629 GCA_910579485.1 uncultured Oscillospiraceae bacterium | reverse complement strand
CATCAATGCCAACGAATAGTTGATTCACGATTTTCACCTCCCCTGTGTTGGGATTTCAGGTCAGCAGGCTTTGAGATACCCATGATAACCGGAGCATCAGCAACCTCGCATATCAGAATCATTCCGGGGCGGGCCAATGCGATAGCCCTCACTGCTGAGAGGGCGGCCCAACTCCCGGCAAACAGCCAGTGAGTTGGCAGCTAACTTCCGGCTCAGGGGAACTGACTATCTGAGTAGCAACCTTTCGGCTCTACCGGAGGAAAAAGAACTTCTCCCTGCTGTCCTACAGCTATTGTATCACGGGTATCTCTAAGCCTGCTGATACTGAATTTATTAACCTGAAACTTATTATACGAGGAGGAAACAAAAATGAAAAAAATTTTAGCACTTATGTTGGTGTCAGCGATGTCCCTTACCCTGACGGCCTGCGGCGGAAATAGCGATGATGTACGTGATGCTCTGCAAGGCACATGGGTCGCGCAATGGACTTTTATGGGAAACAAGATAAGCAGATATTATACTTTTAAGGGTGATAGCTATACCACTGGTGGCAGACGTGCCTCCAATGATATAGAACCCGAAACTGGAACATTTGAGGTCAAAGGCGACACAATTCATTTGATTCCTGACGATGGTACAGATGGAAATGATTTGGATTATACCTACAACAAAAGCTCGGGAACGATCACTTTATGGTGGAGCGATGATGTCCAGTTTGAAAAGGGTACGGTTAATGTCAATATAATCTATTAGAAGCTATACCAACTATTAAAAGCAGAAAGGAATTACTTATATGAACGATCAAACAAACCCTAATTCTGAACAGGAAAAATCACGGCTGAGTGAGGATGTTTCATCAACAGGGGGCAGCGCGATAAAGTCCAAATTGGTCAAGAAGAAGCTTGTCGTTCTGGGGGTCGTTGCTGTTGCGGTCATTGCCGTTGCTTTCGCTTTCCTGCATAAGTCCAAATTTGAACAGGTACGCAACGAGTGCGTTCAAATTGCGGGTATGATCGTCGGAAACGGCGACTATTTTACCATTGATACATATCCTGATACATACGAAAATATAGACGACAATATGAAAGCCCTCTTGCTTCCCGACATACAGAAGAATGCGTTGGAAGCGATTCGATATGCAAATGAAGAATTGGGTTTTAATGACTCTGTATATTCCAAAATGATGAAAACCACTGCTTTAATGGGGCGTCAAAACGAAGAAACTGATAAATACAAAGTGTCTTGGACCTATCATCCGGATAATGGCCTTGAAGTGACCTACGAAAAAAAGTAACGAAGTGGTAAAAGGGCGTCCGAGCATTTCGCCGAGATCGTGGGGGCGGATATCCGGAAGCTGTATAGCTGGTCCGACGAGGACAAGCTTATCAATAACTAAGGCGATCTCTGGTTTTTCAGACGGTCAAAAAGCCCTCTGCAAGAGTTTGCCGCCCGTAGGCGGCAAATAAAATCAAATCGTTTTTCCAAGGACATGCGCCTTGGAAAAAAACTATGCGCGGAGCGAGCGTCGAATCGTGCGCCAAAGGCGCACGACCGAGGCGCAGAGCGAA
>CAJTVO010000009.1:0-40027 GCA_910579485.1 uncultured Oscillospiraceae bacterium | reverse complement strand
GGGCCGGTCGTTCGGCATCAGCCGAATGACGGCCCTTCTCAAAAAAGATGCACAGCATCTTTTTTGACACATAAAGCGCGGCCCCGTACAAGGGGCCGCGCTTTATGCTGTATATCAGCCCTTTTTCTGCCCGTAGTAGGCGTTGGGACCGTGCTTGCGCAGGAAGTGCTTATCCTGGACCCGCTGAGGGGCGGCGGAGGCGTGGGGGCTGATCTGCTCCGTCAGCAGAGCCATTTTCGCCACCTCCTCCAGCACCACGGCGTGGTACACCGCCTGGGCGGCGTCCTTCCCCCAGGTGAAGGGGCCGTGGCTGCGGCAGATGACCGCGGGCACGTGGTCCGGGTCGATGCCCCGTTCCCGGAAGGTCTCCGCGATCACGTTCCCGGTGTGGGCCTCGTAGTCCTCGTCGATCTCCGCTGCCGTCAGGTCACGGGTGCAGGGGACGGGACCGTAGAAGTAATCCGCGTGGGTGGTGCCGTAGGCGGGGATGTCCCGCCCGGCCTGGGCCCAGGCCACGGCGTGGGGGCTGTGGGTGTGGACGACGCCCCCCAGGGTGGGGAAGGCCCGGTAGAGGGCCAGGTGGGTCCTGGCGTCCGAGGAGGGATTCAGACCGCCCTCCACCTGCCGGCCCTTCAGGTCCAGCACCACCAGGTCCTCCGGGCGCAGGGCGCCGTAGTCCACCCCCGAGGGCTTGATGACGAACAGTCCCCGCTCCCGGTCGATGCCGCTGACGTTGCCCCAGGTGTAGGTCACCAGCCCCCGGCGGGGCAGCTCCATGTTGGCCTCGTAGACCGCCTGCTTCAGTTTCTCCAGCATAGTTTTACAGCCTCCTGTTTTTATGGTGTTTCCCCGGCGGGGGCGTCGATATAGTCCTTCTGAGCGGCGCTCATGAGGATGGAGCGGATCACGTTCCCGCAGCACCGGCGGAGGTCCGCCTCGTCGATAAGGTTCCCCCGCAGGGCCTGCAGGATCTCTTTTTTATAGGCGCTCCCGCCGGGCATGATCAGGTCGTTGCCCGCCCGGAGGGCGGCGGCGCTGCTGGCCCGGTTCCCCATGGTGGCGTTCCAGTCGGTCATCACCACCCCGTCGAAGCCCCACTCCTGGCGCAGGACCTTGGTGCAGAGGTCGTGGCTGTTGGGGGCGTAGACGCCGTTGAGCCGGTTGTAGGAGGTCATGACCCCCTTGGCACCCCCGGCCCGGACCGCCTCCTCGAAGCCCCGGAGGTAGATCTCCCGCAGGGCCCGTTCGCCCACGTTGCTGGACACCGCCGTTCGGTTCTCCTCCTGGTTGTTGCAGGCGAAGTGCTTGATGGTAACGTAGTATCCCTCCTCCTGCTGGACGCCCCGGGTGAGGGCCGCCGCCATGGCCCCGGTGAGCCGGGGGTCCTCGGAGTAGTACTCGAAGTTCCGCCCGCACAGGGGGTTGCGGTGGATGTTCATGCCGGGAGCCAGCCAGTAGGTGCAGCCGTACTCCTTCATCTCCCGGTACACCGCCTTCCCTACCTGATAGAGCAGGTCCGTGTTCCAGCTCTGGGCCAGGGCGGTGGCCACCGGGAAAGCGGTGGCGTACTGATAGAGCACCGGGTCCCGCTCCGGGTCGCCCAGGGCCGCCTTTTTGATCAGGGCGGGCAGGTCATTGAGGAAGGCGAAGGGCGGGTCCACCGGCTTGATCTTCCCGTTCTTGTCCACCGTGGACCGCCGCTGGACGCGCAGGCCGGCGGGGCCGTCGCACAGCGCCACGTTGGCCAGGCCCCGGTCCCAGAAACGGGAGGTGGTGTTGCCTACGGACCCGGGCAGCTGGAAGCGGTTCCTGCCGCTGTTCATACCGGCGCCTACCACGATGTCCGCCATCTCTTCCACCGTCAGGCGGCCCAGGGCCTGTTTGACCCGCGGATCGTTCGGGATGGGGGGCGGGTTGCCGTAGGTATAGACCTCCTCTGCAAAGGCCTCGGGCCGGATGGTCAGACGGGGCAGGCCGTCAGGCAGGGGGCCGAAATCGTAGGGCTTGGCGTGGAGCTCCTCCAGCGGCAGGTGCAGGGGGCAGACGTGGGTGTGCCGGGAGACCGCGATCTCCCGTTCCAGGCGGAGGGTCCCTGCCGGAGCGGTGTTTCGGGAGGAATTGCCCAGCCGCAGGATATATGTCCCGGGCTCCAGCACATAGGCGGCGTCCGCCTCCCGGAAGCTGGCCAGACGGGCGAAGTCAAAGGTCAGCTCCAGCGTCTGGGACGCGCCGGGGGCCAGAGGCTCCGTCTTGGCGAAGGCGGCCAGGGACTGGTACTCCTTGTCCAGGCTCCCGTTGGGGGCGGAGACGTAGAGCTGGGCCACCTCCTTGCCGGTATAGGTCTCCCCGATGTTGGTGACGGCCGCCTCCACCGTCACCCGCCGCCCGTCTTCGGAGATCCGGATGCCGGCGCAGCGCATGGCGAAGTCCGTGTAGCTCAGTCCATAGCCGAAGGGAAAGGCCGGTTCCACGCTGAAGCTGTCAAAGAACCGGTAGCCCACATAGATGCCCTCCCGGTAGAACTCGTCGTCCAGGTCGCCGTTGAGGTAGCTGTACTCCTGGGAGAAGGGCAGCTGGCTGTAGCGCTTGGCCCAGGTGTCGGAGAGCTTCCCGGAGGGGGAGACCGCGCCGGAGAGGATATCCGCCACGGCGTGTCCCCCCTCCTGGCCCAGCTGGCAGAGGAACAGGATGGCGTTGATGCCGGGGATCTCCTCCACAAAGCCCATGTCCAGGGCGGAGCCGCTGTTGTTGGCCAGGATAAAGCGCGGGTACTTCTCCGCGCAGAAGCGGATGGCCTCCCGCTCCCCGTCGGAGAGGAGGAAGTCCCCCTTCTCCGCCCGGCGGTCGCCGCCCTCGCCCGCCTGACGGCTGACCACGTAGACGCAGGTATCCGTCTCGCTGGCGTTCACGTCCGCCTGGGTGATTGGGCGGCCGCAGGGGGGCTGGAAATTGTCGAAGAGCAAGTCCATGATGGAGCCCTGGAAGCGCTTGAGGCGCTGGGCCTTCTCTTTCTTGTGGGCCTCCGCCGCCTCCTCGTAGATGGTCTCGTACTCCTTCAGCCACCGGCGGGAGGCGATCTCAAAGCCCCGGTCCTCCAGGCCCTCCAGGATGGTGACGGAGCGGCGCTCGTTCACCTCTCCGGAGCCGGTGCCGCCCTTGATGGTCCGGGACGCGCCGGGACCGTAGAGGGCGATCTTTTTGGTCCGGAGGGGCAGCGCGCCGTCGTTTTTCAGCAGCACGATCCCCTCGCAGGCGGCCTGGTAGGCAACCGCCAGATTCTCCCTTTCCCGCTGGCTCACCGCATCGGAGCGGCCGGCTCTGGTCAGCAGCTTCATAGTTCCTCCCCTCCGCGCCCCTGTATGAGCGCGTCCTGTGATGTCGGCGGGCCGTGCCCGCCGGAATGGTGGGTTTATCGTATCATGTTCCGAAAGCGCTGTCAACAAAGAGTCTACATGGCGTAGTCTGCCTGTGAGACTACGCCATGTAGACAGGAGGATGCACTGATGGCAGAAATACAATTAGGGGCGATCATCGTAAAGGGGGCCGAAGGTCAACGGGGTGGTCAAAACAGGATCACTTATGTTTCCCCTGGAAGAACAGCGCCAGGGTGCCGGGGCCGGAGTGGTTGCCGATGACGGGGCCTACGTAGTTGATGACCAGCTTGTCCACCTTGTACTTGGCCTTGATGGCCTCACCCAGGGCTACGGCCTCGTCCTCGCAGTCGCCGTGGCTGATGAACACCACCGAGGGATCGTCCACCAGCTCGTCCATCTTCTCCAGCAGGGCGTTGACCGACGCCTTCCGGCCACGGACCTTGCTGACGGGGATCAGATGGCCTTCGCCGTCCACGTGGAGCACGGGCTTCATCTGCAGCATGGTGCCGAACAGGGCCGCCGCCGCGCTGACCCGGCCGCCCCGCTTGAGGTGGTTCAGATCGTCCACGGTGAACCAGTGATCGATGTGGTCCTTCCGCTCCTCCACAAAGTCCCGGACCTCCTCGATGGACTTGCCCTTCCGCTTCTCCTGGACCGCCAGGTAGACCAGCAGGCCCTGCCCCAGGGAGGCCGCACGGCTGTCGCACACCAGGACCTTGCTGCCGGGGTGGGCGTTCATCACCTCTCCGGCGGCGATGGCGGCGGACTGATAGGTGGTGGACAGGCCCGAGGAGAAGGCGATGCACAGCACGTCCTTCCCCTGCCCGACCAGCTCGGTCATGGCCTCGGTGAACACCGCCACGTTGATGGCGGAGGTGGTGCCCAGGGCGCCGCCCCGGACGCGGGCGTAAAAATCCTTGGCGGAAATATCACGGTAGTCCAGGTGGTTGAAATATTCCTTTTCCTCCATGACGAAGCTGAGAGGAAGGACATGCAGCTCCAGCTCCTCCGCCATCCCGGCGGACAGGTCGCAGCAGCTGTCGGTGAGGATCACATAATCTTTCATACGAGGTCTCCCTTTCTAAAGAGCGATATCACGCGGACCGGCGGACAGGTCCAGCTTTTCTACCCTATTATACCACATTCTCTGCGAAGCGCAAGAGAAAATTGGGGAATCCTTCGCAATAATGGCTAAAATAGTTCATTTTTTGAACGATTTGCTGAACGGCGCGCCGTCAGAGCGTGTTCAGAAAAATTTTCAATTTCCCCATTGAGCACCCGCTCCCTTTGGTGTATAATGATAACATCTGTGCAGGTTTTGCCCCTGCAAACGAAAAATACATACGGAGGACTAAACATGTTTACCGCTCTTTTGAAAAATTTGAAGGAAAACCGCCGCACCATCGTTTTCACCGAGGGCCCCGACGCCCGCATCCAGGAGGCCGCCGCGCGCCTCATCCAGGAGGACCTGATGAACGTCATCCTGGTGGGCAATGTGGACGAGGTCAACGCCGCCGCCGCGAAGAACGGCTTCGACGTCAGCAAGGCCGAGATCCTCGATCCCGAGACCTACGCCGGGATGGACGAAATGGTCAATAAGATGGTGGAGCTCCGCAAGGGCAAGATGAGCGAGGAGGACTGCCGCGCCGCCCTGAAGAAGGGCAACTACTTCGGCACCATGCTGGTGAAGATGGGCAAGGCCGACGCCCTGCTGGGCGGGGCCACCTACTCCACCGCCGACACCGTCCGCCCCGCCCTCCAGCTCATCAAGACCAAGCCCGGCGCGCACCTGGTCTCCTCCTGCTTCATCATGAAGCGGGACACCGGCGACGAGGCCCTGAAAATGCTGTGCATGGGCGACTGCGCCATCAACATCTCCTATGAGGACAGCGTGGACAAGGAGGGCAACGTCACCGTCTCCGCCGCCCAGAAGCTGGCGGAGGTGGCCGTGGAGTCCGCCCGGACGGCCAGCTTCTTCGGCATCGAGCCCAAGGTGGCCATGCTGAGCTTCTCCACCAAGGGCTCCGGCAAGGGCGCCACCGTGCCCCTGTCCGCCGGGGCCACCAAGATCGCCCAGGAGCTGGCTCCCGAGTTCGCCATCGACGGCGAGATGCAGTTCGACGCCGCCGTCTCCCCCACCGTGGGCCAGCTGAAGTTCCCCGGCAGCAAGGTGGCGGGCTACGCCAATACCTTCGTGTTTCCCAACATCGAGGCGGGGAACATCGGCTACAAGATCGCCCAGCGTCTGGGCGGCTACGAGGCTTACGGCCCCATCCTCCAGGGCCTCAACGCCCCCATCAACGACCTCTCCCGGGGCTGCAACGCCGAGGAGGTCTATAAGATGGCCATCATTACAGCGGGGATGAAGTAAGAGAATATGGGAAACCGGCCCTCCTGCGGGAGGGCCGGTTTTTTTGCGGATCGGGAAGGGGGCGGGATGTGCATGAAACGTCTATGGACCGGGTTGGAAAAGGATGCTATAATGGAACAATAAGCAGGGGGAAACCGATATTTTCCTTGCTGGGCGGCAGGCGTGGATGATATTATAAAATTAAGGAGGGACCACTATGGAGCAGGCGGAGATCTTGACCCGTTTACGGAAAGAGAAAGGGCTGTCACAGACAGAGGCGGCAGAGGAACTGGGCGTCACCAGACAGGCGATCTCCAAGTGGGAATCGGGAAGGGCGTTCCCGTCGATGGAGAAATTGATTGCGCTGAGCCGGTTGTACGGGGTGCCGTTGGAGGAACTGTATGTCGATAATACGGAGCAGGGAATGGAGGCGAGAGCAGAAATTCCACTTGAATCAGAGCGCGAAAACAGGACAAAGCGGGGCCGATCACGCAAGACAGTGATCCTGTTTTCGGTTCTTGCTGTATTGTATCTTTCGGTCTACATTTGGGGCATCATTACAAATTCAAGAGGTATAGCAACAATCAACTTATTTTATCTGACAGCTATTTTGCTGACAGCTGTGTTTTTATATGGGACATATCGTGTCGTGATTTATTTAGTAAAAGGAAGGGGAACCAAATGAAACGTGCAATAAGAAAATTGGTATCCTCAATTTTAACCATTGTTGTGCTGACCGCCGTATATCCATGTGCGTTTGCGATGGAGAACCATTCCTTTGTGGAACAGGTTGAGGAAAATCACATTTTATTTGAAAATCTGGCCCAGTTAGCACCAGGGGAGAGCCTTGAATACGTTGTTGAAACAGAAGACGGGGAAGTTGTTGTCGGGATCAAACATGTGCCGGAATCCCGCTGCGCCGGGGAGCGCGTCTGGCAGGTCTGGTACAAGGGGCTCAATACCGATGTTGAATTTTATATGATAGTATCCAACAACAAAGTAACTTCCGTATACGACTACTCGATTTCTCTTGTTGGCGGCTCATATGAAGATGCCGTATTGACCAAAACAACGACTTACGGAAAGCTGACCTTTAAGGCCAAAGCTATCTTTGGACTCTCTTCTTCCACCTGCTGGCTGAAAGGCACGGTCACCGGTGAGAACGACGATATCGAAGTGACTTGGCAGATGTAGGCCCGTTTATGCTGTGTTTAGCGGCTTTTGCCGTTGAATAAATACATTATTTTGAAGGAGGCAAAAACAATGAAGAAGACAAAGAAGCTGGCGGCCCTGTTCTTGGCCATGGTGATGGCTTTCTCTCTCATGGCCGTGACCGCCGCCGCCTACGGTGCAGAGGAACACAAGCACGACGAAATATGCTGCGAAGAGGTGGTCATGCCCAGAGGGCCGGTATGCGTATGCGGAGAAATAGCACATGTAAGGAATGTTGGTCCTACTCAAATTTTGTCTAAAATATGTCCGCGTTTAGGTTCTGGACTCCATGTTAGAGTAGTGGTTGGTTCTGTCTATTGGTGCGGGGCATGTGACATGTATGTTGGTGCTAATAGGGCAAAATCAGCGTGCATGGATGCTTGCACTGGTGATCCGCGGTCAACCGAATGTTATAATCCTAACCCTAAGACATTGTGGGGTGATCCAAGTCAATATGCCAGCGAGGCAGAGGTGTTTGAAATGCTTAAGAACTTCAGACCAATCATGTAGGCGCAAGGCATTGTGTGGTCATGTAATTAAGAAAGGAGGCCATTATTGTGAAAAAGCAATTCTTCCTTTTACTGACGCTTACCGTACTCCTTTTAGCTCATTCTGTGGACGCGATGTGTATCCCTGCTGACCCGGGAGGAAGTGCGGTTGAAGTAAAAGGAGATTTTCTCGGAGCAACATCAGCATCTGTTACTGTTCCAGAAGAATTTGGAGATGAGTTCATGCGCCGCTTTTTAACGGATTTTGCGTCAATTCCTCAGGAATTTTGGAGTCACTGGCATGTGCTACAGGAGATGGCTGATGCTGACCCATATCATAACTCATACTCATTTTATACCAGCATGGGATGTGAGGATGTATTTTGCCAAGATGACACCCATGTCCATTGGTGCTTGGACGGTATCTGCCAGAATCCCGATCATGGACACAGTGAAGCCGAATATGCAGCGGCGGCAACCTACGACCCAACTTGTCCATGTCATAGACACTAAGTTCCATGTCCGGACCACAGCAAGCGATATATTCCTTCCGAACCGAAAGGTCGGAAGGAATATATGCCATCTTTTACCGGGAGAGCCGCTTTTTCAAGGCGAACTATCGCAAATAAATTCCAGTGTCCACCGGGTATTCCCTGTTGCGGACAGCGAAAAAGTATGGTAAAATAATTTTATATGCTATATATTGAGGGGACGGCCCGGTCGGACCGTCCCCTTACCTATCGGGAGGAGCGCAATGGAAGCATACAAAAACGTCCATCTCTCACCGGCGGAGCGGGCGGCGGACCTGCTGGGCCGCATGACCCTGCGGGAAAAAGCGGGGCAGCTGACCCAGCGGCTGTACGGCTTCGCCTGCTATGAGCGGCAGGGGGAGGACATCCGGCTGACAGAGGAATTTTACCGGGAGGCGGACCGCTATGGCGGCATCGGCGCGCTGTACGGCCTGTACCGGGCGGACCCGTGGTCCAAGCGGGACTTCGACACGGGGCTGGACGGCCCCCTGGCCCCCAGGGCCCGGAACATGGTCCAGCGGTATCTGGTGGAGCACACCCGCCTGGGCATCCCGGCGCTGATGACCAGCGAATGCCCCCACGGGCATCAGGCCCTGGACGGCTGTCTGCTGCCGGTGGGCCTGGCCTCGGCGGCCTCCTGGTCCCCGGCGCTGCTGGAGGAGGCCGCAAAGGTTTGCGCCCGGCAGCTGCGGGACATGGGCGTGGACCTGGCCCTGGTCTCCGTTCTGGACATCCTCCGGGACCCCCGGTGGGGCCGCAGCGAGGAGTGCTTCGGGGAGGACCCGGTGCTGGCCGCGGCCTTCGCGGGAGCGGTGGTCCGGGGATACCGGAGCCAGGGGGTGGACGTGACCGCCAAGCACCTGTGCGCCCAGGGGGAGACCACCGGCGGCGTCAACGCCAGCGCGGCCCGGATCGGCCCCCGGGAGCTGCGGGAGATCCACCTGCCCGCCGTGAGGGCCTGCGTGGAGGCGGGTGCCGCCTCCTTCATGGCGGCCTACAACGAGATCGACGGCGTGTACTGCCACGCCAACCCCTGGCTCCTGCGGACGCTCCTGCGGGAGGAGTACGGCTTTACCGGCATCGTCATGAGCGACGGCGTGGCCATCGACCAGCTGGACGCGGTGACCGGAGACCGGACGGCCTCCGGCGCACTGGCCTTGGAGGCCGGCGTGGACCTGGGGCTGTGGGACACGGCCTTCGGGCGGCTGGAGGAGGCCGTGGAACGGGGACTGGTCTCCCCCGCCCGGATCGACGAGGCGGCGGCCCGGGTGCTGGAGCTGAAGTTCCGCCGGGGCCTCTTCGAGGAGCCCTACGTCCCGGAGGACGGCGGCTGGCGGGGCTACACGCCGGAGAGGCATCCCCAGGTGAAGCGGCTGGCGGAGGAGAGCGTGGTGCTGCTGAAAAACGGCGGCGCGCTGCTGCCTCTGGATGGAAGGAAGCGGCTGCGGGTCCTGCTCACCGGCCCCGGCGCGGACGATCTCTACGGCCAGCTGGGGGACTATACGCCCCCGGTGCGCCCCGGCGGGGGAACGACGGTCCGGCAGGGGCTGGAGCGTTGGGTCCAGGCCCATGAGAGCCCGGTGGAGCTGTCCTGCCGTCCCGGATGCGCCCGGTTTGGCGCGTCTCCCGCCCAGATCGAGGAGGCGGCTTGGGCCGCCGGGGAAGCGGACGTGGTTCTGGCAGTGCTGGGCGGCACCTCCAGCCGGTTCGGCGGCGGCGTGTTCAAGGACAACGGCGCCCTGGCAGACCAGGAGGAGGCCGCCATGGACTGCGGCGAGAACGTGGACGCGGCCCGGCTGCGTCTGCCGGGGGAGCAGCTGGAGCTCCTGCGGCGGCTGAAGGACAGCGGGAAGCCGGTGGCCGTCATCCTGATCGGGGGGCGTCCCTACGAGATGGCGGAGGTGGAGGCCCTGTCCGACGCCATCCTGTGCGCCTTCTACCCCGGCCCCACCGGCGGGGAGGCGCTGGCAAAGCTCCTGTTCGGGGAGCTCTCCCCGGCGGGACGCCTGCCGGTGTCCCTGCCGGACCACGCGGGACAGCTGCCGGTCTACTACAATTATAAGGATTCCTACCAGGGGATGAGGTACTGGGACGCGGGCCGGCCCCGCTATCCCTTCGGCAGCGGCCTGACCTACAGCCGGTTCGACTGGAAGCTTATCAGCCCGCCTGGGGATACGCCGGACGGGGAGGGAGCATCGGTAACGTTTGCGGTCCGCAACGCGGGGGACCGGGCCGCCTGCGCGGTGCCCCAGCTGTACCTCCACCGGACCCAGGGCGTGACCGCCTCCCGGCGGCGGGCGCTGTGCGCTTTCGACAAGGTATATTTGGAGCCGGGGGAGGAAAAGACGGTCACCCTGGTTATTCCCCGGGAAAACCTGTGCCAGTGGGACGCCGGGATGCGGCAGGTCCTGCCCCCCGGGAGGATCGAGTGGTTCCTCTGCGACGGCGGGGAGACCCTGCTGGAGGGGAGCTTTACCGTAGGCGCGTGATCTGCAGAAAGGAGCGGCCCGATGTGTTGTGCATCGGGCCGCTCCTCTATGATCAAGCGGTCAGTCCTCGTATTCCTCTTCATTCTCGTCAGCAAGCTCCTCCTGAGGCTCCGGCTGGGGGCGCTCCAGCATCTCGAAGACGGGGCGCAGGAGGAAGGCGTCCGACTGGGCGAAAAAGCCCAACCCGAAGAACATCCAGAAGGGCAGGGTGAACACCAGCATATTGGGGAGGAAGAGGGCCAGGAGCAGGGGCAGGATGTGCAGGAAGACCATGGCGACGGTCTTGGGCAGATACCGGATGGACAGGATCAGCGCGTTCTGGAAATGCTGGGACAGCTTGTTCTCATACCGTCCGATGAGGGGCAGCATGTAGGACAGCACCCCCGCCACCAGAAAGCCCAGCACATAGACCAGGCAGACCAGCAGGGTATAGGCATTTCCCGTGTAGTACAGCCGCAGCAGCAAAAAGTCGCACACCAGCGCCGCCAGCGCCAGCAGGCCAAACATGCCCGTGATCATCCCCTGCCGGAGGTTGCCGCGGAACGCCCGGAAATAGGTCCGCAGGATGCTGCCCCCCCGGTCGATGGTCAGATCGTACACCGTCTTGTTCAGCGCCACCAGCGCCGGGCCGATGGTCACCACCGGCAGGCAGCACAGCAGGCAGATCACGCTGAGCACCGCCAGGTCCGCGATCCGGGACAGGGTCTGGAACACCGGGTTATCCATATTGAACAGATTTTTCATGCCGTTACGCCTCTTTCCGGAGCCCCGCTTCCTCTGGGGGCTCCTCCCCTGGGGGCATTTTTTACATCAAGTATAGCACATGGCGGTGAAAATGGGAAGGGGAAAGCGGAAATTTGCGGAATCTATCGAAGGGATACCGGGATGTGTGATTTCTATAGCTTGACTTTTCTGCGGCGGCATGGTAGCGTGCGCTCATGCTTTGGCGCCTGCGGATACAGGCCCTGAGGCCGCTCCCGTCCTCCTTTGAGGGCGGAAAGAGGATATACGATGATGGAGGAAAAATTGTATGGCGATACTGCAGTTTCCCCAGCCCAAGCTGGCGGAGAAGACCGGCGAGGGCGTGTGGCGTCTCACCGGACGGGTGATCCTGCCGGAGGACGGGAGCCTGGACCGGGCGGCGGCCCTGCTGGGGGAGGACTACCCCGCCCTGGCGGCGGCGGAGAAGGTCCACGGCGGCCCGGTCCAGCCCGGCGATCTGGCGGTCCGTCTGGGCCGGCCGGAGGTCCTGGCGGACAAGACCACCTTTGACGAGGGCTTCGTGGTGGAGGCGGGCGAGGCCGCGGAGCTGACGGCCCAGTCCGGCCGGGCCGCCGTGTACGGCCTGCGGGCCGTTTTCGAGGCGGACGGACTGGCCCATGGCCGTCTCGCCGACTGGCCCAGCACCAACGAGCGGGGGCTCCACCTGGACGCGGGCCGGAAGTACTATACCAAGAACTGGATCATGGAGCGGGTCAAGGACCTGTCCCGGAACCGGATGAACGTGCTGTGGCTCCACTTCTCCGAGAACGAGGGCTTCCGCATCGACAGCGAGCGGCACCCCGAGGTGCCCTCCCGCTTCCACCTGACCAAGGACGAGGTCCGGGAGATCATCGCCCTGTGCGGGGACCTGTTCGTGGACATCAACCCCGCCCTGGACTGCCCGGGCCACCTGGGGACCGCCCTCCTGGAGCATCCCCGGTGGCGGCTGAACCGCCAGATGACCGAGCCCCTGTACTCCGCCCTGGACATCACCAATCCCGAGGCCCGGGCCTTCCTGCTGGAGCTGGTGGACGAGTACGCGGAGCTGTTCGCCGGGTCCAAGGTGTTCCACATCGGCGGCGACGAGTTCATCGACTTCAACCACTTCGAGCTGTTCCCGGAGATGGAGGCCTGCGCCAAGGAGCGCCTGGGCCCCGACTGCGGCGGCGTGGACCTCTACGTGGATTTCCTCAACGAGGTGATCGCCCACGTCCGGGCCAAGGGCTTCCAGGTCCGGGTGTGGAACGACGGGCTCTTCCGCCCCGACCAGGCGGAGCACGTGGAGCTGGACCGGAACGTGCAGATCGGCTTCTGGAGCAACTGGGACAAGGGCATGGCGCCCCTCCAGGCCTTCCTGGACCGGGGGTACCAGGTGGTGAACTACCACAGCGAGTACCTCTACTTCATCCTGCTCATCCGGCAGGACTACAAGGACCCCGATCCCGAGAGGATTTTGAAGGAGTGGGCCCCCGGCAGGTTCCCCACCCATCCCCTCACCGGGCCCCAGACCCTGGATCCCGCGTCCCGGCAGATGCTGGGCTGCTGCTACTCCATCTGGAGCGACTGGCCCGACCTGGAGGACGAGGAAGAGGTGGACCGGCGCAGCCGGGATTCCATCCGCGCCTTCGCTCTCCGCTGCTGGCAGTAACTGGCGGGGCAAAAGCCCGGTTTCCCCGGCGATTGTGATAAAGAACAAAGGGCGGCCGGCTGGAAGGTCTGCCGCCCTTGTTGTTTTGACGGACGGCGATGTGCAAAACGCCGGTTTTTTATGCATTCAGACGGATACGCTCCTTTTCATACTATAAAATGACCTCAGGATACTTTCCCGGCCTTTCAATTGCCGATATAATAGCAACCGTTGAATCGGTGGATTTTGTAAAAAATGCCGAAAAGTCCACTAGAGCGAGAGAGGAAGGAATGGTGACCCATATGCAAGACAACAAGGCCCCGGCGAAGACCCTGGCCAAGCCGCCGGCAGAGAAGAAGAGCAAATGGACCAAGGACGACACCGAACTGTCCATCCTGGCGCTGCCCACCACCATTTGGTACATACTCTTCTGCTACCTGCCTATCTTTGGCATCATCCTGGCGTTCAAAGACTACAAGATCACCCCTGGCGCAAGCTTCCTGACCAGCCTGCTCAACAGCGACTGGATGGGCTTCGAGAACTTCAAGTATTTCTTCACCCTGCAAGACTTCCCCCAGATCCTGCGCAACACCCTGCTTTATAACATCGTATTCATCGTTCTGGACATCGTGCTGCCCGTGGGGCTGGCCATCCTGATCAGCAACATCTACAGCAAACGCAAGTCCAAGACCTACCAGACCCTGATGTTCATGCCCCACTTCATGAGCTGGGTCGTCATCAGCTACTTCGTCTACGCCTTCCTGGTGACCGACAAGGGCCTGCTCAACGCCTTGATCCGTCAGTTCGGCGGGGAGAACGTCCCCTGGTACTCCACCCCGGCGGCCTGGCCGTTCATCCTCACCATCATGCACATCTGGAAGACCATCGGCTACAAGATGGTGGTCTATCTGGCCAGTATCACCGGTATTGACAACAGCCTCTACGAGGCGGCGGTGCTGGACGGCGCCAGCAAGTACCAGCAGGCAAAGTACATCACCATTCCCTCCCTGCGCCCCATCATCATCATGATGTTCATCCTGGCCATCGGCGGCATCTTCTCCTCCGACTTCGGCCTGTTCTATCAGGTGTCCCAGGGCGCCCAGCAGCCGCTGACGCCTGTGGTAGCCACCCTGGACGTGAAGGTCTATCAGATGCTGACCTCCGGCACCATCAGCCTGGGCAAGACCTCGGCGGCGTCCCTGTTCCAGGCGGTGGTCGGCTGTATCACCATCCTGACGGCCAACGCCATCGTTCGCAAGGTGGACCGCGCCAGCGCGCTGATCTAAGGAGGAGGAGACATGAGTAAAAAAGTTAAAGCGGTCAGCGGCGATACCCTCAGCCGTCTGAACCGGATCAATCCCACGACCAATTTCCTGTTCAACCTGATGTTCCTGATCCTGGCTTTGGCCTGCTTCCTGCCCATTATCTTCATCCTGGTCATCTCCCTGACGAGCAACGATGTGATCCGCAAGGAGGGCTACCAGCTCTTCGTCACCGCCCGGACCTTCTCCGGCGACGCCTACAGCTACCTGTGGGGCCAGCGGCAGACCATCCTGCAGGCCCTGTGGGTGTCCACGTACGTCACGGTGATCGGCACCGTGCTGGGCGTGATGTTCACCGCCCTGATGGGCTACGTCCTGAGCCGGACCGAGCATAAGCTGAACAATTTCCTGACCATCCTGGTGTTCATCCCCATGGTCTTCGGCGGCGGCATGACCGCTTCCTACGTCATCAACACCCAGGTCCTGCATCTGTTCGACACCATGTGGATCCTGATCCTGCCCCTGATGGTCAGCAGCTTCAACGTGACCATCGCCCGGACCTTCTTCCGCACCACCATCCCCGACGGCATCATCGAGTCCGCCAAGATCGACGGCGCCAGCCAGTGGACGGTGTTCTTCCGGATCATCCTGCCCATCTCCAAGCCCGTGCTGGCCACCATCGGCCTGTTCCTGGCCTTCGGCTACTGGAACGACTGGTTTCAGGCCAAGCTGTACATTCAGAACGACAGCCTCAAGTCCCTCCAGGCCATGCTGGACTCCATGCAGAAGAACCTGGAGTACCTGACCAAGAACCCCACGGCCCTGCTGACCAGCGCCACCGACCTGAAGCGGAACATGCCCAAGGAGTCCGTCCGCATGGCCATCGCCTTCGTGGTCGCCGTGCCCATCGCCTGCGTGTACCCCTTCTTCCAGAAGTACTTCATCTCCGGCCTGACCGTGGGCGCGGTGAAGGGCTGACGCCTGTTTCCCTGTATTGAACGGCGTTATACCGTTTGATAAAATATGTCACTTATCACAACATAAGGAGGAACTATTGAAAATGAAGAAATTTCTTGCTCTGCTCCTCGCTTCCGTCATGACGCTGGCCCTGCTGGCCGGCTGCGGCGGCGGAAACGACAATCAGACCCCCAGCACTCCCGACACCCCCAGCAACACTGACACTCCCGATACCCCTGATACCCCTGACACCCCTGATACTCCCAGCACCTCCGATGGCGAAGTCCCCACCATCACCTGGTACATGGTGGGCGGCGGCCAGCCCTCCAACATCGACACCTGGACCGAGAAGGCCAACGCCTATCTGGACGAGAAGCAGATCGGCGCGCACATTGATATCCAGTGCGTGGACTGGGGCGGATGGGGCGATCGCCGCAGCATGATCATCCAGACCAACGAGCCCTATGACATCATGTTCACCGACTCCGGCTCCTACGCCAGCGACGTGGCCATGGGCGCTTTCGCTGACCTGACCGAGCTCATCAAGGAGACCCCGGGCATCACCGATCTGATCCCCCAGAACTATCTGGACGCCTGCAAGATCGGCGGCAAGCTGTACGCTATCCCCGCTTACAAGGATACCGCTATGGCCAACTACTTCACCTGGACCAAGGAGTATGTGGAGGAATACTATCCTGACTACGCCAACATCCACACCCTGGCTGACGCCACTCCCGCCGTCAAGGCCATCTCCGAGGGCACCGGGGAGCCCGCTCTGCTGCTGAACAAGGACGGCATCTCCCCCATCGTCGGCCAGCGCTATGACCAGCTGGGTATGGGCGGCATGGGCGCCATCGGCGTGAGCTACTATGATCCCGACGGCAAGGTGGTCTGCACCTTCGAGCAGCCGGATGTTATGGACCAGCTGAAGGTCATGCACGAGTGGATGAACGCCGGTTACATCAACTCCGACGCCGCCAATGCTCCCGAGGCTTCCGGTATGTGCGGCGTTGGCGTCAGCCAGGGCTGGCCTTCCGCCGCTAAGGGCTGGGGCGACGGCCGCGGCGCCGAGGTCGTGGTCTCCCTGTTCGGCGACATCGTGGTTTCCACCGACACCATCCAGGGCTCCATGGCCTGCATCAGCGCTTCCTCCGCGCATCCCCTGGAGGCTCTGAAGATCCTCGAGCTGGTCAATACCGACAACAAGTTCCGCGATATGCTGTACTACGGCGAAGAGGGCGTGAACTTCGATTACGTTGAAGAGGACGGTATGCAGAAGGTCCACAAGATCAACAACGACTGGACGCTGGCCGGTTACACCCAGGGCACCTTCAAGACCGTGAGCCCCCAGGAGGGCACTCAGCCCTACTTCGACGAGGTCGATGAGCAGAACAAGAACGCCATCTCCTCCGTGGCCATGGGCTTCGTCTTCGACAAGACCCCCGTTGCCGACAAGATCGCTGCCTGCCAGGCCATCTTCGAGGAGTACAAGGGCCTGCTCCAGACCGGTACCGGTGAGCCCGAGTCCACCGTGGCCACCATGATGAGCTCCATGCGCGCTTCCGGCTTCGACGACATCGTGGCCGAGGCTCAGGCTCAGCTGGACGCTTTCCTGGGCAAGTAATTGGGTTTTCTTCTGAAAACTGAGCGCTAATTGAACAAAAGGGGCTGTTGCAGCCGTTGGGCCTGCAGCAGCCCCTTTTCCCGACAGATGGAGGTATACATACTTTTTCCTTGAAGGCGCAGACTATATCTTTCGAAGCTTTCCGTCTCCGGCGAAAAAAACTTTCCCGCGGCGTTAACTTTTCCCGGAGCCTGCCGATAATGACCTGTAGCCGGACGCGCCCGCGGCGGGTCCCTTCAAGAAAAAAGTATGCGTACCTCAAAATCTTTCTACCATAAGGAGTCGCGCTTATGAGCAAGATCATTGGAAACGAGCTGAAAAACCTTCCCTGGGAGCCCAAGCCGGCGGACTGCCATATGCCCGTATGGCGCTATACCGGCAACCCCATCATCGGCCGCCACGCCACCAAGCGGTCCAACAGCGTGTTCAACAGCGCGGTGGTGCCCTTTGGAGACGGCTTCGCCGGCGTGTTCCGCTGCGACAGCCGCTCTGTGAGCATGGACATCTTCCCCGGCTTCAGCAAGGACGGCGTCCACTGGGAGATCCAGGACGAGCCCGTCCGCTTTGAGGGCGACCCGGAGGTGACGGTCCGGGAGTACCGGTACGATCCCCGGGTGTGCCTCATCGACGGGAAGTACTACGTCACCTGGTGCAACGGCTACCACGGCCCCACCATCGGCGTGGGCTGGACCGAGGACTTCAAGACCTTCCACCAGCTGGAGAACGCCTTCCTGCCCTACAACCGCAACGGCGTGCTCTTCCCCCGGAAGATCAACGGGCTGTATATGATGCTCTCCCGCCCCAGCGATACCGGCCATACCCCCTTCGGAGACGTCTTCATCAGCCAGAGCCCCGACATGAAGTTCTGGGGCTGCCACCGCCACGTGATGAGCACCGTGAAGGGGGACGAGTCCGCCTGGCAGTCCACCAAGATCGGCGCGGGCCCCATCCCCATCGAGACCGACGAGGGCTGGCTCCTGATCTACCACGGGGTCCTCACCACCTGCAACGGCTACGTCTACCGCATGGGCTGCGCCCTGCTGGACAAGGACCAGCCCTGGAAGGTGCTGTACCGGACCAAGGACTATATCATGGCTCCCTGGGAGCTCTATGAGTGCGTGGGCGACGTGCCCAACGTGGTCTTCCCCTGCGCGACCCTCGCCGACGCCGCCACGGGCCGCATCGCCATCTACTACGGCTGCGCCGACACCGTCACCGGCATCGCCTTCACCACGGCAGACGAGCTGATGCGCTATATGAAGGAGAACAGCCTGTAAGGACTGTGACCACGCGCCCCGCGAGGAGTGCCATATTCCCGTTGGAAGCGGGCGGATAGCATCCGCCCCTACAATACAATTTTTCCTTATTTAGGAGCAACGAAATTATGTATTTCATTGACAAACGGATCCAAGTCATCTGCGACAACCTCAACAAGCTGCGCATCCGCAGCGTCCAGCCCATTACGGACTGGCAGTACAAGAAGGGCTTCTTCCTCTATCCCTCCCAGGCGGAGGTAGAGGGCGGCGCCTGGGAATCCTTCGACGGGAATACCATGCACTGGTACGGCCCCGATGAGCACTACTGGTTCCGGGGCACCCTGACCATTCCCGAGGATCTGGCGGGCAAGTCCGTCTGGCTGAAGGTCCGCACCCAGATCGAGGAGTGGGACGACGCGAAGAACCCCCAGTTCCTCCTCTTCGTCAACGGCCGCGAGACCCAGGGCATCGACATGAACCACCGGGAGGTGCAGCTGTTCCCCAGCGCCCCCGGCGGCGAGAAGCTCCAGCTGGACATCCAGGCCTATACCGGCACCCTCCACTCCGAGTTCCGCTTCCTGGTGGACCTCTACGAGCAGGACGAGGAGATCAACCGCCTGTACTGGGACATCCAGGTCCCCCTCCGCGCCTTCTCCCGGATGAAGGAGGACAGTCAGGAGCGCCTGTCCATCCAGACGGCCCTTAACGAGACCATCAACCTCCTGGATCTGCGGGAGCCCTATTCCGAGAGCTTCTACGCCTCCCTGCGGGAGGCCCAGGCCTATATCACCGAGAACCTCTACGAGAAGCTGGGCGGCTGGGACGATATCGTCGCCACCTGCATCGGCCACACCCATATCGACGTGGCCTGGTGGTGGACCGTGGCCCAAACCCGGGAGAAGGTGGCCCGGAGCTTCGCCACGGTGCTCAAGCTCATGGAGGAGTTCCCCAGCTACCGCTTCATGTCCAGCCAGCCGGTGCTGTACTACTTCCTGAAGGAGCGCTATCCCGCCCTCTATGAGCGCATCAAGGAGCGGGTCAAGGAGGGCCGCTGGGAGCCCGAGGGCGGCATGTGGCTGGAGGCCGACTGCAACCTGACCTCCGGCGAGTCCCTGGTGCGCCAGTTCGTCCACGGCAAGCGGTTCTTCAAGGACGAGTTCGGCGTGGACAACCGCATCCTGTGGCTGCCGGACGTGTTCGGCTACTCCGGCGCCCTGCCCCAGATCATGAAGAAGAGCGGCATCGACTACTTCATGACCACCAAGCTGGCCTGGAACCAGATCGACAAGGTGCCCAACGACACCGTCATCTGGCGGGGCATCGACGGCTCCGAGATCCTGACCCACCTGATCACCACCGTAGATCCGGGACAGGAGGTGGGCCCGGGCCATTTCTTCACCACCTACAACGGCAAGCTGCATCCCGACGCCATCCTGGGCGGCTGGGAGCGCTATCAGAATAAGGAGATCAACAACGACATCCTCGTCTCCTACGGCTACGGCGACGGCGGCGGCGGCCCCACCCGTGAGATGCTGGAGACCTCCGTTCGTATGGAGCGGGGCGTCCGGGGCATCCCCAAGGTGCGCCAGGCCTTTGCCCGCACCTACTTCGAGGAGCTGGAGGAGCGCGTCAAGGACAACCGCCGCCTGGAGACCTGGGAGGGCGAGTTCTACTTCGAGTATCACCGGGGCACCTACACCTCCATGGCCCGCAACAAGCGGGGCAACCGGAAGAGCGAGCTGCTGCTGATGGATCTGGAGCTGGCCTCCGTGCTGGCGGCGGCGAAGCTGGCCTATCCCGCCGGGGAGCTGGACCGGATGTGGAAGACCGTTCTGCTCAACCAGTTCCACGACATCCTCCCCGGTTCCTCCATCCACGAGGTCTACGAGGTCACCAAGCGGGAGTACGAGGAGCTGGCCCAGACCGCCGGCGATCTGCTCGGCCAGCGTCTGGCCGCTCTGGCGGGCCAGGGCGAGGGCGTGACCATCTTCAACACCACCGGCTACACCCGTTCCGACGTGGTGGAGCTGGGCAGGACCGACGCCAAGGCACTGGCCGACGAGACGGGCAGGACCTTCCCCGTCCAGCAGACGGCGGACGGCGCGGTGGCCTTCCTGGCCGATCTGCCCTCCAAGGGCTTTAAGACCCTGAAGAAGGCGGAGGCCGTTTCCGCCGCCAGCCCCTTCGTCCGGAAGGACGACCGGCACATCGAGACGCCCTTCTACACCGTTGCCTTTGACGAGCACGGCCATTTCGCCTCCCTCTTCGACAAGGACAACGACCGCGAGCTGGTCAAGCCGGGCATGAGCGCCAATGTGCTGCGCATGTACGAGGATAAGCCCATCTACTACGACAACTGGGACATCGACATGTTCTACACCGAGAAGTCCTGGCCCGTGGACGATCTGGTGAGCATGAAGTGGACCGAGGACGGCCCCGTCCGTGCCACTGTGGAGCTGGAGTATAAGATCAGCCTCACCACCATCAAGCAGAAGATCCACTTCTACGCCAATTCCCGCCGCATCGACTTCGAAACCTGGGTGGACTGGAAGCAGCACCAGCATCTGCTGAAAGCCGAGTTCCCCGTGGATATCCACAGCGACGAGGCGGCCTTTGATATCCAGTTCGGAAATCTCACCCGGAAGGTCCACACCAACACCAGCTGGGACAAGGCCCGGTTCGAGGTCTGCGGCCAGAAGTGGATGGACTTCTCCGAGGGCCATTACGGCGTGAGCCTTCTCAACGACTGCAAGTATGGCCACAGCGTCCGTGACGGCGTCATCGGCCTGACCCTCATCAAGTCCGGCATCGAGCCCAACCCCGTGGCCGACCAGGAGGAGCACGTGTTCACCTACGCCCTGTATCCCCACGCGGGCACCTGGCGGGACGCCGGGACCGTGCGGGAGAGCTATTTCCTCAACCAGCCCGCGCGGACGGTGGAGGGCGGCGTCCCCGGCGCAGAGTTCTCCTTCGCCGGTGTGGAGCAGTCCAACGTGGTGCTGGAGACCGTCAAGCAGGCGGAGAACGGCGAGGGCACGGTCCTGCGCCTCTACGAGAGCGAGAACGCCCGGACCAAGACGGTCCTGCGCCTCCCCGCCGGCGTGACCAAGGCCTACAGCTGCAACCTGCTGGAGGAGATCGAGGAGGAGCTGGCCATCCAGGACGGCAAAGTCTGCTTCCTCACCAAGCCTTACGAGATCAAGACCATCCTGGTGCGGTAAGGCGCGCCGGGATTGGTCGAGGAGGATATGCCATATGGAACTGCGTAATATTCCAGAAGTCAAGCTGGGTGTGATCGCCGTTTCCCGCTCCTGCTTCCCCGCCGCTCTCAGCGAGCGGCGGCGGGCGGCGCTGAAAGCGGCCTATGGCGAGGGACTGTATGAGTGCCCCGTCACCGTGGAGAACGAGGTCCAGGCCAAGGAGGCCGTCCGGGACGTGAAGGCCAGCGGGGTCAACGCCCTGGTGGTGTTCCTGGGCAACTTCGGGCCCGAGACGCCGGAGACGCTGATCGCCCAGTGGTTCCACGGCCCCATCATGTACGTGGCCGCTGCCGAGGGCGACGGGGACCTCCACGACGGGCGGGGCGACGCCTACTGCGGAATGCTCAACTGCTCCTACAACCTGGGCCTCCGGGGCAAGACGGCCTACATCCCCGAGTACCCCGTGGGCACGGCGGAGGAGCTGGCAGAGAAGATCCGGGAGTTCGTGCCCATCGCCCGGGCCATCCTGGGCCTCAAGGGCCTCAAGCTCATCACCTTCGGCCCCCGGCCCAACGACTTCCTGGCCTGCAACGGCCCCATCAAGGCCCTCTACGACCTGGGCGTGGCGGTGGAGGAGAACTCCGAGCTGGATCTGCTGGTGGCTTACAACAAGCACGCCAATGACGGGCGCATCCCCGCCAAGATCGCCGAGATGGGGGCCGAGCTGGGCGGGAACAACCCCTACGGCGGCATCCTGCCCCGGCTGGCCCAGTACGAGCTGACCCTGCTGGATTGGGCCGAGGAGCATAAGGGCACCCGGCAGTACGTGGCCTTCGCCAACAAGTGCTGGCCCGCCTTCCAGACGGAGTTCAAGTTCGTGCCCTGCTACGTCAACAGCCGCCTGGCGGCGCGGGGCGTCCCCGTGTCCTGCGAGGTGGACATTTACGGGGCCCTCAGCGAGTACATCGGCGTGTGCGTCTCCGGCGCACCCACCACCCTGCTGGATATCAACAACACGGTGCCCGCGTCTATCTATGACAAGGGCATCAAGGGCAGGTACGACTGCCGCCTGAACGAGACCTTCATGGGCTTCCACTGCGGCAACACGTCCTGCTCCCTGCTGAAGAACCCCCATATGGGCTATCAGCTGATTATGAAGCGTGACCTGGAGCCCGATCTGCCGGAGCCGGACATCACCCGGGGCACTCTGGAGGGCAACATCAAGGCCGGGGACATCACATTCTTCCGCCTCCAGTCCACCGCGGATACCCAGCTGAAGGCCTACGTGGCCCAGGGCGCGGTGCTGGACGTGGACTGCGAGAGCTTCGGTTCCATCGGCGCTTTCTGCATTCCTGAGATGGACCGGTTCTACCGCCACGTGCTGATCGCCAAGCGGTATCCCCACCACGGGGCGGTGGCCTTCGGCCACTGGGGCAGGGCACTGTTCGAGGTGTTCAAGTACCTGGGCATCCAGGACATCGCCTACAACCAGCCTGCCTCCCTGCCCTATCCCGGGGAGAATCCCTTCAAATAATGCACGAAAGGCCCGTGGGCTGGACCCACGGGCCTTTTTGGAGGTTTGTATGGAAGAACGGAGATCCAACTATGACATCACCCGCGATCGGGTGGAGGGAGAGTTTCCCCAGTACGACCAGGAGTCCGTCATCGAAAAATTCCGCCTGTCCCATGACGGGGACTACATCTACCTCCGCTTTGCGGCCCAAGACTACCGGATCAGCCGCGGGACGGGCCGGGTGGAGCGGATGCCGGAGGCGGTCCACGCCGGATTCAACGAGGTCATGACCATCTATGACGTGCTGTGCGGCTCCAAGCCGGGGGCCCGTCTCAGCGGGGAGTTCGTCCGGGTAAACGACCTGGACGGCGTGACCAAGACCACCTATATGGGCGGCAACCTCTTCAACGGCAGCGCCCGGGCCTTCAACCACCGGACGGAGGTTTTACGCGCCGCCTGTGAGCGTCTGGGCGGCACGCCGGGGACTGTGGGGGATGTATCCTATACCATCCCGCTTTTTGACTTCTTCCCGGTGACGCTCCAGTTCTGGGACGGAGACGAGGAGTTTGACCCGGTGCTGAAGCTGATGTGGGACCGGCGGACCCTGGACTTCATGCGTTACGAGACTACCTATTACGCGGCGGACCATTTGCTGCAGCGGCTGTTGGAAATAATGGACGGGACGGGCTGAGTACTCAGCCCGTCCCGCTGCTTTGCTACCGGATAAAGTTAGTGCGCGCCGGAGCTTCCTTCTCCGGGAGGCCGTACTGCTCTTTCGCCAGGGCGATGCCCCGCATGAGGAAGACCATGTTCCGGGCCAGGGTGCGCATGGTCTGCATCCCCTCCGCGTCCTGAGCGGCCTCGCCGGGAGCCGCGCCGTGAATGCTGTTCCAGTACTGGCTGGAGGCGATAGGCATCCCGGAGATGGCGAAGAACTTGTTGAGCTCGTCGAAGGTAGCGGACAGCCCGCCCCGCCGGGCGGCGACTATGGCGGCGCCCACCTTCATGGACTTGCTGAAGCCCGTACTGTAGAAGAGCCGGGTGAGGAAAGCCACCAGGGTCGCGTTGGCAGAGGCGTAGTACACCGGGCTGCCCACCACCAGGCCATCGCAGGCTTCGAATTTGGGGGCGGCCTCGTTGACCAGGTCGTCGAAGACGCACTTGCCGGCGGCGCGGCATTTGGTGCAGGCGATGCAGCCGCGGATGTCCTTGTTCCCTACATGGAGGAGCTCCGTTTCAATGCCCTCCTGGGTGAAGATCTTCTCCATCTCGCCCAGCGCGAGGGCGGTGTTGCCGTTGGGACGCGGGCTGCCGTTGATCATCAAAACTTTCATATCTGTTGTCCTTTCTATGTTGGAATGGATGCGGAGGCACTGTTTTTATCTTATGCGTCCATTATAATCAACTTGAGCGTTCCTGTAAAGGGAGAATAGGAAAAACGCGCCCTCCGGCTGAAAACCGGAGGGCGCGTTTTTTGACGTATGGCGCTTACAGCGCGAAGTTGCCGTCCACAAAAACGGGGACCTCTTTTCCGTCGCGGGTCTTGCCGGTGATGGACAGGTCGGCGGTGCCCACCATGAAGTCCACATGGGTAATGGAGTCGTTGAGGCCGTGGGCCTTCAGCTCCTCCTTGGACATGTCCTCGCCGCCCCTAATGCACTCGGCATAGGCCTCGCCGAAGGCCAGGTGGCAGGCGGCGTTCTCATCGAACAGGGTGTTGTAGAACAGCAGCTCCTGGTTGCGGATGGGGCTGTCATAGGGCACCAGGGCCACCTCGCCGAAGTAAGACGCGCCCTCGTCCAGGGTGGTCTCCGCTTTCAGCTTCTCCTCGCCAACCTGGGCGTGGACCTCTGCGATCCTGCCCTCCCGGATGACAAAGTGGAAGTCCTTTACCAGATCGCCGCTCAGTACCAGAGGCATGGAGGCGTAGACCACGCCGTCGATGCCGTTTTTGAGAGGCGCGGTAAAGATTTCCTCAGTGGGCATATTGGCGATGAAATGGATGCCCGCCCTGCTCATGCCATCGCCGCCGCCCCAGACGTGGTCCTCCGGCAGGCGGATGGTAAGATCGGTGCCCAGACTGTTGGTGTAGTGGAGGCTCTCCAGCCGCAGGGCGTTGAGCTTGTCGATACGAATTTGCAGGGTGTCCAGATGCTCCTTCCAGCGCTCCACCGCTTTGCCGTCGCCGGTGACCCGGACGGAGGTGAGGATGGCGTCCCACAGCTTCTCCATGGCCTCCTCCTCGGGGCAGTCCGGGAAGACCTTCTTCGCCCAGCTGGGCACTGGAATGGCCCCGATGGCCCAGGGGAAGGCGTTGGACATCTGCAGCTGGCGGTATTCCTTCAAGGCCGCGCCGCTGGAGCGGGAGGAGCGCACCAGACGGTCCTGGTCCACGCCCTTGAGGAGCTCCGGATCGGACCCGCCGATGTGCAGAAAGGCCGCGCCCTCCTTGGCGTAGTCCGTGGAGAACCGGACCCGCCACTCCGGCACGGAGTCAAACACGTCGTCCGCCGCGTGGAGGTACTTCTCCCGGGTCAGCAGCTCGTCGCCCCAGGCCATGACAACCTCCCGGCATCCGGCGGCGTAGGCAGCCTTGGCGCACATCCGGGCGAACCAGGCGCAGTCCACCGGGCAGGAGATGACCAGATTCTGCCCCTTCTGGATGTTGACGCCAACCTCCACCAGGAGCTTCGCGTATTCCTCGAATTTTTTCTGCATGGTAGTACTCCTTTATCCACATTTTCTCAGGCTTGACAAACGAGCCTGCGCAACATATAATAATAACGGAAGGGCGAAGACCAGTCAGCGGTTCAGCCCCGATTTGTTAGGAATCTATCAAATAGAAACCGTCACCTGCCGGGGTGGCGGTTTCTGCGTTTCTTGATCATGACAGTGACTGTAAAGTCTCCAACATGAAACGTAATACGCACGAGCCTCACCCCCTTTTGGAGGATGTGACTGAACCGCCGGCCGTTTTGTGGCATCGCCCTTCCGGCCCCCGTCAGGGGGCCTTTTTATTATACACGCGATGCCGTATTTTGTCAAACTTTACCGTTTGAGCTCCGGATCGTCTGTCCGTCCCAGTAAGTAATCTACCGAGCAGTCCAGATAGTCCGCAATTTTTGCGAAATTTAACGTTAAAATATCCGTGCCGCCGCTGATTTTGGACACGGTGTTGATTCCCAGTCCGCAAGCGGTCAGCATTTCCCGTAAAGTATGGCCTTGCTCTTTTGCCCGGGCCTTGATCCTATCCGCAATTTCATTTGAATTATACATAGTGCCTCTTGACGATCACTTAATCAGGTGATGCGGTTATAGAAATATAAATAGAAACCGTCACCATGCAGGGTAGCGGTTTCTGCGTTTGATCATGACAGTGACCGTAAGGTCTCCAACATGAAACGTAATACGCACGAGCCTCACACCTTCTCAGAAGATGTGGCTGAGCCGCCGGCCGTTTTGCATCGCCCTTCCGGCCTTCGTCAAGGGCCTTTTACCGGTTGACCTCCGGATTGTCTGTCCGGCCCAGTAAGTAATCCGTTGAACAGCCAAAGTAATTTGCAATCGCCTCAACATTGCAGGATGCGATCCGCGAGGTTGGTTTTGCCTTCCACTTTCCAAACAGGCTCTCGGAAATCCCCGTTTCTTTTGCCAAGCGGTATGCTGTGACACCTTTTTTCTCCATAAGGTCCAGAATGATCTGTGAATGTTTCACAATTTATCTCCTTTCTATTTGTAAAAACCAACAATACATGATTTTTTTCATCCTACCTATTGATTACATGATTAAATTCGTGTATAATGAAAGAAATCAGAGGAGGTGTTAACCATGCAAGACCCGTTAAGAGAAATATACGAGCTTTGGGAAGGCAAAATGGGCAGTCATCCCATGACGAAGGAAGAACGAGCGGTCTGGAATCGAGCGGAAGCGGTCCTTGGAAAGAACGCGATCGACGAGCTGGTCCACGCCCAGAGCCGTTCGCTGGCGGAGGAGCAGTACGACTGTTTCCGCACCGGCTTCCGCCTTGGTGTACGGTTGATATTGGATGCCCGCTAGACGGTCTATCCCGCATTCCGCCCCCCGGGGAGTCTGCGCAGTCTACACGGTAGGGGCCAACAGTTACCACGCTGAAATAGAAACTGAAGCTGCACGAAGCGGACAGTACTGTCGGTAGAAAAACCAAACCATGCCTCGGGCGCAAAATAAATAGCCCCCGTAATGAAGAAAGGTTCTTAGGAAACGTAGTTTCCTAAGTGACTTTTTGGGTACTTTTTGTTCACACAAAAAGTACCCGAGGGGGCCGGGGGCGAGAAGCCCTCGGGCTACCGTCAAGAAACTGCCTCCGTGCCGCCCGAAGGGCGGCAGATAAATTCATCTCTTTTTCCAAAGACTGGGAAACAGCAGCAGCAGCAGCGGCATGATCTCCAACCGCCCCAGCAGCATATTGGCGCTCAAAAAAATCTTACTCCCATTGGAAAGAAAAGAAAAATTGCATGTTGGCCCCAGCACGTCGAAAGCGGGCCCCACGTTGCTGATGCACGTCAGCGACGCGGTAAAGGCGGCGGTGATCCCCACGTCGTCCCAGGCCACCACCAGCGTCCCGATCAATAAAAGCAAAATATACGCGAAGAAGAACAAAGAGATCCCCGACAGGATCGGCTCGTCCACCCGATCCCCATCGCTCTTGATGGTGGTCACCACCCGAGGGTGAAGGATCCGCTGGACCTCCCGGCGGAGGTTCTTAAACAGCAGTACCACCCGGATCTGCTTGATGCCGCCGGCGGTAGACCCGGCGCAGGCCCCGGCGAACATGACCAATACCAGGACCACCTGGGAGAAGGTGGGCCAGAGGACATAGTCATAGGTCATATACCCCGTGGTGGTCATCAGGGTCACCACCTGGAACACGCTGTCGGTGACCGTCCGGGCGTCCAAGGCCCACCCGGCGTGGATGACCAGGTTCATCACGATCAAAGCCGCCGCCCCGCCGGCCATGAGGGTATAGGAGCGCAGCTCCTCGCTCTCGAACACCGCCCGGAAGTTCCGCAGCAGGGCGAAGTACAGCAGGGCGAAGTTGATGCCGGAGAGGAACATGAATACAATGATGATCCACTCGATGGCCAGGCTGCCATAGGCGGCGATGCTGGCGTCCTTCACCGAGAAGCCCCCGGTGGAGATGGTGGTAAAGGCATGGATGACGGCGTCATACCAGGGCATCCCGGCGATCTTCAGGCAGATCACCTCCGCCGCGGTCAGGCCGATGTAGATGCTGTAGAGGATCTTGGCGGTGTCGCCTACCCGGGGGGTCAGCTTGCTCTTGATGGGCCCGGGGGACTCGGCGCGCATGAGGTACACGCTGCCCTCCCCCAGCTTGGGCACCAGCGCCAGGGCCAGCACCAGGACCCCCATGCCGCCCATCCACTGGGTCTGGGCCCGCCAGAAGAGGACGCCGGCAGGCTGGCCCTCGATAAACGTAAACACCGTGGCCCCGGTGGTGGTGAAGCCGGAAACGGTCTCAAACACCGCGTCCACGTAGTTGGGCAGGATGCCCGCAAACACATAGGGCAGCGCCCCGAACAGGGACAGAACCACCCAGCACAGGGCCACGGCGGCGAAGCCGTCCCTGGCCTGCATCTTGCTGCCCCGTCCGGGCAGCAGGCACAGCAGCTGGCCCGCCGTCAGGGTGATGAGGGCAGAATAAAGGAACGCCATCCCGTCCCCGCCGCCGGAGGCGAAGCCGATGATCATGGCCGGAACCATGAGTACCGCCTCCACCCGGAGGATCATGCCCAGGATGTGGAATACCAGTTTATAATTCATCTCGTCTGTTGGACCCTTCCTTCGTTTGTCCTACGCCTCCAGGATGTCGTCCAGCTCCTGGAGGAAGAGGCTCTTGGCCATGATGATGACCTTGTCCCCGGCCCGGATGGAGGTGGAGCCGTCGGGGATGATGGTCTTCCCCTCCCGGGCGATGGCGGCCACCAGGATGCCGGGCTTGAGGCGGCGTCCCAGCTCCGCCAGGGGGGTGTCCAGGAACTTGGCGTTGGCGGTGGCGGTAAATTCCACCGCCTCCACGGCGCCGCCCAGGGGCTTGTAGACGTTCTCCACGGCGCTGCCCTCGCTGCGGGCCATGGCCCGGACGTAGGCGGAGATCTGGTTGGCGGTGATGTCCTTGGGGCTGATGATGCTGTCCACGCCGGACTCCCGCATCATGTCGATATAGTTGGGGCGGCTCATCTTGGCGATGACCTTCTTCACCCCGTGGCGCTGGGCGGTCATGGCCATGAGCAGGTTTTCCTCGTCCCGGTTGGTCAGGGCGATGAAGGCGTCGGTATCCAGCAGGCCCTCGCTGTCGATGACGGCGCTGTCGGTGCCGTCCCCCCAGATGATGAGGCTGTCGGGCAGCTTGTCCGACAGGACCTCGCACTTCTCCGGGTCCTGCTCCACGATGCGCACCTTCATGCCCACCTTCTCCACCGCCCAGGCCAGATAGGTGGCGATCTTGCTGCCCCCCAGCACTGTGATCTGCCGGATGCGGTTGCCGTCCCGGCCAATGGTGTGGAAGAACTTGACGATCTCCTTCTGGGAGCCCACCATGTAGGCCTTGTCCCCCACCTGGGGCACGAAGCGCCCGTTGGGGACGATGGCCTCCCCGCCCCGGATGACAGTGCACATGAGCACCCCGTTGGGGTGCTTTTTGTTGTACTCGAAGAGGCTCATTCCGGCGATGCCGTCGCTCTCCAGGATGGGGAAGCCGATCATCTCCACCAGCCCCCGGGCGAAGGTCTCCACGCTGAAGGCGGAGGGCACCCGCAGCAGCCGGGAGATCTCCTGGGCCGCCGCGTGTTCCGGATTGATAATCATGTTCAGGCCGACTTCCTTTTTCAGAAGATTGGCCTCCCGGTAATACTCCGGGGAGCGGATGCGGGCCACGGTATGCCGGGCCCCCAGCTTCTTGGCGATGAGGCAGCAGACGATGTTCAGCTCGTCGGAGCCGGTCACCGCCACCACCAGCTCCGTGTCCCGCACACCCGCCTCCCGGAGGGTCTGGATGGAGGCGCCGCTGCCCTCCACGCACATCAGGTCCAGGGTGCTGTCGGCCACCTGCATGGCCTCCGCCCGGTGGTCGATGAGGACCAGCTCGTGATTTTCCCCGCTCAGCTGCCGGGCCAGGGTGAAGCCCACCTTGCCGCAGCCGATGATAATAATTTTCATGTTGCGTACTCCTTGGGAGCGGCGGGCTTCAAAAGGGCAAACCGCCTGTGCTCCGGTAAATCAGGGTCTTTATTCGTACTCCCCGGTGATGCTCCCCGCCTGGATGATGTGGCGCTCCGCCGTTTTCAGGAAGGCCTTTTTGGTGGCCCGGGGGCTCAGGGTGATGGCGCTGTCCAGCACGTAGACGGTGAACCGGTAGATATGGGTCCGGCCTCTGGGGGGCTTGGGCCCCGCGTAGCGGTGGAGGCCGTAGGCCAGCCCCTGCCGGGCCCCCCGCATCCCGGGGACGTTCTTCCCGGCGGGGATACCCCCCTTGATCTGGTTGGAGGCCGGGATGTTCCAGATAATCCAATGGGTGAAGTCCCGGATGGGATGGGTCAGGTCCTCCAGCGTGACCGCCAGGGTGGCGGCCCTGGGGGACAGGTTCCAGAGCAGGAACTCCGGGGAGCGGTCCTGCCCCCGGGCCGTATTTTCAATGGGGATGATCCCCCCATCGTCGATGCCGACGCAGTCGAAGTCCAGGTGATAGCTTTCCATAGTTTCTTCCTACTAACATGTGATTATTTTCCGGCGTCTTTCCTGAGCCGCCCGGCCCGCGGGGTCCGCCGGCCCCGGATGGAGATGAGCACGCCGTTGATCTCCGCGCCCATGATGAGCATCAGCGCCGTCAGGTTCAGCCACATCATCAGCACGATGACCGTGCCCAGGGCCCCGTAGATCGCGGTGTAGTTGGCGAAATTCTCCACATAGAAGGAGAACGCCGCAGATACCACCATCCAGCCCACCAGGGCCGCCAGCGCCCCGGGAACGACGTTCCGGGCCGGCTGCCGCCCGTCCTGGGCGGCGGCGTACAGCAGCCCCACCGCCGCGAACATGACCCCGCCCAGCACCAGGAAGCGCAGGTCGGTCCACAGCTCGATGAAGGCCTCCGGCACCACGAAGAACCGGCCCGCAAATTCCAGCGCCGCCCGTCCCACCGTGACCAGGGTCAGGGACAGGGCGATGGACACCAGCAGGAACACGGTATACAGCAGCACCTTGGCCATATAGACGATCTGATTTTTCGGCCGGGGCAGGTGGTAGGCCCGCCGCACGGAGATCATCAGGCAGTCCGCCGCCCGCATGGGGAAATAGATGGTGAACACCAGTCCGAACCACAGCATGGCCCTGCTGGAGGTGGCGCTGACATAGCTGAGGTAGCTCTCCACCACGTCCACCACCCCCGCCGGGAGCAGGGGCGTGAGCCCCTGGATGATGCTGGAGACGTCCAGCTCCAGCAGGCCCAGCAGGCTGCTGAGGAAGATCAGGAGGGGGAAGATCATGAAAAGGAGGTAGTAGGCTAGGGCCGCGGCCTCCTGGGCCACGCCGTGGAACAGGTAGCGCTCCACCGTCCTGGTCAGGAACCTCCCGGGCCAGCTGTCTAAGATCGTTTTTATCCACTTGGGCAAATCTGCTTCCCTCCCGCTGCCTGGACGGCGTGATATGGCTTTCCATTGTACCACCCGTCCGGGAAAAATCCCGTCAAAGCCTGACCGGCGGACGTTCATTCCCTGCCTATATTATACCATATTTCCGCATTTAGCAAGAGGCATGGACAATTCCGCAGCGTTCCGGCGGCGGCAATCTTACAGCTTTGTAAGGTTCCGGGCCATTTTGTAAGGTAAAACGATGGCAGGCCGCCGCCGGATAGGCTATAATAGGACCTGCAAACAAACCCAAGGAGGAAAATGACATGCCGATCCTGCAAGTCAGCGATTTGAAGAAAATTTACACCACCCGCTTCGGGGGCCAGCAGGTCCAGGCCCTCACCAGCGTCAATTTCGCCGTGGAGCCCGGCGAGTACGTCGCCATCATGGGCGAGTCCGGCTCCGGAAAGACCACCCTTCTGAATATCCTGGCGGCCCTGGACAAGCCCACCAGCGGACAGGTGCTCCTGGACGGAAAGAACATCGTCGCCATCAAGGAGCGGGACATTGCCGCCTTCCGCCGGGACCATCTGGGGTTCGTGTTCCAGGATTTCAACCTGCTGGACACCTTCTCCATCCAGGACAACATCCTCCTCCCCCTGGTGCTGGCGGGGAAGACTTATAAGGAGATGGAGAAGCGGCTCCTGCCCCTGGCCCGGCGGCTGGGCATCGACGCCCTGCTGAAGAAGTACCCCTACGAGGTCTCCGGCGGCCAGAAGCAGCGGGTGGCCGTGGCCCGGGCCCTCATCACCGGGCCGAGGATCGTCCTGGCCGACGAGCCCACCGGGGCCCTGGACAGCAAGGCCACCGACAGCCTGCTGAACCTCTTCGACCAGATCAACGGCGAGGGCCAGACCATCCTCATGGTCACCCACTCCACCAAGGCCGCCAGCCACGCCAAGCGGGTCATGTTCATCCGGGACGGCGAGGTGTTCCACCAGATCTACAAGGGCGTCAGCTCCACCGAGGAGATGTACCAGAAAATTTCCGACACCCTGACGCTGCTTGCCGCCGGAGGTGAGGAGGATGCGTAATTCCCTCTATCCCAAGCTGGCCATGCAGAGCATCCGGAACAACCGGAGGTTTTATATCCCCTATATCCTGGCCCTGCTGGGGGACGTGGCCGCCATCTATATCATGTCCGCTCTGTGCCGGGACCCCGGGGTGAAAAACATGACCCCCGGACGGCCCAACGGGTATATGTATGTGAGCATTTTCATGAGCATCGGCCAGGTGATCGCCTTCCTGTTCTCCGCCATCTTCGTGCTGTATATCAACGGCTTCCTCATGAAGCAGCGGAAGAAGGAGCTGGGCCTCTACAACATCCTGGGCATGGGCAAGGGGCACATCGCCGTGGTGCTGACCATTGAGACGGTGTATATCGCCGTGCTGGGCATCGGCGGCGGCATCGTGACGGGCCTGATCTTCCATAAGCTGGTCAGCCTCATCCTCCATCAGATGCTGGGGATGCCCGTCCCCCTGGGGTTCTATATCAGCTGGGACGGCATGGCCTGGACGGCGGCCCTGTTCCTGTTCCTGCTGGCGGTGACGCTGCTGGTGAACCTGAACAAGGTCCGGGTCTCCAAGCCCATTGAGCTGCTCCGCGGCGGAAACGTAGGTGAGCGGGAGCCGAAAACCAAGTGGTTCATGACCCTGCTGGGTATCGTTACCCTGGGGGCCGGGTACTACATCGCCGTCACCACCCGGACCGGCGTGGACGCCATCGTGACCTACTTCCTGGCGGTGGGGCTGGTCATCATCGGCACCTACTGCCTCTTTACCGCCGTGAGCATCTTCATTTTGAAGGCCCTGCGGAAGAACAAGAAGTTTTACTACCAGACCGGGCATTTCATCGGCGTATCCGGGATGCTCTACCGGATGAAGCAGAACGCCGTGGGCCTTGCCAACATCTGTATTTTGTGTACCATGGTGATGGTGATGCTCTCCGGCACCCTGTCCCTGTACCTGGGGACGGCGAACGCCGTTCACGAGCAGTACCCGGGGGACGTCAATATCAGCGTGAGCTACTTTCCCCAGCCTGTTGCCGGCGAGGAGGACTGGCGGCCCTTTGACCCGGACGCCATGCTGGCGGCGCAGACCGGCTTTATTGAGAGCCAGGGCTTTCATGTGGAGAACGTCCGCACCAGCTGCCGTATGGGCTTCGGCGCGGGGAAGGTCTCCGACGGGGTCTACACCACCGACCGCTTCAACGACGCCGCCAAGGGCGGCATCGTGATGATAACTGTCATTACCGAGGCCAACTACACCGCTACTACCGGCGAGACGCTGGGCCTCGCCCCCGGCGAGGTGGCGGCCTACGGCGTGAGGGGCGATACGCTGACCATCCGCTGGACCGTGGATTCGGTGGGCACGGAGCTGGGAGAGTCCAGCTTCCCCATTGCAAAGCACCTCAGCCGCAATCCCGCCTTTGACCCGCAGATCACGGAGCTGGTCACCGTTGTTGTCCCGGACGACGCTGCCATCAACGACATCTGGGCAAGGCAGGCGGAGGTCTATCCGGATGACTACAGCAGTATGCGGTGGTTTTCCTATCTGGACGTGAACGCTGCCGAGGAGGAGCTGGAGGAGCTGCAGACGCGCTACTATGACGCCATAGAGGACGGCAGCTTCTATGAGGGGACCGGCTCCTGGAAGAGGTGCATCTGGAACCTTCGCAGCGAGGGCGAGGCGGACGCCTACGGACTGGCGGGAGGCTTCCTGTTCCTGGGGCTGTTCCTGGGCTTCATCTTCCTGCTGGCCACGGTGCTGATGATCTACTACAAACAGATCTCCGAGGGCTACGAGGACAAGGACCGTTTCGAGATCATGCAGAAGGTGGGCCTCAGCCGGGGCGAGGTCAAGCGGAGCATCCACAGCCAGATCCTGATGGTGTTCTTCCTGCCCATCGTGGTGGCTTCCATCCATATCGCATTCGACTTCAACATGGTGGAGAAGCTGCTGACCCTGTTCTATATCCACAATACCGCCCTGACGGCCCTCTGCACCCTGGGGACGGTGCTGGTGTTCTTCATCGCCTACGGCGTCGTGTACGCCCTGACCGCGCGGACGTATTATAAGATCGTAGAGAGGTAACATGGACGCGCCCGTCCGGGGCGCAGGAAAGGAGCGTTGACAATGGATCGAGTAGATACCGCACTGATGCTGGCCATGCTGTGCCTGATGGCGGGGACGCTGCTGGTGGGGTTCAGCCGCCCGCTGTGGTGGATGCTCCACAAACGGGGGCCGGACGGCCAGCGGAACGCCCCCAGGAACTATGAATGGATGCTGCGCATCCCCGGGCTGGCGCTGCTGGGAGCGGCGGTCTGGGTCATTGGGATGAGCGTGCTGGGGGTGTTCCCGTTTCAATAGCTTCTTGATAGCATCTCAGCCGCCCCGCGGGGCGGCTGAGATGCGCTTTTGCAGAAACTGCCGAAGCGATATCCCTGCAGCACTTTCCTTAAAAGGGGCACCAAACAGGGAAATCGATTTTGCGCCCTACAAATGGCAGTTATTTTCTCAAAATGGATTTCCCGCAAAGGAACTGACATCATTTGACAAAACGCGGTACGTCCGGTATAATGGACATGCCCGCCAATCAGGCGGGACAGGAGGGACCGTCATTGGGCTGACGCCCAACGACCGGTCCGGCGGCGCACGCGCCGCCTAGGCGCTGTTACATATGGCGGTCAGCTCATTTCCTCGCGATTTGATTCGGGGGGAGGTGGTGCGGATGTGGAAAAGGAAGCTGTTGAAAGCTTTGCTTACCGTGATCTTCACGGTAATAACAGCAATTTTACTTACCACAAAAGCGTGTTGACCGCCCGGAAGCCACCCGAGCGGTCAACAAATAGTTGGCTGATATAGGGAGCTGACCGTCATGTAACAGCGCCCTTCTGTTATCATTATACCCAACCGCTCCCGTTTTGTCAACGGGAGCGGATCATTTTCAGGGAAATCCATTTTGCGTCTGTAGGGCGCTGTTTTCTCAAAATGGATTTTCCAAAAACCAAAACTTCCCCCTTGACAAAGGAGGAGGAATCGTATAAAATACCAGCAAGTGAATAGAAAAAGCGATGACGAAGACGGACGGGGCCCTCTGTCCACAGAGAGCCGGGCGGCGGTGGAAGCCCGGCGGCAGGAAGCCCATGATGTCCCATCCCTTCCGAGCTGGAGGCCCGAACCCTTGACAAACAAGGAAGTAGATACCTCCCGTGAATGCCGCGTCAGTGCATAGGGCTTATTGGAGCCTGAAGGGGCGCCCCGCCGGGGCGCAATTTGAGTGGTACCGCGGGTACATAACGCAAGTTTATGAACTCGTCTCAAAGAAACTTTCTTTGAGACGGGTTTTGTTTTTTCGCCGGAACTTTTCTTTCACAAATCCTATCATCACGGAGGACGCGCCTATGGATACGACCCATGTCAATACCCAACTGATGGAGGTGGCCTTCCGCATCCGGGAAATGCGGGGCATCTGCGGCTTCACCGAGATGGAGATGGCCCGGAAGACCGACACCACCCCCGAGGAGTACCGGGCTTACGAGGCCGGCATGGTGGATCTGCCCTTCACCTTTATCCACAAGTGCTCCCTGGCCTTCGGCATCGGCATCACCGACCTGCTGGAGGGCCACAGCGCCCACCTCTCCAGCTACACCGTCACCCGCAGGGGCGAGGGCCAGCAGACCGCCAAGGAGCCGGGCATCGAGATCAGCAACCTGGCCCCCTTCTTCCGCAACAAGCTGGCGGAGCCCTACTATGTGACCTACGACTACGACGAGGCCCAGCAGCACATGCCCATCCACCTCACCACCCACTCCGGCCAGGAGTTCGACATCGTCCTCTCCGGCCAGCTGAAGGTCCAGGTGGGGGAGCATACCGAGATCCTGGGCGAGGGGGACAGCATCCTCTACAACTCCTCCACGCCCCACGGCATGATCGCCGTAGGCGGCGGGAAGTGCGTGTTCTGCGCGGTGGTCATCTCCGGCGAGAAGACCGACGAGAAGTCCGTCCGCCAGTCCATCGTCCAGGCCCGGTCCAGCGAGGACTACGTCTGCAAGCGCTTCTTCGAGGCCAGGGAGGACGAGCGGGGTGTCCTCCAGTCCCTGGCCTTCCCCCACGCGGACCAGTTCAACTTCGCCTTCGACTGTGTGGACGCCATCGCCGCCAAGTACCCCGACAAGCTGGCCATGCTCCACCTGGACCACGACAAGGTGGAGCGGCGCTTCACCTTTGAGGACATGTCCCGGGCCTCGGGCCGGGCGGCCAACTACTTCAAGGCCCTGGGGATCAAGCGGGGCGACCGGGTGATGCTGGTGCTGAAGCGGCACTATCAGTTCTGGTTCGCCATCCTGGGCCTGCACAAGCTGGGGGCCGTGGCCGTCCCCGCCACCAACCAGCTCCAGGAGCATGACTTTACCTACCGCTTCAACGCGGCGGAGATCAGCGCCATCGTCTGCACTGCCGACGGGGACACCGCCCGTCAGGTGGAGCTGGCGGAGAAGGACAGCCCCAGCCTGCGGCTGAAGATTATGGCCGGAGGCTCCCGGGAGGGGTGGCACAGCTTCGACGAGGAATACCCCGTATACCGCAGCAAGTATGAGCGCGCCCCCGGCGCCCCCTGCGGGGACGACCTGATGCTCATGTTCTTCACCTCCGGCACCACGGGGTATCCCAAGATCGCCGCCCACACCTACAAGTACGCCCTGGGCCATTACGTCACCGCGAAATACTGGCACTGCGTCCACGCCGACGGCCTCCACTTCACCATCAGCGAGACCGGCTGGGGCAAGGCCCTGTGGGGCAAGCTGTACGGCCAGTGGCTGTGCGAGGGGGCGGTGTTCACCTACGACTTCGACCGCTTCGATGCCGCCAATATCCTGCCGCTGTTCGCCAAGTACAACATCACCACCTTCTGCGCCCCGCCCACCATGTACCGGATGCTCATCAAGCAGGACCTGAGCCAGTACGACCTCTCCAGCATCAAGCACGCCTCCACCGCCGGCGAGGCCCTGAACCCGGAGGTCTTCCGCCGGTTCGAGGCCCAGACGGGGCTGCAGATCTACGAGGGCTTCGGCCAGACGGAGACCACCCTCACCATCGGCAACCTCATCGGCAACAAGCAGAAGATCGGCTCCATGGGCAAGCCCATCCCCACCTACGACCTGGTGCTGGTGGACGAAAACGACGAGCCGGTGGCTCCCGGTGAAAACGGCGAGATCTGCATCCGGGCGGACAAGGACCACGTGCTGCCGGGGCTTTTCGCCGGGTACTACCGGGACGAGGCCCAGACGGCGGATGTCTGGCACGACGGGCTCTATCACACCCGGGACGTGGCGTGGCAGGACGAGGACGGCTATCTCTGGTACGTGGGACGCCGGGACGACGTCATCAAGTCCTCCGGCTACCGGATCGGGCCCTTCGAGATCGAGAGCGTCATCATGGAGCTGCCCTATGTGCTGGAGTGCGGCGTGTCCGCCGCGCCGGACGAGATACGGGGACAGGTGGTCAAGGCCAGCATCGTGCTGGTCAAGGGTACCGAGGGTACTGAGGAACTGAAGAAGGAAATTCAGGATTATGTGAAGAAGCACACCGCGCCGTATAAATATCCCAGGATCGTGGTCTTTAAGGACGAGCTGCCGAAGACCATCAGCGGGAAGATCATGCGGAACAAGCTGTGACGGCCGTGGATGCCGTTCGATTTGAAAAAGCGGCGGAGCGCCACGCGGCGCAGATCGCGGCCCTGGTCCAGCATACGGTGCGGGAGATCTATCCCCAATATTATTTGCCGGAAATTGTAGATGCCTTTTGCAGCCTGCATGATGAAAATGCCGTATTGCAGGATATCCGGCAGAATGCCGTGTATGGTCTTTGGCTGGGAAACCACTTGATCGGCACCGGGACTGCCCGGCAGGACCATATTACAAGAGTGTATGTCCTGCCCGCGTTCCAGGGCCGGGGATACGGCAGCCTTATTATGGAGAAATTAGAGCGGGAAGCCGCCCGGCAGTACGCCGCTGTCCGGCTGGAAGCCTCCCTTCCTGCCTGCCTGCTGTATGAACACCGGGGATACCGGACAATTTGCCATGACCAATGGCCGGTGGAAAACGGCGTGATCCTGGTATATGAGATCATGGAAAAGCAGTTAAATGAGGAGCCCCGATATGGACCATAAACGCGTTACCCTCTTCGCCGGACACTACGGCTCCGGCAAGACCAACATCGCCGTCAGCTACGCCCTCCTGCTGGCGCGGGAGGGAAAGAAGACGGCCATCGCCGACCTGGATATCGTAAACCCCTACTTCCGGACGAAGGACAGCGCCTCCGAGCTGGAGGCGGCGGGGGTAGACCTGATCTCGCCCCAATTTGCCAATACCAACGTGGACCTCCCCGCCCTTCCCGCCGAGGCCTACCGGCTGGTGGAGGACAGGAGCCTCTTCGCCGTTATGGACGTAGGCGGGGACGACCGGGGGGCCTACGCCCTGGGGCGGTACGCTCCCTTTATTCTGGAGGAGGGAGACTACCGCATGGCCTTCGTGGCAAATCCCTGCCGCCCGTTGACCCGCACCCCCGAGGAAGCCCTGGAGGTCATGCGGGAGATCGAGGCCGCCGGAGGAGTGCCCTTCACGGCCATCGTCAACAACGCCAATCTGGCCCATGAGACCACGGCGGAGACGGTGCTGGCGGCGATCCCCTATATGGAGAGATTAAGCGAGCTCAGCGGCCTCCCCGTCTGGCTGACCAGCGCGGAGGAGACTGTGGCGGCGGGCCTGACGGGAAAGGTCCCCCGTCTGCTGCCCATGAAGCTGCAGGCCAAATACTTCGACCTGCCGGAGCAGAAGGGCCCGCCGCTGTTCGGCTGACATCCTTTTTCTCGAGAGAAAAAGGATCAAAAAGAGCTTTCCGTTCGAGACTGAGGCGCGCTGCAACTCTTAGATTTCCGCCCGGTGACGGTGTCAATTCTTTTGCGCGGTAAATCGCCAAATTCAGCAGAAAAAGCCATTGACAGAGGCCGCGTATGGTTATATGCTATAGTAAGCGTATATTTATTCGGTTTTGCCCGCTTTTCGCGCAGGCGGGACCCGGGCCAATGGAAGGACCAATTCCCCTCGCGCCGGAACGGCGCGAAGAAAGGAGCAAAATAAATGGCAAAAGTCACGTTTCTGACAGATTTATGCAAGGGTTGCGGCCTTTGCGTAAACGCCTGTCCCAAGCACATCCTGGCCATTGCCAAGGACCAGATCAACAAGAAGGGCTACTCCCCGGCGGTGATGACCAACCAGGACGAGTGCATCGCCTGCGCTTTCTGCGCCACCATGTGCCCGGACTGCATCATCACCGTGGAAAAGTAGAAAGAAGGAGGAAACCATGGCAGAAAGAGTCTTAATGAAGGGCAACGAAGCCATCGCGGAGGCCGCCATCCGGGCGGGCTGCCGCCACTACTTCGGCTACCCCATCACCCCCCAGACGGAGATCGCCGCCTACATGGCGAAAAAGATGCCCAAGATCGGCGGCGTGTTCCTCCAGGCGGAGAGCGAGATCGCCTCCATCAATATGGTCTACGGCGCCGCCGCCGCCGGGATGCGGGTCATGACCTCCTCCTCCAGCCCGGGGATATCCCTGAAGAGCGAGGGGCTCAGCTACATAGCCGGTTCCGACGTGCCCGCCTTCGTGGTGAACGTCCAGCGGGGCGGCCCCGGTTTGGGAG
>CAJTVO010000008.1:25916-42017 GCA_910579485.1 uncultured Oscillospiraceae bacterium | reverse complement strand
GTACTCCGGCTGACGCCCTTTCAAAGGGGTACTGCCTGCAAGGGGCACACGGTCTAACGGTACATTCTTCTGATTCGCACCCTCACCGCCAGACCCTCGTGCCGAGTGCCGCGAGGCAACCAGGACCCTCAATAGAACTGTGCGCAGGAGTAAGCACCGGCATCGGCCCAATGCACGGACGATAGACCGGGAATCTAAAGGTCGTAGCGCAACTAACAACCCCCGTAATGAAGGAAGGTTCTTAGGAAACGTAGTTTCCTAAGCGAGCTTTTGTTACTTTTCCCTCGCGGGAAAAGTAAATGACCTGTCCGCATAGGGCCGGATAGCCTGCACATCCCTCATCAGCGCGGCGAACTTCTCCGGCCGGAGGCTCTGGGGCCCGTCGCACAGGGCGTGCTCCGGATCGTTGTGGACCTCGATGATCAGCCCGTCGGCCCCGCAGGCCGTGGCTCCCAGCGCCATGGGAGCCACCAGCTCCCATCTCCCTGTGGCGTGGCTGGGGTCCACCACTACCGGCAGGTGGCTCAGCTGATGGAGTACCGGGATGACGGAGAGGTCCATCGTGTTCCGGGTGGCAGTCTCAAAGGTGCGGATGCCCCGCTCGCAGAGGATCACCTGCTCGTTGCCCCCCGCCATGACATACTCCGCGCTCATGAGCAGCTCCTGAAGGGTGTTGGCCATACCCCGTTTGATGAGTACCGGCTTGCGCAGCTTCCCCAGCTCCTTCAGGAGCTCAAAATTCTGCATGTTCCGGGCCCCTACCTGGATGATGTCGATGTCCTCGAAGAGGGGCAGGTGCTTGGCGTCCATGATTTCCGTGACGATGGGCAGGCCCGTGGCGGCCCGCGCCTTCTGGAGCAGGCGGATGCCCTCCTCATGGAGGCCCTGGAAGGCGTAGGGAGACGTGCGGGGCTTGAAGGCTCCGCCTCGGAGGACCTGGGCTCCGGCGGCCTTGACGCTCTCCGCCACGGAGACGATCTGCTCCTCCGTCTCCACGGAGCAGGGTCCGGCCATCACCAGGAAGTGGCCCCCGCCGATCTTCGCCCCGCTGGAAAGGGTGATGACGGTGTCCTCCTCGTGGAATTTCCGGTTGGCGTTCTTGTAGGGCTCCTGGATGCGCTTGACGGTCTCCACGATATCCAGGGCCAGGATGCTTTCGATGTCCACCCGGGAGGTGTCGCCCACCAGTCCGACGATGGTGTGGTTCGCGCCTATGGACTTGTGGGTCTCCAGGCCCATGCTGTGGAGCCAGCTGTCGAAGAGCTCCACCTGCTGCTTTTCCGCGTTCTTTTTTAAAATAACGATCATGGTATTTTCACTCCTGTTTCATAAAATTTGATTTGAAAAACAAAAACCGGGCCTTACAGTTGCTTTACTGTAAGACCCGGAATGTATGTCTTCCGTCCTGCCCTTTTCCGCAGCAAAACAACCCTTATCTACTTGCGGCAGATA
Source organism: uncultured Oscillospiraceae bacterium (assembly GCA_910579485.1). GTDB lineage: Bacteria > Bacillota > Clostridia > Oscillospirales > Oscillospiraceae > Pelethomonas. Next base: position 40,565 of record CAJTVO010000008.1, on the reverse strand, counting down.
AAGGTAAAATAGAAGTAAGCGGCAAACAGGCTGGATCCCATGGCAAAAACCTCGCGTTTCAAAGGTTGGGGTTATTCTAGCACGGTTTTTCTCCGATGGCAAGAGGAAAATCCTGTTTTCAAAAAATTTTTTGCAGAAGTCCCGCGCTGCCCGAATATGCGCATACACGCGGCGCTACATGCCAGCCTTCTGGAGCAGTGCTTTCGCCTCGTCCTTTTTCAGCACCTTGCCATACGATACTACCTTGCCATTTACTACCAGCGCCGGAGTTGTCATCACGCCGCAGGCGGCGATCTGCGCGAAATCCGTCACATGTTCAATGGCCGTATCCCGCCCCAGTTCCGCGAGAGCGGCGCGGACAGCGTCTTCCAGGGCGTTGCATTTGGCGCATCCGGACCCAAGCACTTTGATCCCGGCAGCGGCTTTTTGCGCCTCCGCCTGTGCCACCGTTTCAGAGGTGCAGCCGCCGTGGCAACAGGATTTTGCTTCATCTTTTTTCTTACCGAACAGTCCCATAATGGATTCCTCCTAAAAAATTTATATCAGCAAAAATTGGAACGCATTGAACAGATATCCCACGATGATGATGCCAATGGTGCAGACACTGATAAACAGCGCCAGCAGCTTCGGCTTCACGGCCTTACGGAGCATGATCAAGGACGGCAGGCTCAGCGTTGTGACAGCCATCATGAAGGACAGGACTGTACCAAGCCGCGCGCCCTTATAGAGCAGGGCCTCCGCCACCGGGATGGCGCCAAAAATGTCGGCGTACATGGGGATACCGGCCAGCGTGGCAAGGATGGCCCCGAACGGGTTGCTGCCGCCTAATACCGCTTCGATCCAGCTTTCCGGAAGCCAGTTGTGAATGACCGCGCCGATGCCCACACCGGCCAGGATGTAAGGAAATACCTTCTTAAATGTAGAAACGACCTGCTCTTTGGCAAATTGGACCCGTTCCCGCTTGGTCAGTTCCGGGGATTCGATGTCCACGCCATCGGCACTGCGGATAAATTCCTCCACATAAGGCTCCATGCGCAGCTTCTCGATCAGGGCGCCGCCTGTCACGGCGATCACCAAGCCGACTGTCACATAGATGATGGCGACTTTAGCGCCGAAAATGCTCATGAGAAGGATGAGGCTGCCCAAGTCTACCATGGGGGAGGAGATCAGAAACGAAAATGTGACCCCCAGCGGCAATCCGGCGCTGGTAAAGCCGATAAACAGCGGGATAGATGAGCAGGAGCAGAAAGGCGTTACCGTACCCAGCAGTGCGGATGCGATATTCGCCCCAATACCGCGGAACCGTCCCAATATCCGCCTGCTGCGCTCCGGCGGGAAATAGCTTTGGATGTAGGAGATCATGAAGATCAGGAAGCACAGCAGCACCGTGATCTTAACTACATCGTACACAAAGAATTGGACGTTGCCGCCCAGCCGGGAAGCCGTATCCAGCCCCAGCAAAGAGAGCAGGTCTCCGATCAGCACATTCAGCCATTTCATGCCAAGGACCTGGTCCTGGATGAACAGCCACAGGGAACGAAGCATCTGCATAAGAGTACCTCCAGACAGAAAATCATATCAAAAAATTTTGATGTATTGTGCCGAAAGAAAAGCCATCCCCGGACGGCGGCTTTTCTTATCCGCAGCAGCGGTCCTGCTCTGTGCTGGGCGTAGTCAAAGACAGCAGCAGCTCGGCAGCGGACTGGCCGCCCGTACTGCTCAGGCTGTAATGGGTCCATTTCCCTTCCTGACGGCTCTCGACGATACCCGATTCGCATAGTATCTTCATGTGGTAGGAAACGGCGGACTGTGCCATATCCAGCTGATCCATCAAGACACACGCGCACTTCTCACCGCCGCGAAGGAGGGAAAGGATCGCCAGCCGGTTGGGATCGCATAACGCTTTGAAGACCTTGGCGTGTCTCTGGTGTACTGTGTCCATTGCGCAGACCTCACATCAAAATATTTTGATGTATAGATTATACGCAGATCTGCGCGGATTGTCAACAACTTTTTACCCTTCCCCGGCCGAAAATTTTTCTCAATTTCCTTCACGAATTTTTCACCACTTTCCGCGCTTTTATGTTATAATGGCGGCAGTAACTTTGCGCTGCCGCATAAGGGGCCGCAGATGGGGATGATGATATGAGTAAATTTGTCCGGTTTGAAGGCGTTAAAAAAGTCTACCGCATGGGCGAGGTGGAGATCGAAGCCCTGCGGGACGCTACCTTTGCCGTGGAAAAGGGGGAGCTGTGCGTCATTGTGGGACCCAGCGGCGCGGGGAAGACGACCCTTCTCAACATCCTGGGAGGCATGGACACCCTGACCGAGGGCCGGGTGTTCCTGGGCGACGAGGAGATATCCGCCTACAACGCCAAGCAGCTCACCGCTTACCGCCGACACGACATCGGCTTCGTGTTCCAATTCTACAACCTGGTGCCCAACCTCACCGCCCTGGAGAACGTGGAGCTGGCCGCCCAGATCTGCAAGCACCCCCTGGACCCCGAGGAGGTGCTGCGTTCCGTGGGCCTGGGGGACCGGCTGGGGAACTTCCCCGCCCAGCTCTCCGGCGGCGAGCAGCAGCGGGTGGCCATCGCCCGGGCGCTGGCGAAGAATCCCCAGCTCCTGCTGTGCGACGAGCCCACCGGCGCCCTGGACTACCACACGGGTAAGTCCATCCTGAAGCTCCTGCAGCTGATGAGCCGGAAAAACGGCATGACGGTGGTCATCATCACCCATAACAGCGCCCTCACCGCCATGGCCGACCGGGTGATCCAGGTGAAGAACGGCACGGTGCTGTCGGCGCACATCAACGACCGCCCCGCCCCGGTGGAGGAGATCGAATGGTAAAGACGCTGCTTCGCTCCGCCCTGCGGGAGATCCGGCAGAGCGCGGGGCGCTATCTGGCGATCCTGGCCATCGTGGGCCTGGGGGTGGGCTTCTTCGCCGGACTGCGTGCCTGCCAGCCGGACATGATGGCCACCGGGATCAAATATTTGGAGGAGCAGGAATTTTACGACTTCCGGCTCCTCTCGACCCTGGGGTTCACCCAGGATGACGTGGACGCCTTCGCCGCCCGGGAGGATGTGACCGCCGCCCGGGGCGCGGTGTTCACCGACTTCCTCTCGGAGATCGAAGAGGGCTCCCAGGTGGTGATCAAGGCCCACTCCCTGACGGAGGGCGTCAACCTCCCCAAGCTGGCGGCGGGCCGGATGCCCCAGGCGCCGGACGAGTGCCTGGGGGATGCCAAGTATTTCCTGGAGGAGGACCTGGGCCGGGTACTGCCCGTGGTGGAGGAGAACGATGAGGATACCCGGGAACTGCTCCACTGTGGCGGGTATACCATCGTGGGACTGGCCTGGTTCCCTTACTATCTCAACTATGAGCGGGGCACCAGCTCCCTGGGCGGCGGCAGCGTGGCCGCCGCCGTGTATATCCCGGAGGACGGCTTCGACTTCGAGGTCTACCACGAGCTCTATCTGTCCATGGCGGACATGGGGGAGCCCTATTCCGATGCCTACGAGCTGCGGCAGGAACAGCTGGAGGATGGCCTGGAGGATCTTCTGGAGGAACGGGCGGAGATACGGTACGATACCATCTACGGCGAAGCCATGGAGAAGATTTCCGACGCGGAGGTAGACCTGGCCGACGGCTGGGAGGAGTATCTCACCCAGCGCTCCGACGCGGAGCAGGAGCTGGACGACGCCCTCCAGGAGCTCACCGACGGCGAGTCCGAGTACGAGCAGGGCCAGCGGGACTATGAACAGGGTCAAAAGGACTATGCCCAGGGGCAGAAGGATTTTGCCGACGGCCAGCAGAAGGTTGCCGATGCGCAAAAGGAGCTGGACGGCGCCCGTCAGAAGGTGGCCGACGGCGAGAAGGAGCTGGCGGACGCCCGGAAGGAACTGGACGACGGCTGGGCGGAGTATTACCAGGGCAAGGCCGACGCGGAGCAGGAGCTGGGGGACGCCCTCCAGAAGCTCCAGGACGGCGAAGAGGAGTACAACGACGGTCTCGCGGAGTACGAGGACGGCCTCGCGGCTCTGGAGGACGCCGAGGACGAGATCGCCAAGGGCGAAAAGGAGCTCCGGGACGGCGAACGGGAACTGTCCGCCGCCGAGGCCCAGCTGGCGGACGCCTGGAACGAGCTCCAGGCCGGAAGCCGGAAGCTGGAGGAAAGCAAGGCCCAGCTGGACGCCGGACAAGCCGAGCTGGACGCAGGCAAGGCGCAGTATGAGGCGAGCCTCCAGCAGCTTGAGGCAGGCAAGCCCTCTATGAGCCCGGAGGAGATCGCCGCCGCCGAGGCCCGGCTGGCCGCCGTGAAGGCGGCGCTCGACCAGAGCGAGGCGGTCCTGTCCGCGGGCTGGGCCGAATACAACAGCGGCCTGCGGGAATACCAATACGGTCTCGCGGAATACGAGGACGGCGCGGCTCAGGTGGCCGCCGCCCGCCGTGAACTCCGGGAGGGCCGCGCCGAGCTGGAACAGGGCAAAAAGGAGCTTGCGGACGGCCAAAAGGAGCTTGCGGACGCCAAGCGGCAGCTGGAAGACGCCCGGAAGGAGCTGGACGACGGCTGGGCGGAATACCGGACCGGCAAAGCCGAGGCAGACCAGGAGCTGGCGGACGCCTATCAAAAGCTTCAGGACGGCGAGGCGGAGTACGCCGACGGCCTGAAAGAGCTGGAGGACGGCAAGGCCGAGTTGGCGGACGGCGAGCAGAAGCTTGCCGATGCCCAGAAGGAGCTGACTGACGCTCAGAAAAAGCTCAATGACGCGAAAAACGACCTGGAAAAAGCCCCCGGCGAGCTGGCGGACGCCCGTCAGGAGCTGGACGACGGTTGGAAGGAGTACAACGACGGCCGCGCCGACGCGGACAAGGAGTTTGCCGACGCGGAGACCGAGCTGTACGACGCCGAGGAGGAGCTGGAGGACGCCAAGGAGAAGCTGAAGGACCTGAAGCGCGCCTCCACCTATCTGCTCACCCGGGATGAAAATACGGGCTACGCCTGTTTTGAGAGCGATACCTCCATCGTGGCGGCGGTGTCGGTGGTGTTCCCGGTGTTCTTCTTCCTGGTGGCGGCGCTGGTGTGCATGACCACCATGAAGCGCATGGTGGACGAGGAGCGCACCCAAATCGGCGTGCTCAAGGCCATGGGCTACGGCCGGTTCCAGATCATGTCCAAGTACCTCTTCTACTCCGGCTCCGCCGCCCTGCTGGGCAGCCTCATCGGCTACGCCCTGGGCGTGGCCGGCCTGCCCTGGATCATCTGGGAGATCTACGGCTTGATCTACGGCTTCGCCCCGCTGGAGTATACGGTCCTGCCCACTCTGGCCTCCTCCTCCTTCGCGGCGGCGCTGCTGTGCTCCATGGGAGCCACGTGGCTGTCCTGCCGGATGGAGCTGAAGCGGCAGGCCTCGGAGCTGATCCGGCCCAAGACCCCCCGGGCGGGCAAGCGGGTCTTTCTGGAATATATCACACCGGTATGGAAGCGGCTGAGCTTCCTCCACAAGGTCTCTGCCCGGAACGTGCTGCGCTACCGCAGCCGTCTGGTGATGATGGTCCTGGGCATCGGGGGCTGTACCGCCCTGCTGTGTACGGGCTTCGGCATTCGGGACTCCATCGCCCACGTGGCGGACGACCAGTTCGACCAAATCACCCTCTACGACTACTCCGTCACCTTCCAGGACGGACAGACCCAGGAGTCGGCGGCGGCCTTCCTGGACCGGCACGGCTGGACGGAGGAGAAGGCCCTGCTGGTCCACAGCGGCAGCGTGGACGTGCAGTCCCCCATGGGCAGCAAGTCGGTCTATCTGGTGATCTCTGCCTCCGACACTCTGGACGGCTTCCTCTCCCTCCACAACGACGAGGGCCCTGTGGCCTACCCCGGGAAGGACGAGGTGGTCCTCAGCAGCGGACTGGCGGAGAGCCTGGACGTCAGCCCAGGCGACACGGTGAAGCTGTCCATCGGAAAGCTGGGGACCATCGAGGCCGTCGTCTCCAGCCTGTGCGACAACTACGTGTTCAATTACGCCTACCTCTCCGCCCAGACCTACCGGGAGCACCTGTATGAGGACCCGGAATTCACCACCCTGTATGTCACCGCCCACGAGGACGCGGACCCCTACGAGGAGGGCGCCGGCCTCCTGGAGGACGATGATGTGGGCGCGGTGACGGTCAATGCGGCCACCCGGGACCGGGTGGACAGTATGCTGTCCCGGTTGGATTACATCGTGCTGGTGGTGGTGCTGTGCGCGGCGGCCCTGGCCTTTATCGTGCTGTATAACCTGACCAACATCAACGTGACCGAGCGCATCCGGGAGATCGCTACCATCAAGGTCCTGGGATTCTACCAGGGCGAGGTGGCGGCCTACGTGTTCCGGGAGATCAACATCCTCTCGATCCTGGGCAGCCTGGCGGGGCTGGGGATGGGGAAGGCCCTCCACACCTTCGTCATGGCCCAGATCCGTATCGACGCCATGAACTTCGCCAGCCGGATCGCGCCCCTGAGCTACCTTATCTCCTTCGTCATGACGCTGCTGTTCACCTTGGTCATCTCCCTGGGGATGCGTCCCAGACTGCGGCGCATCGACATGGCGGAATCCCTGAAATCCATCGAATGACCCCCCGGGGCCCCAGGCGGCCCCCCCAAAAAAATCCCCTCTGCGGGAGCCCTGCCTCGCCGCGGGAAAGGAGCCGGAATGTTTCGCAGCCTTCATATGAAGCTGGTCCTTATCATGCTGCTGCTGATCACCTCCCTGATGACGGTGGTGGGCACCTTCATGATCACCAATATCACCGGCTTTTTCATTGACGAGTTCTACCAGCAGGTGGACTCCGTCTTCGGCGGCTCCAATCCCGCCAACGCCGCCTTCGTCAACTCCCTGCGCCTGGAGTCCTCCCAGCCCGACGGCCTCCAGACCATCCAGGGGATGATCGAGGCCAAGGCCGGCGATCTAGGGCTCAACTCCAGCACCCGCAACTACTATATCCTGGACGGCCGCACCGGCGCGTTCCTCACCGGAAGCGACGACCAGAAGGGCTTCGAGAGCCTCCAGACCACCCAGAACCTCCTCACCGCCCGCAACAGCATCGCCGGCGGCACGGACACAGTGGGCGACCAGAGCGACATCACCGCCAACTATATGGACGCCGCCATCCCCATTTCCGGCGGGGAGAACGCCTACATCATCTACATCTACGACAACCGCAGCACCGTCAACGACCTCAACGGCAAGCTCTTCCTCATCATCCTCCAGGCGCTGCTGGTGGGCCTGCTCATTTCCGTGCTCCTCTCCTTCCTGCTCAGCAAGACCATGATCATCCCCATCGAGCGCCTCACCGAGCGGGCGGAGCGGGTGGCGGCGGGGGACTTCGGGTCCACCATCGCGGTGGAATCCTCCGACGAGATCGGAATCCTTACCACCACCTTCAACGACATGGCCGCCGTGCTGGAGGACACCCTGGAGGAGGTGGCCAGCGAGCGCAACAAGCTGGACACCCTCTTCCTCCACATGACCGACGGCGTGATCTCCTTCTCCGGGGACGGGTCCATCCTCACCTGCAACCCCTCCGCCAGCCGGATGCTGGGCCGGGAGGTGTCCTTCTACGACTACGACGCCCTCTTCGGCCAGGAGCTGCCCCTTCAAAAGGTCATGAGCCTCCAGCGGCCCAACTTCGCCTCCCGGGAGCTGACGGTGGGCGAGCGCATCCTGGAGCTGTACCTGGCCCCGGTCTCCGAGGGGGAGGACGGCGGCGTGATGGCGGTAATGCACGACGTCACTGCCCAGAGGAAGAACGAGGAGATGCGCAAGGAGTTCGTGGCCAACGTCTCCCACGAGCTGCGCACCCCCCTCACCAACGTCCGCAGCTACGCCGAGACCCTCCGGGACATGGAGGGCATCCCCCGGGAGACGGAGAACGGCTTTCTGGACGTCATCATCAGCGAGACAGACCGGATGACCCATATCGTCCAGGACCTGCTGACCCTCAGCCGTCTGGACTCCGGGCGGGCGGACATGAAGATGGGCCGCTTCTCCCTGTACGACTCCATCGGCTCGGTGTGCCGGGCAGTGGAGCTGGAGTGCCAGCGCCGGGGCCACACCCTGGTATGCCAGTACGACGACACCCTGCCCATGATCGCCGGGGACCGGAACCGGCTGGAGCAGGTGCTGATGAATGTTTTGGGCAACTCCATCAAGTACACCCCCGACGGCGGCACCATCACCGTGGACGCCGGCGTCCGGGGCAAGAAGGTGTGGATCGAGGTCTCCGACACCGGCATCGGCATCCCCCAGAAGGACCGGGAGCGGATCTTTGACCGGTTCTACCGGGTGGACAAGGCCCGCTCCCGGGAGAGCGGGGGCACGGGCCTGGGGCTGTCCATCGCCCGGGAGATCGTGCTGCGCCACCACGGCACCATCGCCCTGACCTCCCACGAGGGGCCGGGGACCACGGTGCGCATCGTCCTGCCCGTCCGGCAGCCGGAGGAGGGTCAATATGCGTGATCCCCGCCTGCGGAACCTCCTGCAGAACGCGGCCCTGCTCCTGCTGACGGCCAGCGCCCTGCTCCTGCTGGCCCGGCTGCCCCTGCTGCAGAGCATCCGCCTCTCCGCCCCGCCCCTCTTCACCGCCGAATCCGGCGGCGAGGAGGGAGACGCGCCTCCCGCCGCTATGTTTGCCTCCGTGAACCTGATGGCCACCCGGGACAGCGACGAATACGGCCGCTGCGGCCTGCTGTACGCCGGCATGGAGGACGAGACTCTCCAGGAGGTGATCCCCCTCTTTCAGGAGGCCCTGGGCTCCGCCGTTCCGGCGGGCGCCGTGGAGGACACGGCCCTGCGGGAGGCGCTGAACCACCCGGGACTCTATCTGGAGCTCACCGGAGGCCCCTTGTCCCTGGAGGCGGTAGCGGCCTGGCTGGGGGAGGACGCCCCCTTTCCCTCCGTCGTGCGCTCCATGGCCCTCACGGCGGAGGGGGACGAAGGTGCCACCCTGTTCCTCCTGGACGGGGAGGGGACCATCACCCGCTGCGCCACGGCCCTGCCCGTCTCGGCCCTGCGCTCCAGCTGCGAGAAGATCTCACCCAACGGCTCCTATTTCGCCTATGAGACCGGCTACACATCCCTGGCGCCCTACACGGTGCTGATGCCCAAGGTCGCCCCGCCGCCGGACGTGACGGCGGAGCGGCCTGCGGGCTATTCCGCCTACAATCTGCTCACCGCACTGGACTTCAACGCCCACACCCTCTCCCGGTACACCGAGAGCAGCGGCGCGGAGGTGGTGGAGGAGTCCCCCCGGACCCTCCGCATCGGCCCCAACGGGAACGTGAGCTTCATCAGCCGGGGGACCATCGCCTCCCCCCTCTACCGGGCCTCCGGCACGGGACTGGGTGAGGTTCTGGCCGCCGGAGGACGGCTGGCCTCGGCCCTGGCCGGGGGGACCGGGTCCTCCTCCCTGTTCCTGCAATCCGTGGAGGAGACCGAGACCGGGCGGGTCCTCCGCTTCCGCTATCAGGTGGACGGGATACCGGTGTACTTCTCCGATGGGAGCGACGCGCTGACCGTCACCTTCCAGGGGGCGTCGGTGACGGGCTTCACCTACCGCTGCCGGGCCTACACGCCCTCGGAGGAGGCCCCGGCGGCCCTGCTGCCCGCCGGGATGGCCCAGGCCATTGCCGCCGCCTATCCGGACTCCGCCCTCTCCATCGGGTACGAGGACGACGGCTCCGGGTACCTGACGGCCCAGTGGTACCGCTGAAGGAGGGCGTAACATGGAAACCTACCGGCTGAAAAATATTGCCATCGTCATTCTCCTGCTGCTCAACGCCTGCCTGCTGCTGATGGTGGGCCAGCAGCAGCTCCAGTCCCTGAGAGCCCAGCGGCGTGCCGCCGCCCAGCTGCGGGAGCTCTATATCGCCAGCCATTTGGCACTGAGCGACCGGGTGGAGCTGGACCGGAAGCCTCTGGAAATCCTCTCCCCGGCCCGCCGTCCGGAGACGGAGCAGGCCATCACCTCCGCCCTCCTGGGCGGGGAAGCCCTCGCCACCAGCCAGGGCGGCGGCATCTACAGCTACGAGGCCAACGGGCGCACCATCCAGTTCCGGGCGGGGGGCAGCTTTTACGGTAGCCGCCTGGACCTGCCGGTGGAGGACCCCGCGGGATTCGCCCGGTCCTTCTGCAGCCGCTTCGGCTATGAGGAGCCCCGCCTCCAGCTGGAGGGGGGCAGCGGCACCGCCGTAGCCGGACAGATGCTCCGGGACGTGCCCGTCATCAACTGCGCGGTGGAGCTGTACTTTGAGGAGGGACGGCTGACTTCCGTCACCGGAGCCCACGTGGACCTCCAGGACGCCAGCCTCCAGCCCGGGGACCCCATGTCCTGCGTCACCGCGCTGATCAAGTTCCTGGACCACCGCAACACCTCCGGCGTGGTGTGCAGCGAGGTGACCGGCGTGGAGTGCGTGTACCAGCTGCAAAGCGTCTCCTCCCCCCGGCTGCTGCCGGTATGGGAGATCTCGACGGACACCTATACCTACTACGTGGACTGCGCCACCGGCGAGGTCTATACCCACTGAACATGCAAAGGGACCTCCGGCAGATATTCGCCGGAGGTCCCTTTATGTGTTTTTACTCCACCCGGTACGTCTGGTACGCCTGTCCGTCCATGTCCTTCCAGGTGAATACCCGGTCCTCCAGGACAAGGTAGCTGTTCGCGCTGCCGTCCTTAGGGATGGAGGTGGAGCCGGGATTGATATAGTGCCAGCTCCCGTGGTTCCGTGCGGCGGGGACGTGGAAATGCCCGTTGAGCAGCACCGTGCCCTCCGCCATGGGAGGCAGGCACTCCTCGTTCCACAGGTGCCCGTGGGTGGCGTAGAGGGTGAGGCCCTCCCACTCCACCAGCGCGTAGTCCGCCAGCAGGGGGAAGGAGAGCACCATCTGGTCCACCTCGCAGTCGCAGTTGCCCCGGACGGCAATGATGTGGTCCTTGACGCCGTTGAGGGCCGCCGCCGCCGTCATGCAGTCATAGTCCCGGGGCAGGGCGTTCCGGGGGCCGTGGTAGAGCAGGTCTCCCAGCAGCAGCAGCTTCCCAGGCTGTTCCGCATGATAGGCCTCCATCAGCTTCCCGGCGTAGTAGGCGGACCCGTGGAGGTCCGAGGCGATCATAAGCTTCATATTGTGTGTCCTCCCTGATGTTGATATGGTTTGCGCGCGTAAAATATACGGACCGTATTTGTGCCCGTCCTTTTTGATCTTCGTATAATGCCTTCCGCTTATCCGCCCGGCGAAAGCGGAGGCCTGTCCAAGTCATATTGGTAGTATACACAAAATTTTTCGGAATTTCAACCAAAAATCCAGCCCCGGAACCCGTCCGCCGGGGCGGCGGCAGGAAGAAGCTGTTAATTTTTTATGAAAACTGATTTTCCCCGTTGTGTTTCCGCGCCGTTTGTGCTATCCTATAGACACCAGGAGTCAACCAAACGAAGAAAAGGAGTGATTTCATATGGTTAGACTGATCATGAGCGGCTCTGGCGAGGGAAAGACCAAGCAGCTCATCGAACTCATGGAGAACGCTATGGAGCAGGAGGTCGGGTGCATGGTATGCATCGAGCCCAAGCGCAACATCAGCTTCAATCTCCGCCACCAGACCCGCCTCATTGACGCTTCCGAGTTCGGTGTGGACAGCTTTGCCGTGCTGCGGGGCTTCATCTGCGGCCTGTACGCCGGCAACTACGACATTTCCCACATCTTTATCGACAACCTGTGCAAGATCGCCCACAGTTCCGACGAGCGTGAGATCGGCGAATTCCTCAACTGGCTGGATGCCTTCAGCTCCCCCCTGAATCTGAAGGCCACCGTGACCGTCAGCGCCGCCGCAGACTCCGCAACGGATACCATGCGTAAGTATATGTAACGTTCCCTCCCCCTAAATGGGACAGCCTCCCGGCGCGCCGCGCCAGGGGGCTGTCCTTATTTTCTTACGGGTCCTTCCGCTTCCCCGTCACCCGGTTCAGCAGGGCCACCAGGCCCCAGACCGCCAGGATGACCGTGAAGATGCCCAGCATCCCCTTGCCCATGATACCCAGACAGATCAGGATCAATTGTGTATCCATAGTTCCTCCTTACAGTACGTTTTCTACAAGCGTGATGATGAGCCCCCCGGCGATCACCGAGGCGATCTGTCCACTGACGTTGGCCCCGGCGGCGTGCATCAGCAGGAAGTTGCCGGAGTCCTCCTCCCGGCCCATCTTGTGGACCACCCGGGAGGCCATGGGGAAGGCGGATATCCCCGCCGCGCCGATCATGGGGTTGACCTTCTTCCGGGAGACCAGGTTCAGCGCTTTGGCGAACAGCACCCCGCCCACGGTGTCGAACACGAAGCCCACCAGGCCCAGGCCCAGAATGAGCAGGGTCTGCCAGGTGACGAACCACTCCGCCTTCATCTTGAAGCTGACGCTCAGCCCCAGCAGCAGGGTGATGAGATTGGCCAGCTCGTGCTGGGCCGACTGGCTGAGACTGTCCAGCACGCCGCACTCCCGGATCAGGTTGCCGAACATGAGGAAGCCGATCAGCTCCGCGCTCTTGGGGGCCACGGTCCCGGCGATGACGGTGACGAAGATGGGGAACAGGATGCGGGTGGTTTTGGAGACGGCGCTGGGGGCGTACTCCATGCGGATCATCCGCTCCTTTTTGGTGGTGATGGCCCGGATGATGGGCGGCTGGATGATGGGCACCAGGGCCATATAGGAGTAGGCCGCCACCATGATGGCCCCCTGATAGGTGCTCTGGAAGTAGTTGGCCACGTAGATGCTGGTGGGCCCGTCGGCGGCAGCGATGATGGCCGCCGAGGCGGCGTCCTTCAGGTCGAAGCCCGCCGCCACCGCCACCACCAGGGTAAAGAAGATGCCGAACTGGGCCGCCGCGCCGAAGAGGAACATCTTCGGGTTGGAGAGCAGCGGGCCGAAATCGATCATGGCCCCGATGCCGATGAACAGCAGCAGGGGGAACAGCTCGCTGGCAATGCCGGTGTGGAACAGGGTCTCGATGGCCTCGGTGTTGACCATGGGCAGGTTCACCAGCACCGCGCCGAAGCCCATGGGCAGCAGCAGGGACGGCTCCATCTCCCGCTTCACCGCCAGGTAGACCAGCAGGCAGCCGATGGCGATCATCAGCCCCTGCTGCCAGGTGAAGTTGAGGACGTTGGAGAAAAGGTCGGAGAATATCTCCATAGGGGAATGCCTCCTTTTTGGGCCTGGGGCCCGTTTTTTCCGGAGAGAGCATAAGAACCTGTATTCACAACCGTTGCACGCCGTCTGGCCGGTCTTTTTCCCGCCATACTGCGTCGATTTCCCTTGCAATCCGTCAGGATTGCTGCGGAAAATCTCCTTGTCTGACGAGAAAAATCCTCGTCCATCCGGCATCCCCCGATTATGAATACAGGTTCAAAAAATGAGACTTCCGCGGCGCGCGCATAAAAACGCACCGCGAAAGTCTCATCATTTCAGGCGGGGCCGGGTCTTACCCGTACTGACGGCCGCCGCCGCGCCGGAAGGCGCTGATTACTCCCTCTCACTTGACCCTATCATATGCTCAAAGGAAGATTTTGTCAAGAGGTTCTTACTGCAAAACCACAGTAATTGAATGAGTAAAGAAAGTATTAACAAAATGTAGCTGAAGCTGAAAAAGTATATCAAACTGGAGAATGGCATACCAGATGCATGTACATTTCGGAATATTGTGAAAGCCATAGACACCCGGCAGCTGCATACAGTGTTCATTGAGTGGATGAAGGGCGCGGTAGAAAGCATCAGCGGCGTGGTAGCAGTAGACGGAAAGCAGGCGCGGCGGACAAAGGACACAAAAAAGCGGGCGCTTCATGTAGTAAGTGCTTTTTCGGCAGAGTGCGGGCTGGTATTGGGACAGCCGGCCTGCGAAGAGAAAAGCAACGAGATCACGGCGATCCCCAAGCTGCTGGAGCAGCTGGAATTGAAGGGGTGCATCGTGACAATAGACGCAATGGGAACGCAAAGCGAGATTGCAGCGGCCATCACGAATAAGGGAGCCGACTATATCCTGCCTTTGAAGGAAAACCAGCTGGGCTTATACCGCGATGTGAAGCTGTATTTTGAAGAATACCGAAGGAACACGGCGGGATCACCTGCCGCATGCTGTGCCAGGAGCCACAGTCAGGGACACGGACGCTTTGAGAGCAGGAGCTGTTACATCTGCGAAGATATTTCATGGCTGGAGGGGCGGGAGAAATGGTCCAATTTGCAGGGGATCGGCGTTATTTTCTCTGAAACAGAGGAAAACGGGAAGAAATCAAAGCAGGCACACTACTTCATCTATAGCTGCAAAGGAATGACGGCTGCACAGATATTGGAGGCTAAACGTGGCCACTGGGGCATTGAAAACAAACTCCATTGGGTTCTGGATATGCAATTCCGTGAGGATAAAAGCAGGGCCAGAGCTGACAATTCCGCTGAAAATCTGAATGTCCTCCGCCATTGGGCTTACAATCTCCTGAAAGGGCAGTCCTCATTAAAGGGCAGCTTCTCTGATAAGCAGTTCAAATGCTTGCTGGATGAGGCTTTCCTTGATAAAGTCATTGCTTCTGCTCTTTGTTCATAATCTTTTTACTCATTCAATTACCGTG
>CAJTVO010000008.1:0-25906 GCA_910579485.1 uncultured Oscillospiraceae bacterium | reverse complement strand
AAAGTCATTGCTTCTGCTCTTTGTTCATAATCTTTTTACTCATTCAATTACCGTGGCGTCCTACTCCCCCTTCTCCTCCTTTTGCTTCCGGTACTGCCCGATCATCCCGTCATACTTTCTGCCGGTGATCCGGAAGTAGATGTCGAACCCGATGGTCATGCCAATAAAAATGAGGAAAAATATCCCAAAGAACATCACCCAGGCCCCAGCTTGTTCCATGGGGAACCACTTACCCCTCCAGGCCATCAGGATCAGCAGGGGCAGGAACAAGGCGACGAACAGCAGGCTCCGCCGGGTGTAGCGCATTTTCTTGATGATCCAGTCGGAGAAGCAGACCGCCTGGATCAGCGAAGCGCACGCGCTGACCCAGAACAGTGTCCACAGCATACCGGTGGACACCTCACGGGTGCCGTACACCCAGCAGAAAAACAGATAGAGAAACATGGCAGCGGTAAAGATCATACAAGCCGATGTCTTCCACGCCACAACGCCCTTCAAAAACTTCTTCATTGCAAAAAACTCCTTTCCAGCTCCCGCAGCTTGTCCTTGAGCTCCCCGGCGTACTGGCGGGACACGTACACCTGCTCCCCGTTGTCCATGGTCACCAGCATCCGCCCGCCCAGCTCTGGGCGGATGGACTTGATCCTCCGGAAGTTCACGATGACGGACCGCCCCGCCCGGAGAAAATCCAGCTCCCCAAGGGCGTCCTCCAGCTCGTAGAGCCTGAGGGCCGACTCGTATACCGCCTTCTCCGTGTAGAGGAAGGCCTTCTTGTCCGCCGTGTCGATGTAGAGGATGTCCTTCACGTCCAGCAGATGCTGTTCTCCGTCCTTTGTGCCCACCAGCTTCTTCTGGTAGACCCGGAGCATAGCTACCAGCCGCAGGATGTCCTCGTCCGCCTGGGGGCAGTTGATGACCACCTCCGTCTCCGGGAAGGACGGGTCCTGATTCAAGGTGATTTTCATGTCGTTTCCTCCTTTCACGTCCATTGTAGCAGGCACTGGGAAAATGGCAAGGCGTCTTGCCTCAGCGGTGATTTTTCGGGCGTGACCGGGCTTTTTTTGCGAGTGATACAGAGCGGGCCGTCCCGTCGGGACGGCCCGCTCTTGCGTATTTGCGAAGCGCGCCCGCGACCCTCCTTAGGCGGCCCGGCGGCTACGGGCGGTTTCTCCGGGAAAACCGTCTGCGGTAGCACCCGTCGCAGAGGCGGCCGTGGTGATACAGCGGCAAAGCCCTCCCGCAGCAGTCGCAGAAGCGGATATTGTTCCGCAGGCGGTGGAGGAGGATCTCGTTGATCTCCTCGGCGGCCCGCTCGCGGCTGTCGTAGAGCTTGTCCTCATCCACCGGGCAGTCGAAGGCCTTGGCGAAGGAGAAGTACAGGTCCAGCTTCCGGCAGTACTGCTCCAGCTCGGGCAGGGTGGGGTCGCCCTCGGGAAGGCCGGGCTGTTCGATGCCCTCCCCCTGCTGCCAGCGGTGGAGGAAGTGGAAGAACAGCTCCCGCAGGGCGTCCTCGGTCTCGTCGAAGGGGATGTTGGCGCAGCGCAGCTCCTGCTCCTTGGAGAGGAGGAAGCCCTGCTCCCGGATTTTGGTGATAAGGGTGATATACCGGGTGATGTCCAGCTTCTGGTAGGGCTCCACGGTGGGCATCTGGTTCCACTGGGTGAGGACCTCCAGCAGGTCGAAGTCCGCCTGGAGGACCAAGTCGGAGAAGCCCGCCACGGCATGGTCCAGGGGCGGCACCACCGCCTCCAGCCCCGCCCGGATGGCGCCCAGGTTCTGGGTGGCCCCCACGTACCCCCGGTCATACATGCCGAAGCGCCCCGCCCGTCCGGCGATCTGCTTGATCTCCTCCGGCTTCAGTTCCCGGCGCTCCACGCCGTCGAACTTCTCCGTCTCCATGAAGATGATCCGCCGGATAGGGAGGTTCAGCCCCATGCCGATGGCGTCGGTGGATACCACGTACTCCATCTCCCCGGCCAGGAAGCCCTCCATCTGCTTCCGGCGGGTGGAGTAGGGGAGGGCGCCGTAGATGATGGCGGGCTCCTTCCCGTGCTGGCGCAGGTCCTCCGCCACGCTGAGGACCCCCACCTTGGAGAAGGTGATCAGGGCGTCCCCAGGCTGGATGCGCTGGGGGTCCACGGTCCGGGACATGCAGATCAGGGGGGTGTTCCGCTGGTGGACCTCCACCTCGTACTCGTCCCCGCAGCTCTCGATGAGGCGGATCAGCAGATCCTTGGCCTCCGGCGCGGCGCACAGATGGACCTCCGGGGCCAGCACCCCCAGGATGGCCCGGGTCCAGGCGTAGCCCCGCTGGCGGTCGGCGATCATCTGGCACTCGTCGATGACCGCTATATCCCAATAGCGCTTCAGGTCCAGCTTCTCGGCGGTGGCGGCCATGTGGGTGTCGTCGTCCCGGAAGTCCTCCTCCTCGCCGGTGGAGAGGCTGCAGTTCACCCCGGCGCGGACCATGGTCTCCTGGGCCTCCAGGGCCAGGAGGCGCAGGGGGGCCAGATACACCCCGGAGGGGGCCTGCTTGAGGCGTTGGAACCCGGCGTAGGTCTTGCCGGTGTTGGTGCCGCCCAGATGGAGGATGAATTTCCGGTGCATGGCCCGGGCTTCGGGGTACTCGTCCTTGGGATTCAGGGCGATGAGGAGGGACAGGCTGGTGCGGATGGCTCTGGGGACGTACCACACCGACCAGACCGCCCCCAGCCCCTCAGTCAGGAGCTGGGCGGCGGGGAAGCCCTCCGCCGTCAGCAGGTCCTCCAGGGCGGACTCCGGCTGGGCGGCGGTAAAGTCCGCCGCGGCCTGGACGGCGGCGGTGTGGAGGAGCTGGGGATAGCGGGAGAGCACGTCCTCCGCCAGAGGGTGGGCCAGGTGATCCCCCAGCCAGCCGCCGGAGCGGATGAAGTTTTTCATGACCTCCGGCAGCTGCTGGGCGGTACACCGCTTTTCCAGCGACAGGAACTGCCCCAGCCAGGACGAAGCCTGGGAGGTGCTGGCCCCCCGGGCCTTCCTGGGGAGGAGCTTGCAGATGGCGCGGTGGTAGTGCGCCGCCAGGAGCCAGGGGGCGGAGGCGTCCCGCTCCGCCTCGTCCCAGCGCCGGGACAGGGCGTCGAGGGCCAGCGCCGCCCCCGGGGGAGGGGGCGTCCCGCCATCCCCGCCGCGCTGGAGGAACCGGGGGCTGTTTTCCGCCGCCTGCACGTCCTCCCGATCCCACAGGGGGACGCGGCGGCTGCCGGCGGGCACGTAGCGGGGCTTTGGCAGCAGCTCCCACATCAGCTCACGGGTCCAGCCCCGTTTTCTTAACATTGAGGCGGACCACTGCTTCCCGCCGCTGCGTCCGGACATGGCGTTATCCTCCTGGTAAAAAGTTTCGCCGGCCTGTTCAAAGGCCGCGTGTTAAAAAAGATTTCTATCTGCCGGGTGTTTCCGTCAATAGACGACTCACCCTCCTAGTATATCCCAGAACCCCGGGATCTTCAACCATGTATTTTCTCACCGCGCCTCCGGACCGGGCATAGGATGGCTATCATCCAATAAGAGGAGGACCTGCAATGGCGACGGTAAGCCTGTGCATGATCGTAAAAAATGAGGAAGACGTCCTGGCCCGGTGCCTGGAGAGCGCGGCGGACCTGGTGGATGAGATCATCATCGTGGACACCGGCTCTGCGGACCGCACCCGGGAGATCGCGGCCCGGTTTACGGAGCATGTCTTCGACCTCCCCTGGCGGGACGATTTTTCCGAGGCCCGGAACGCGGCCTTTGACCGGGCGTCCATGGACTACTGCCTGTGGCTGGACGCGGACGACGTGCTTCTGGAACCGGACCGGGAGGCCTTCCGGAAGCTGAAGGAGACCCTGGACCCCGCCGTGGACGTGGTCATGGCCCCCTACCACGTGGGATTCGATGAAAACGGCCGGGTGGTGCATTCCTACTACCGCGAGCGTCTGATCAGGAACGGCGCGGGGATGCGCTGGGAGGGGGCGGTCCATGAAGCCATCACGCCAAGGGGACGGATCGTCTACGAGGATTTTGCCGTGTCCCACCGGAAGACCCGCCCGTCGGACCCGGACCGGAACCTGCGCATCTACGAGCGCCAGCTTTCGGCGGGGAAGGAGCTGGACCCCCGCCAACGGTTCTATTATGGCCGGGAGCTGTACTACCACCAGCGCTGGGAGGAGGCCCTGGCGGTGTTTGAGGCGTTCCTGTCGGATGGCCGCGGGTGGGTGGAGAACGACATCGACGCCTGCCGCCTCTGCGCCTGCTGCCTGGAGGCCCTGGACCGGCCCGATGAGGCGCTGGCGGCGCTGTTTCGCACCTTCGCCTACGACCGCCCCCGGGCGGAGATCTGCTGCGAGATCGGCCGCTGGTTTTTTGACCGCGCGCGGTACCAGCAGGCGGTCTATTGGTACGGCCAGGCCCTGGACTGCCCCCGGGATGACCGCCGTGGGGGCTTCGTCTCGCCGGACTGCTACGGGTACCTCCCCTGCATCCAGCTGTGCGTGTGCTACAGCCGCCTGGGGGAGCAGGGGAGGGCGGAGGCCTACAACGAGCTTGCCGCCGCCTGTAAGCCGGAGGCCCCTGCCGTGATCCATAACCGGGCCTGGTTCCAGACATTGAAGGAATGACGGCTCCTTTCCCAGCCGCGCGAAAACGCCGCCCCTTTCCCTGCCGGGCGGCGTTTTCGTTAAACGATCAAAAATAATCCACGATCATCATCGGCTTGCGGTAGAACACCTGGGCGAGGGGGGCCTCCGGACGGCGGACCTCCAGCCCGTCCATCCACAGCGCCGCCTCCTGAAGATCGCAGACCCCGGTGATCAGGGCGGAGAAGGCCTGGATGGTGAGGACCGCGTCTGCTTCTTCCGACGCCGCCTCCACGGATACCGCCTTCCCCTGGGCGAACCGGACGGCGAAGGCCCGGTCGTTCTCCGGGATCTGGGGGTCCCGGACCGCCAGCACGACGGCCCCGTCTCCGATGTACGCCGCCTTTTGCAGGACGCTCTCCACGTTGACCACCCGTACCATCCCCGCCGGATGGAGAAAGCCGGAGGCGGCATCCATGGACCACTCCGGGAACAGATACTGCATGGCCTCCGAGGCCGGCAGGGCGAACTTGACCAGCGCGTGGTCGGCGGCAAGGCTCTTGAAGAGGTTCATCAGCCCTGCGAAGCCCTCCCGGTCCACGAAGGCGAAGCGGCTGCATACCAGATTCCGCCCGTCCTTCTCATCCGCCTTGGTGAAGGTGGTGTAGCCCTTGGGCGTCCCGTCCTGGGCGAAACAGACGTAGGTGAACCCCTGTTTGACCGCCGGATCGAACTCCTTCGTCCATTTGTAGTCCTCCGGCCGGTGCTGGACCATCATGTTGTACTTACCCTCCCAGCAGGCATCCACCGCCCGGATGGCCTCCGTCATAGGCGTTCCCGCCTCCGCCAGCCGGAGGGTCCCGTTGAATTCCGGAGGAGCCAGCAGGTTCAGACGGACGGCGATGAAGAACTTCCGCACGCCGCACTCATAGCCGAACTTGCGGTAGTAGGCGGTGGAGAAGGGGTACAGGTAGGACAGGTCGTACCCGGAGGCGTACATATCCGGCAGGGCCTCCTGGAAGCACCCCCGTATACCGCCCCGCCGCCGGTACTGGGGCAGGGTGGCCACGCCGCCGATGCCGCCCATCTTGCAGGCGTGCCCGTCAAAGCGGACGTCGTAGTCGTTGATGACGAAGTTGCTCATCATTTCGCCGGAGCCCTCGTCAAAGGCGGCCCAGCGGTGGACGTCCTCATTGTCCGGCTTGGCGGCGGCCTCCCGGTCCATGGGCTGCTCGAAGGCGATGGCGAACAGCTCGTTGGCCCGCAGGACCTCCTCGGGCTTGATCTTGCGAACGATCATAGGTTTACTCCTCCTCGGTGTTCTCATCAGTAAGATAGGGCGCCAGCACGCGCCGCAGCAGAAACGTGTTCACATAGGCGGCCAGGGCGAAATACAGCGCGGTCCACAGGAACGCCGCCTGCAGGAAGCCGTAGGGATCTCTCACCAGCATCAGGAAGGGGAAGACATTGACGGCGGCGATCAGCAGGGACCGGGGCAGATAGCCCAGACTCAGGATCAGGGCGTTGCGCAGGGTGTGCCAGACGCCGTCGTCGAACTGGCTGAGCAGAGGGAAAGCGTACCCGTAGATCAGCACCGCCAACACCAGCAGGATGGCGAACAGCACCGCCAGAAAGCGCGCCGGGCCGGGCATGGCGTAGATCACCCAGGCGTTGAGGGCCGCCGTCCCGCCGCACAGCAGGAGGACCAGCCACAGCCCGGTCCCCCGCCTGAGGTTCTCCCGGAAGGCCCGGAAGTAGCTCCGGACCGCGCCCTGTTCCTCCGCCGTGCCGAAGCGGAAGCAGACCGCGTAGAGCGCCGCGCTGGCGGCCCCGATGGTAAAGAGGGGCAGGCAGGTGAGCAGGTAGCAGAGATTCAGCAGGATCAGATCGGCGGCGCGGCTCATGACCCGCATGAACCTGGAATCCGGAGAAAAGATGGAGAGCATGGCGGGACCTCCTGTAAGATAGATTTGCCGGGGACCGGGGCGGTCACCCCTCCGCGATGGCCCGTCCCAGCACCGTGAGCAGGCTCTTCCCGCGGTCGTCGCAGTCCTCGGAGATCTCCCAGACCATGATCCCGCCCAGGCCCTTCTCCTTTGCCAGGGCCACCTTTCTGCGCAGGGTGTCCCGGCCGTTGTACCAGACCTCGCGGCCGTCCATGACCACCATGTCCTTCTCCAGGGCCTCGCCGTCCGCCGCCAGCAGATCGCGGTAGTCCCCCGGGAAGGGCCGTCCGTAGAAGGGGAGGCCCAGATTGAGCTTCTCCGGCGGGAAGCCCCGGTCCTCTACCCAGTATTTCACGCAGTTTTCCGCGAATTCGTAGGGCGAATGCACCGGCGCTCCGGAGTCGTAGGCCATGATGTTCAGCCAGTCCAGCTTGTCGAAGGAGGGCCGGTCCTGGGCCTCCGCCGCGGAGCGGATAGGCGCGCCCTCCGGATCCACGCCGCCGAGGGCCGCGGCGGTCAGGAGCATCCCTCTGGGCTTCAGCTTCTCGTAGAGCAGGGAGATCAGCGCCTCGTACTGCTCCTTGGAGCCGTCCCCGGTCCTGGGGTATTCCCAGTCCACGTCCACGCCGTCAAACCCGAACGCCAAGGCCATTTCCGCGATCTCCTCCGCCATGGAGGCGATCTTCTCCGGCGTGTCCGTGCCCTCCCGGAAGGTGGCCTCCAGAGGGACGTCCTCATAGCTCCACCCGCCCAGGGAGAGGCAGACCTTCGCGCCCTCCGCGTGGGCCTTGGCGGTCACGGCCCGGGCAAGCTCCGGATTCTCCAGCGGCAGGACGTGCCCGTCCTTCGTGGGGATGGCAAAGGCGTAGTTCACATGGGTCACGATGTCGAAGCGGAGCTTGGGCAGGCCGTTCTCCGCCTGGCAGAAGATGTATACGATACATTTAAAGCTGTCCTTCATGGCGATGAGCCCTCAACTTTCTTTTTTCCATAGTGTACCATACCTGCCGGAGGAAGTAAAGGAATATCCCCGCCCAACGCCATTGCATTTACCCGCCGGATAGTGTATAATGCTCCAGAATGCCGAAAAATGACGCCTCTGCGGGCGCGACGGAAAGAAGGATGGTGGACCTATGGCAAAAGAGATCCAATGGAGCCGGTTCCTGGGGCCGGACGCGAAGCCCACCCTGGGCGAGCAGATGAACCTGGTGGTACGCCTGAGTGTCCCCATCATCCTGGCGGAGATCAGCTCCACCGTGATGAGCTACGTGGACTCCGCCATGGTGGGTTCCCTGGGGGCGGCGGCCACGGCGTCGGTGGGGCTGGTGGCCAGCAGCACCTGGCTGTTCAACGGCATGGGCATGTGCATGGTCACGGGCTTCTCCATCCAGATCGCCCAGCTCATCGGCGCGGGGCGGCTGCGGCAGGTGCAGTCCGTCATGCGGCAGGCCATGATGGTGGCGGTGGGCGTGGGGCTCCTCTTCGCGGCCCTCGCGGTGGGGATCAGCGGCGTCCTGCCGGTCTGGCTGGGGGGCGAGCCGGACGTGTGCGCGGGCTCCTCCCGATACTTTTTCATCTATGGCTGCGGCCTGCCGGTGGTGCTCCTGCGGCAGGCGGGGGGGAGTATGCTCCAATGCAGCGGCGATATGCGGACCCCCAGCGCCCTCAATATCCTCATGTGCTGTATGAACGTGGTGTTCAACTCCCTGTTCATCTTCCCCACCCGGACGGTGACGCTCCTGGGGGCGGACCTGACCTTTTTTGGCGCGGGGATCGGGGTGGCCGGTGCGGCCCTGGGGACGGTGGTGAGCGAGATCGTGACCACGATCCTGATGATGTACTTCGTGTGCCTCCGCTCCCCGGTGCTGCGCCTGGAGAAGGGCGTTCCCTGGCGTCTGGAGCGCAAGTGCATGACCACCACCATCCGCCTGGCCATCCCCATCGCCCTGGAGCGTGTGACCACCTCCCTGGCCCAGATCGCGGGCACGCGGATCGTCGCCCCCCTGGGCACCACGGCGGTCGCGGCCAACGCCCTGGCGGTGACGGCGGAGGGCTTCTGCTACATGCCCGGCTACGGCATGGCGGCGGCGGCCACGACCCTGGTGGGCCAGAGCATCGGCGCGGAGCGCAGGGACCAGGCCAAGCGCTTCGCCTGGCTGAGCGTGGGCCTGGGCGTGAGCGTCATGACCGGCACGGGCGTCCTCATGTATATCGCCGCGCCGTGGATCTTCTCCATGCTGACGCCGGACGCGGCGGTCCAGACCCTGGGGGCGGCGGTGCTGCGCATCGAGGCCTTTGCCGAGCCCCTGTTCGCCGCCTCCATCGTAGCCGCCGGAGCCCTCCGGGGCGCGGGGGACACCCTGATCCCCAGCATCATCGAGCTGGGCAGCATGTGGGGCGTGCGGATCACCCTGGCCCTGCTGCTGGTAGGCCCCCTGGGCCTCCACGGCGTGTGGATCGCCATGTGCGTGGAGCTCTGCGTCCGGGGCCTCCTGTTCCTCCTGCGGATGCTCCGGGGCCGGTGGCTGGAAATGCGGGCCGTCTGCGCGGAATAACGGAAAACCATCAGAGATATATCCCGTGAAGCGTCCAAGGAAAACCATTCTGCGCCCTACAAATGCGGCATTATTTTCTTAAAATGGATTTCTTGTGGAACAATTTCCCGTGGAATATTTCCTTTCGATTGACAGAAGCGCGATATGGTGATATAGTGAAAAGCACCGTTCATCTTAGCGTCCAGGAGGTTGCTGCGTGTGAAAAGTAAGAAGACGGATTGGAAGCTTCCGGCCATTATACTGCTGGCGCTGCTTCTGATCTTGGAAATGGCGGATATCTACCGGCTGGCCCGCAGCGGCGACACCCAGCCGCTGCCGGTGCTGATGTACCATCACTTTGCGGACGTCAGCACGGACGGGACCGTGGTCACTCCCGGGCGCTTCCGGGAGCAGATGACCGCCCTCCGGGAGGGGGGCTACGAGGCCGTCACCGTTCCCCAAGTGATCGCTTTCGTCCGGGAGGGGACGCCCCTGCCGGACAAGCCGGTCCTCATCACCATGGACGACGGCTATGGCAGCAACCTGACCGTAGCCGCCCCCATCCTGGAGGAGACGGGAATGCGGGCCACCATCTTCACTATCGGCATCAACGAGGGCGAGGAATACTATGCCCACTCCGGCGAACCCATGTGGCAGCACCGCTTTGCCTTCGAGGAGGCCGCTCCCTGGGTGGAGAAGGGCATCATCGACGTGCAGAGCCACACCTTTGATATGCACCAGCTGGAGTCCTACGGCTACAGCGGCCGGGACGGCGTGCGCCGTATGCGGGGCGAGAGCCCGGAGGACTACCGCCAGGCTCTGCTGGACGATGCCGCGGCTTTCCGTGAGCGGCGGGGGGACCGGGTAGCCACGGAGCTGCTGGCCCTGGCCTACCCCTTCGGCTACTACGACATGGAAGCGGACAAGATTATGAGGGAGGCGGGCTATCAGCTCACCGTCACCATTGACGAGCGGATCAACCGGCTGCGGGCGGGAGACGAGGAGTGCCTGCGGATGCTGGGCCGGTTCAACGTCACCGACCATACCAGCGGCGAGGCGCTGGTGGACCGTCTGGACCACTATTTTCCGGACCTTGCCGAATCCAAGAAATGATTGA
The DNA here is from genome assembly GCA_910579485.1 of uncultured Oscillospiraceae bacterium. Lineage (GTDB taxonomy): Bacteria > Bacillota > Clostridia > Oscillospirales > Oscillospiraceae > Pelethomonas. The sequence continues at coordinate 15,720 of CAJTVO010000008.1, read as the reverse complement.
AGGAGAAAAAACCATGAGCAACCACATCGAGACCATCTGCGTCCAGGGCGGCTACCGCCCCGGCAGCGGCGAGCCCCGCCAGATCTCCATCATCCAGTCCACCACCTTCAAATACGACTCCAGCGCCGATATGGCGAAGCTCTTCGATCTGGAGGCCGAGGGCTATTTCTACAGCCGCCTCCAGAACCCCACCTGCGACCACGTGGCGAAGAAGATCGCGGAGCTGGAGGGCGGCGCGGCGGCCATGCTGACCTCCTCCGGCCAGGCGGCCAATTTCTACGCGGTGTTCAACATCGCCTCCTGCGGGGACCACGTGGTGTCCTCCAGCTCCATCTACGGCGGCACCTATAACCTCTTTGCCGTCACCATGAAGCGCATGGGCGTGGAGTTCACCTTCGTCTCCCCGGAATGCACCGAGGAGGAGCTGGAAGCCGCCTTCCGTCCCAATACCAAAGCCGTTTTCGGCGAGACCATCGCCAACCCGGCCCTCACGGTGCTGGATATCGAAAAGTTCGCCAAGGCCGCCCACGGCCACGGCGTACCCCTCATCGTGGACAACACCTTCGCCACCCCGGTCCTCTGCCGTCCTATCGAGTGGGGCGCGGACATCGTGACCCACTCCACCACCAAGTACATGGACGGCCACGCCGCCGCCCTGGGCGGCGCCATCGTGGACGGCGGAAAGTTCGACTGGATGGCCCACCCGGAAAAATTCCCCGGCCTCTGCACCCCCGACGACAGCTACCACGGCATCACCTACGCGGAGCGCTTCGGCAAGGAGGGGGCCTTCATCACCAAGGCCACCGCCCAGCTCATGCGGGACTTCGGCTCCATGCTTTCGCCTCAGAGCGCGTTCATCCTCAACCTGGGTCTGGAGAGCCTCCATGTCCGCATGGCCCGGCACTGCGAGAACGGCCAGGCTGTGGCGGAATATTTGCAGAATCATCCCAAGATCGCCTGGGTCCGCTACAGCGGCCTCCCCGGCGACCCCTACTACGCGGTGGCGCAGAAGTACCTCCCCAAGGGCTCCTGCGGCGTGGTGAGCTTCGGCGTGAAGGGCGGGCGGCAGGCCGCCGAGACCTTTATGGGCCATCTGCGTCTGGGGACCATCGCCACCCACGTGGCGGACGCCCGGACCTGCTGCCTGCACCCCGCCAGCTCCACCCACCGGCAGATGAACGACGCCGAGCTGGCCGCCGCCGGGGTCTCCGCCGACCTGGTGCGCCTCAGCGTGGGCCTGGAGAGCAAAGAGGACCTGATCGCCGACCTGGAGCAGGCGCTCAATGCCATGTGAGAGAAAATGAGAGTATTATTGACATCCGCAGGCTTGGAGACGGAGGAAATAAAAGCGTGCTTTATGGAGATGCTCGGAAAAGAGCCGCTTCGTATAAAGGCCCTGTTCATACCAACGGCGGCAATAAACGCAGGTGCAATAGGCGTATTGCCCAAATGTATGAACGATCTGTTGAAATGCTGCGTTTTTGATGAGAATATCCGCGTATATGATTTACATGCCGGAATGGAGATCGAAGAGCTGCGGAATTATGATGTGGTGTATTTGTGCGGAGGCGATACGCAATATCTGCTGGAAAGGATCAATGATACGAAATTTAACAAATCATTGATGGAATATATCCACAGCAACGGCTTTGTGATGGGAGTAAGTGCCGGAAGCCTGATCTTTGCCAATAATCTGCGTGGCAATCTGGGCCTGATCGATACAAGGTTGGAGGTTCATTGTGCAGAGGGAGAGAAAAGAGGAAAACTTTGTACTCCATTAAAAAAGCAGGTAAGGCTTACGAATACCAGCGCGCTGGCGGTACGGGGAGAGCCGAATGAATGGGAAATCATTGGGGAATAGTGTAAAAATCTGTCGAAAAAGATAATATGGCTACATTATTACTATTTGTTATCTATATCTCCTTCATCGGCCTTGGCATCCCGGACTCCCTGTTCGGTACGGCCTGGCCCGCGATCTACGCGGAGTTTCACCTGCCCATTTCCTGGGCCAGCTTCGTCAGCGTGACCATCTGCTGTGGGACGGTGGTCTCCAGCATGGTCAGCGCCAAGGTGATCCGGATCCTGGGCACCAACAAGGTGGCGGCCGTCAGCACCGCCATGACCGCCGCCGCCCTGCTGGGCTTCTCCCTTTCGGGGAACCTTCTGGCGATGTGCCTGTGGGCCGTCCCCCTGGGCCTTGGCGCGGGGGCCATTGACACGGCGCTGAACAACTACGTGGCCCTCCACTACTCCGCCCGGGTTATGAGCTTCCTCCACTGCTTCTTCGGCGTGGGAGTGACCATCAGCCCCTTCGTCCTGTCTCTGGTCATCAGCGGAGAGCGGGGCTGGCGGGGCGGCTACCGGATCGCCTTTGCCATCCAGCTGGCCATCACCCTGCTTCTGACCGTCACCCTGCCGGTCTGGCGGAAGGTCCATCCGGTTCCGGAGTCCGGTGGGCAGGGGGGAGGCCGGGACCTGAGCCTCCGGGAGATCGCCCGGATCCCCGGCGTGAAGCTGATGTGGAGCCTGTTTATCACCTCCTGCGCCATCGAATGTACCTGCGGCAACTGGGCCAGCACCTTTCTGGTGGAGTACAAGCACGTGCCGGCGGAGCGGGCGGCCAGGATCGTCATGTTCTACTACGCGGGCATGGCCCTGGGCCGGTTCCTCTCCGGCCTGCTGGCGGCGAAGCTGGACAGCTGGAGGATCATCCGCCTGGGCCAGATCGTCCTGGGCGCGGCGCTGGCCGCCCTGCTGCTGCCCGGCGGAGCGGAGATTGCTGCGGCGGCCCTGTTCCTGGTGGGGCTGGGCAACGGCCCCCTGTTCCCCAACTTCAACTACCTGACCCCCAGAAATTTCGGGGAGGAGGCCTCCCAGTCCGTCATGGGGACCCAGATGGCGGCGTCCTATGTGGGCATCATGGCGGCCCCGGCAGTCTGCGGAGCGCTGGGCCAGTGGATCCACATGGGGATATTCCCCCTTTACCTTGCGGCTTTCTATCTCATGATGCTGGCCGCCACCCGGCGCGTCAAGCGCGTGCTGCGCGCGACCCTCTGACAAAGGAGAAACAATATGCCCATTCGGATACCAAACGAGCTGCCCGCCGTCAAAACCCTGACGGAGGAGAACATCTTCGTCATGACGGAGCGGCGCGCCATGGGGCAGGACATCCGCCCCCTGCGGATATTGCTGCTGAACCTGATGCCCACCAAGATCGCCACCGAGACCCAGCTCAGCCGCCTGCTGAGCAACACGCCCCTCCAGGTGGAGCTGGAGCTCATCGCCCCCCAGGGCCACGTGCCCAAGAACACCCCCCAGGAGCATATGCTGGCCTTCTACCGCCACTTTGACGACGTGAAGGCCAACAACTACGACGGCATGGTCATCACCGGCGCGCCGGTGGAGCACCTGCCCTTCGAGGAGGTGGAGTACTGGGAGGAGCTGTGCGGCATCATGGAGTGGTCCAAGAGCCACGTCCACTCCACCTTCCACATCTGCTGGGGTGCCCAGGCAGGGCTGTACTACCACTACGGCGTGCAGAAATACCCCCTGGAGAAGAAGCTCTTCGGCATATTTCCGCATATCGTGGAGCGCCGCAGCAACATGCTCTTCCGGGGCAGCGACGACGTATTCATGGTGCCCCACTCCCGTCATACCACCGTCCGCCGGGAGGACATCGAGAAGGTGCCCCAGCTGAAGATCCTGGCCACCTCCCCGGAGGCGGGGATCTACGCCCTGTCCACCGAGAGCGGCCGTCAGATATTCATCACCGGCCACAGCGAGTACGACGCGGACACCCTGGACCAGGAGTACCGCCGGGACAAGAGCCAGGGCAAGCCAATCGAGATCCCCAAGAACTACTACCCCGGCGACGACGATACCCGTCCTCCCCGCGTCACCTGGCGTTCCTGCGCCAACCTGCTCTACAGCAACTGGCTGAACTACTTCGTCTACCAGACCACGCCCTTCGATCTCAGCGAGATCCCGGGAGCGCAGAAGAACGGATAACAAAGCAGGCCCGCCGCCCGGCGGGCCTGCTTTGTTATCCATCTGGGTCTCAAAAAAGATGCTTCGCTCTGCGTCTCGGTTGTGCGCCTATAGCGCACAATTCGACGCTCGCTCCACGCAAAGTGTTTTTCCCACGTACACGCTGCAGGAAAAACGATTTCATTTTGTTTACCGCCTGCGGGCGGCAAACTCCCACAGGGCCGCCAAAGGCGGCCGTAGGGCTAGGCGGGCTCTGCCCGCCCAACGCCTGCGGAGAGCTTTTTGACAGTCTGAAACAGCCCGGGGGCTTCTTGCCCCCGGGCCGTTATCCTATAGGATCAACCTCGCTCCACACAGCAAATAAGCCTTTAGAACGCCCCCTGCTCCATCATCGCCTCCGCGACCTTCTTGAACCCCGCCAGATTGGCCCCGGCCACCAGATTATAGCCCAGCCCATACTCCTCGGCGGCTTCCACGGAGACCTTGTGGATGTTCTTCATGATGCCCTTCAGCTTCTCGTCCACCTCCTCGGCGGACCAGACCAGCCGCTCGCTGTTCTGGCTCATTTCCAGAGCGGAGACGGCCACGCCGCCGGCGTTGACGGCCTTGGAGGGGGCCACGATCATCCCCGGCTGCCCCATGAGATAGAACAGCGCGTCATTGGTGGTGGGCATGTTGGCTACCTCGATGTAGTACTTCACGCCGTTTTCCACGATCTGCTTGGCGTGCTCCATATGCACGTCGTTCTGCATGGCGGAGGGCATGACGACGTCGGCCTTCACGCCCCAGGGCTTCTCGCCGGGATGGAACGCCACACCGAACCTGTCCGCGTAATCCTGGACCAGGTTCCGCCCGGAGTTGCGCATGGTCACCAGATAGTCGATCTTCTCCTGAGAGGAGGAAACGCCGTCGGGATCGTACACATACCCGTCCGGCCCGGACAGGGTGACGACCTTGGCGCCCAGATCCCTGGCCTTCTTGCAGATGCCCCAGGTCACGTTGCCGAACCCGGCGCAGGCGATGGTCTTCCCCCTGACGTCCTCGCCCTCGTGGGCCAGCACCTCCTGGAGGTAGTACATGGCGCCGTACCCGGTGGCCTCCGGCCTGGTGAGGCTGCCGCCGTAGCTGAACCCCTTCCCGGTGAGCACCCCGTTCTCGAAGGTACCCTTCAGCCGCCGGTACTGGCCGTACAGATAGCCGATCTCCCGGCCGCCCACGCCCATGTCTCCGGCGGGCACGTCGATGTCCGGCCCGATGTACCGGTAGAGGGCGGTCATGAAGCTCTGGCAGAAGCGCATGATCTCCCCCTCGCTCTTCCCGGCGGGATCGAAGTCGCTGCCGCCCTTGCCGCCGCCGATGGGCAGCCCGGTGAGGCTGTTCTTGAAGATCTGCTCGAAGCCCAGGAACTTGATGATGCCGGGGTACACGTTTTTCTGGAACCGCAGCCCGCCCTTGTAGGGCCCGATGGCGCCGTTGAACTGGCAGCGGTAGCCGGTGTTGGTATGATAATTGCCGCCGTCGTCCATCCAGACCACCCGGAAGGTGAACATCCGCTCCGGTTCCACCATCCGATTGAGCAGATCGACCTTTTCGTACTCCGGATGCTTGTCAACCATCGGGGCGATGGAGGTCAGTACCTCCTCCACGGTCTGAACAAATTCCGGCTCGCTGCCGTGCTTCCGCTTTACATTTTCGATCACGCTGGCGACATAGGCGTTCATGTATGTATTCCTCCTCAAATTTCCAGAGCAGGCGGAGGGCCCCTCCGCCTTTTCTCCATCTGATGCCATACTACCATTTTTCAGAAAAAAAGACAACCGCTTTTTTTGTGAAAGCCATGGTGAAAGTGTGGAAGTTTTTTGTTTCTTTTTGTGCAAAACAGACACTCCCTGCCCGCCGTTCATTGGCGCGCAGGGGGTGAAGCGTCATACCCGCTCGATTCAGCGGAGCGTGGCGTAGATCACGGCCTTGATGGTGTGCATCCGGTTCTCCGCCTCGTCGAACACCACCGACCGGGCGGACTCGAACACCTCGTCGGTGACTTCCATCTCCGGCAGGCCGAACTTCTCCGCGATCTCCGCTCCGATGGTGGTCCTGGTGTCGTGGAAGGAGGGCAGGCAATGCATAAAGATGGCGGACTCCTTGGCGCTTGCCATCACCCCGGCGTTGACCTGATAGGGCCGCAGCAGCCGGATGCGCTCCTCCCAGACCGCGTCCGGCTCGCCCATGGAGACCCAGATGTCGGTGTAGATCACGTCGGCCTCCCGGGCGCCCTCCTGCACGTCCTCCGTCAGCGTCACGGACCCGCCGCTCTCCGCCGCGAGGCCCTTGGCGGCCTCCACCAGATCCTGGGCGGGGAAAAGCTCCTTGGGCGCGCAGGCGGTAAAGTGGAGCCCCATTTTCGCGCAGGCGATCATCAGGGAGTTGCCCATATTGTTCCTGGCGTCCCCCATGTAGGTGAAGCGGAGCCCCTTCAGCGTCCCGAACTTCTCCTCGATGGTCAGCAGATCCGCCAGCATCTGGGTGGGGTGGAACTGGTCCGTCAGCCCGTTCCAGACCGGCACCCCGGCGTATTTTGCCAGCTCCTCCACCAGCTCCTGGCTGAACCCCCGGTACTCGATGCCGTCATACATCCGTCCCAGCACCCGGGCGGTGTCGGCGATGGACTCTTTCTTCCCCATCTGAGAGGACCCGGGGTCCAGATAGGTGACCCCCATCCCCAGATCATACCCCGCCACCTCGAAGGAGCAGCGGGTCCTGGTGGAAGTCTTCTCAAACAGAAGCACGATGTTCTTTCCCTCCAGATACCGGTGGGGGATTCCGGCCCGCTTCATGGACTTGAAATCCTTTGCCAGATCCAGAAGATACCGGATCTCCGCCGGAGAGTAGTCCAGCAGCTTCAAAAAATGTCTTCCTCTGATATTGACAGGCATAATGTATCCTCTTTCTTTCTCATTTCAAAACCGACAGCTCCCCGGCAAACCTGATCCAGACTTCACCTTCCGGCAGCGCCCGGAAAGCCATCGGCTTTCCATTGGGATGGGGAAACGCCAGCGCCCAGCTCCACAGCGCCATCCCGCCGCTGCCTCCGCCGTATTTCCCATCGCCAACCAGCGGAGTTCCCCGGCTGGCGAACTGCACCCGGATCTGATGGGTCCGCCCGGTGTGGAGCCGGACCAGCACCAGGGCCAGCCCGTCCCGCTCCGCCAGCAGGCGGTAGTCCAGCAGGGCTTCCTTCACGCCGCCCCGCGTCCGCTGTACCACGAAGCTCTTGTTCCGGCTTTTGTCGTGGAGCAGCAGGTCCCGGTAGGACCCCTCCTCCTTCTCCGGGCGCCCCCGCGCGATGCACAGATACTCCTTCCGGAACTCTCCCCGCGATATCGCGCCCGACAGCGCCCCGGCGGCCCGGCTGGTCCTGGCATAGACCATCACGCCTCCCGCCTCCCGGTCCAGCCGGTGGACGGGAAAGATCTCTCCTCCCAGCTGCGCGCGCAGCTGGGAAGGGAGGGTGTCCCCCGGCCCGTCCTGGCTGAGGAGTCCCGCCGGCTTGCGGCAGACGGCCAGCTCCCGATCCTGATACAGGATGTCGATCATTTCATGACCCGGGCCATGATCTCCAGCCCCTTGTCGATCTCCTCCCTGGTGATGACCAGGGGCGGCAGCAGCCGCAGGGTGTCCTTCCCGGCGGTGAGGCACAGCAGGCCCTCCGCCATCAGCCGGTCCTTCAGCTCCTTGTGGGTCATCCCCTGGACGCCCACGCCCACCATGAGGCCCATGCCCCGGATGCCGGACACACAGGGGCTGTTCAGCCCCGCGATGCCCTCCCGGAGGTACTGCCCCTTCCGCTTCACGTCCTCCAGGAACTCCGGTGTCAGGGTATCCACCACCACGTTGGCGGCGGCGGCGGCCATGGGGTTCCCGCCGAAGGTACTCCCGTGATCCCCGGCGCGCAGGACGTTCCGGCACTTCTCGTTGGTCAGGAAGCCCCCGAAGGGCAGTCCGCCCGCGATGCCCTTGGCGAAGGTCACCACGTCCGGCTGGATGCCGAACTGCTGGAACGCGAACATGGTCCCCGTCCGGCCGACGCCGGTCTGGACCTCGTCCACCAGCAGCAGCCAGTCGCGCTCGGCGCACAGCTTCGCCACCGCCTGCACGTAGTCCTGCTGGAGGGGATTGACGCCGCCCTCACCCTGGATCAGCTCCATCATCACGCCGCACACGTCGTCCCCGGCGGCCTCCATGAGGCTGTCCATACTGTTGGCCTCCGCGTACCGGAAGCCCTCGGTGAAGGGGAAGAAGAACTCGTGGAAATGGTCCTGCCCGGTGGCCTTCAGCGTGGTGATGGTCCGCCCGTGGAAGGAGTTTTTCAAGGTAATGATTGTGGCCCTGCCCTCGCCGTACTTCTCATAGGAGTACTTCCGGGCGGTCTTGATCATGCCCTCGTTGGCCTCCGCGCCGGAGTTGCCGAAGAAGGCCGCCGCCATCCCGGAGGCGGGGACCAGCTTGGAGGCCAGCTTTGCGTAGGGCTCGGTGTAGAACAGGTTGGAGATGTGCCCCACCTTCATGGCCTGGTCGTAGATGGCCTTGGCCCATGTCTCGTTGGCGTACCCCAGGGAGCAGACCCCGATGCCGGATGTAAGATCGATATACTGTTTACCCTCTGTGTCCCAGAGAGTCGCGCCCTTGCCGTGGTCGATGGCGACCTGATTTCTTCCATATGTCTGGAGGACGTAGCCCTCGTCCAGTGCTTTGATCTCTTGGAAATTCATAAGAAAGCCGTTCCTTTCTGATAAAAATAAGTGCTGCCGTCAGTGGAATGCCGTAAAGTGCAGATGCAGGAAGGTATCCTCCGCTTCCTCAATGGAGATCCCGCTGGCGGTGACCACCGCGCCGGTGGATTGATCCTCCACTTGAGTTAAGAAAGTAAAGTGGAAACCATCTTCCAAACTTTCCTCAAAAAAGTAATACGTGGGGGTATCATCCTCCGGTATGATTTCGTAGACCTCCAATTCCTCAAAGGAAAGGATATAATCAAAGTAGTCCTCAAACTGGACAAATCGTCCTGTTAAAAGCGTCTGACCGTCCCGCTTCACCACAAAGCAGTTGTTTTCTGGGAAAAGATATGTCCCATCCTCCACATCCAGCGTTACCGTTACAGCATCTCCGGTACTCAGATTGTACGAAAGAGACATCTCAGCCTCGCAGGCTGTCAGGCAGAGTAAAGAAAGCAGCCAGAAAATCAGCGCGCGCCTCGCTTTCATTTACCTCTCCTCCTCCTTACCAGATCATAGTCCCGATTCCCGCGTGGGACAGCACCTCGATCAGGATCGAATGGGGTATCCTCCCATCCAGGATGTGGGTCCTGTGGACGCCGTTCTGAACGGCGTCCACGCAGCACTCCACCTTCGGGATCATCCCCCCGGAGATGATCCCCTGACCCACCAGCTCCGGCACCTCGGAGAGCCGTACCTGGGAGATCAGCGTAGACTCGTCGTTCTTGTCCCGCAGCAGTCCCCGGACGTCCGTCAGCAGGATCAGCTTCTCCGCGCCCACCGCCACGGCGATCTTCGCCGCCGCCGTGTCCGCGTTCACATTGTAGCTGGTCTCCGCGTCCGTCCCCTGGGCCACCGTGGAAATGACCGGAATGAACCCGTCCTGGAAGGCGTCCTGGATCACCTTGGGATTGACCTCGGTGATATCGCCCACCAGGCCGTAGTCCACCCCGTCCTCCTGCCGCCGCACGCCCTTGAGCATCCCGCCGTCCAGGCCGCACAGCCCCACAGCCTGCCCGCCCGCCCGGTTCAGGGTGGCGACCAGATTCTTGTTTACCTTGCCGCACAGCACCATCTGTACGGCCTCCATGGTCTCCTCGTCCGTGTACCGCAGACCGTTGACGAACCTGCTCTCCTTGCCGGTTTTTTTCAGCAGCTCATTGATCTCCGGCCCGCCGCCGTGGACCACGACCACATGGATGCCCACCAGCCGCAGCAGGATGATGTCGCTGATAACGGCCTTTTTCAATTCTTCGCTTATCATGGCGTTGCCGCCGTATTTGATGACCACCGTTTTCCCATAGTACCGCTGGATGTAAGGCAGCGCCTCCACCAGTACCTGAGCCCGGTCACTGTGATTGAGATTCATAGCACCCTCCCCGCGAAACAGGCTCCGCGCCTCAAACAGCAACTCCGGTTGCTGTTTTTGGAACGAATGTTTCACGTGAAACATTTTTAAGTCCGGTAATCTCCGTTGATCTTAATATAGTCGTAGGTAATGTCGCATCCCCAGCAGGTGCAGGACTCATCCCCCTCGGCCATGGTGATGTCGATGTCCACCTCATCCTCAGTGAGGATCTTCTTTGCCAGCTCCTCGTCAAAGTCCAGCCCCCGGCCCGCCTGGCAAACCAGGATATCCCCGGCCTTGGAAGCGAAGGCTACGTCCACCTTCTCCGGATCGAACTTCTCCCCGGAGTAGCCCATGGCGCACAGCACCCGCCCCCAGTTGGCGTCGCACCCGAAGATAGCCGCCTTGGTGAGGGTGGAGGAGATAACGGATTTGGAGATGGTCTCCGCCTGCTCCTCGGAAGCCGCCCCCCGGACGGTGCAGGTGATAAGGTGCTTTGCCCCCTCGCCGTCCTTGGCCATGGACCGCGCCAGCAGATAGCACACCTCATGGAGCGCCATAACGAAGTCCACATACCGGTCGTTCTTCTCCGTGATCTCCGCATTACCCGCCATCCCGTTTGCCAGAATGCAGCAGGTATCGTTGGTAGACGTATCCCCGTCCACGCTGATCCGGTTGAAGGTCATCCGCACCACCTCGTGCAGCGCCTCCGTGAGCATCTCCTGAGAGATGGCGCAGTCGGTGGTGAGGAAGCACAGCATGGTGCCCATGTTGGGATGGATCATCCCGCTGCCCTTGGCGATGCCCCCGATGTGGACGGCGGTTCCCCCGATGAACACCTCGGCGGCAAATTCCTTTTTCGTGGTATCCGTTGTCATGATGGCGTGGGCCGCCGCGTCGCTGGCCTCATCGCTGTGTTCCAGCAGGCCGTACAGCTCCGGCACGCCGTCCTCAATGACCTTCACGTTGATGGTCTGCCCGATAACGCCGGTAGAGGACACCAGCACGTCCTCCGGAGCGCACCCGATGGCCTTCGCCGCCGCCGCGCACATCTTCCCGGCGTTTTCCTCCCCATGGGGGGCGCAGGCGTTGGCGTTGCCGCTGTTGGCGATGATGGCCCGGATACTGCCCTTCGCCAGATGGTCCATGGTAACATGGATGGGAGCCGCCTTCACCACATTTTTGGTGAACATAGCCGCAGCCCTGCAGGGCACGTCGGAAACGATCAGCGCCACATCCTTCTTCCAAGTAGCGTGGGTCTTAACGCCCACATGGAGCCCCGCCGCCCGGAACCCCTGCGCGGCACACACGCCGCCGGAAATCATTTGACTCATGGTAGATTCTCCTATACATTCGGCATACATACTTTTCTTTTTGAAAAAAGAAAAGTATCAAAAGAAAAACTTTTAATGGCGAAACTCCGTTTCGCCTGACATCTTTTCGGGTTCTGTGGGGCCGCACGGCTCACGCCGTGCTGGGGGGCCGGTCTATCGTGACTGCACATCCAACCCGGTCTCCTCCGGGAAGCCCAGCATGATATTCATATTCTGCACCGCCGCGCCGCTTGCCCCCTTGCCCAGGTTATCCAATCGGGCGGCCAGCATGACTTGTTCATCGTTTCCGCAGACAAAGATTTGCAGTTCGTTCGTTTCCGCCAGATTATTGCTTCCGATGAAGCCGCAGGCGGGAGCGTCGTCCGGACGCACCGTCACGAACCGCGCCCCGGCATAGAACTCCCGGTAAAGCGTCCGCAGGCTGTCGAGGCTTTGACTGCCGTTCAGCATATCCAGATACAGCGGCACCGTCACCACCATACCCTGCGGGAAATCGCAGATCATGGGCATAAAGACAGGCTTCCGCGTGAGCCCGCAGATCTGCGCCATCTCCGGGAGGTGCTTATGGGCCAGCGTCACCGCGTAGTGACGGGGACTGACCAGCTCCGCCTCCCGGTCCTCCGCCTCATACTGGGCGATAGCCTTCTTCCCGCCCCCGGTATAGCCGGAGACCGCGTGGCAGGCAAGGGGCGCATCCGGAGCCAGCACTCCCCGCCGCACCAGCGGCGCGATCAGGGAGATGAACCCCGTGGCATAGCACCCCGGATTAGCGACCCGCTTCGCCGTCCGGATGGCCTCCCTCTGTTCCGCCCCCAACTCCGGGAAGCCATAGACCCAGCCGGGAGCGGTACGGTGGGCGGTGGAAGCATCGATGATCCGGGTAGCCGGATTCTCCACCAGCTCCACCGCCTCCACGGCGGCGGCATCCGGCAGGCAGAGGAAGACCAGATCGGCCTCGTTCATCAGCCTCTTCCGCTCGGAAGCGTCCTTCCGCTTGTCCTCGTCGATGAGAAGGAGCTGGATATCCTCCCGTCCTGCCAGCCGGTCATAGATCTGCAGGCCGGTGGTGCCCTCCTTGCCGTCGATATATACAACAGGCTTACCCATGGCGAGCCTCCTCAATGAAGAATTTTAATTCGTTGATCTGCCGTGTAGTCTCCTCTACAGCGGGACCGCCGTAGCTCTTCCGCTGGCCCATACAGGTCTCCAGACTAAGCGCCTCGTACACGTCCTCCTCGAAGAGGGGAGAGATACCTCGCAGCTCTTCCAGCGTCAGCTCCTCCAGCAGCTTCCCCTTTTCGGTGCAGTAGTACACCAGATTGCCCACTGTAGTATAGGCGTCCCGGAAGGGAAGTCCCTTCTTGGTCAGATAATCGGCGCAGTCGGTGGCGTTGATGAACCCGCCTCCGGCGGCACGGCGCATATTCTGCGGCAGTACCCGCATGGTGGCGATCATCCCCGCGAACACCGGCAGGCACATCTTTACCGTGTCGATGGCGTCGAATACCGGCTCCTTGTCCTCCTGCATGTCCTTGTTGTATGCCAGAGGGATGCCCTTCATGGTGGTCAGCAGACCCATAAGGTGTCCATAGACCCGGCCCGTCTTCCCGCGGACCAGCTCGGCTACGTCGGGGTTCTTCTTCTGCGGCATGATGGAACTGCCTGTAGAATAGGCATCGTCCAGCTCGATAAACTTGAACTCCCAGCTGCACCAGAGGATGACCTCCTCCGCAAACCGGCTCAGGTGCATCATCAGGATGGACAGATCGCTCAGAAGCTCGATGGCATAATCCCTGTCGCTGACCCCGTCCAGACTGTTGGAGCAGGGGGCGTCAAACCCCAGAAGCTTTGCCGTCTGCCAGCGGTCGATGGGGTAGGTAGTCCCCGCCAGCGCCCCGCTGCCCAGAGGGCAGACGTTCATCCGCGCCTTGCAGTCCAGCAGTCTCGTCACGTCCCGCTTGAGCTGTTCCCCGTAGGCCAGCAGGTGCTGCGCGAAGGAAACCGGCTGCGCCCTCTGCAAATGGGTATAACCGGGCATCACGGCCTCCTGATGCTGCCTGGCCTGATCCAGGACGGCCTGCTGGAGGTCCAGGATCTGCTGGACGATCTCGTCGATCTCCCGGCGGAGGAAGAGGCGGAGGTCCACGGCGACCTGATCGTTCCTGCTGCGGGCGGTATGGAGGCGCTTGCCTGCCGCGCCGATCCTTTCCGTCAGAAGGGATTCCACGTTCATGTGGATGTCCTCGTTGTCGGCGGTAAATTCGATTTTTCCGGCCTCGATATCGGCCAAAATGTCTTTCAGGCCCTGAATGATCTGTTCCCTGTCCTCCACGGAGATGATGCCGCAGTCTGCCAGCATGGTCGCGTGGGCGATACTGCCTTCGATATCTTCACGGTACATACGGCAGTCAAATTGGATGGAGGAGTTGAAATCGTTGACCAGCGTGTCGGTCTCTTTGCGGAACCGTCCGCCCCATAGCTTCATCGTTTATTCCTCGTTTCTCTCGCGCCCGGCCGGCGCGGCGGTAAGTCGTTTCTATTTGATAGCCCGGGGGCTTCTCGCCCCCGGACGCCCCTCGGGTACTTTTTGTGTGAACAAAAAGTACCCAAAAAATCACTTAAGGAACGTAGTTCCTTAAGGATCCTCCTTCATTACGAGAGAGTTTAGTTTGCGCCCGAGGCCCGGTCTGGTTTTGTCTACCGTACTGCCGTCCGCTCTGTGCAACTCCAGTTTCTATTTCAGCGTGGTCATTGGCGGCCCCTACCGTCTCGCGGGGCAAACTCCCCGGGGTGCGAGACGGGGAAGGTTCCGGGCCGATAAAGATTTTTCCGCATGGGCCTGTTAGTTATCCGCAACTGCACAAAATTGGATGTCCGCTTGCAGCCGGGACAGATAGCAGGAAGCGGCGGAGACGCTTTTGGCCCCCGCCCTTCCAGATCATATTTTGGAAATGGAAAAAGGATGACCCGCTGGGTCCAGCAGGATCGTCTGGCCGGCGCGCTCCTCCGCCAGGTACGCGCCCAGCGTCTCGGCACGGCCCACGGCCTCCTGATAGAGATCCGAACGGAAGTCGATATACAGCATCGCCTGCTGCTTCCCCGGCGCGGCGGGCCACATCGGAGGGATATAGTCCTCCGCGTATTCGACCGTCAGCTCCACACCGGTCTCTTCCGAGCGCAGCCGCACCCGTTGGGCGCTCCGCTCCACTGCGGGCCATTCCAGCAGCTCCTCATAAAAGGCCGCCAGCTCCTCGACGAACGTGCATTGCAGGACCGCCCCCGCCAGTTTTGGATTCCAAAACTTATCATCCAGTGGGCCGAGGTCCTTCCAGTCGTATTTCTTCATGTCCAGCCGGGACCTCTCATCCCGCCACAGGCAGGGGCCCCAGCAGTCCATGGCTTCGGCTTCCCGGGCCATGTCCTCGTCCAGAGGATACAGAAAGCACTCACTCTCATGGGAGATACTGCCGAAAAACAGCTTTCCCCGGGAGAAGATGCACAGGTCGCCCAGCGTGCCTCTATACCGGGTGGGGCGGTCGGGATGCTTTGTTGACGGGGCGTACCGGAAGAAAATATCATGGCAGCAGGACAGCAACACCTCCTTTGACCCCGGCGAGGCGTGATAGCGGTACACGCGCATTTTGGAGCTGCCGGGACCGTAGCCGAACCACTCGTCAATGGTGATGACATCCGCAAACCAGGGGAGCAGCGCCTCCTTCAGCCCGCAGCGGTCGTCATACAGGATGGCGAAGCTGGATAGCGTGAAGTAGTCCGCGTGGGGCCAGCAGACGTCCAGAAAGCGGCGGAACCCCGCTCCCCGGAGGGGGCTCCGCCCACCCGGCGCGCTGTGGCACAGCCAGCCGGACACTTACAGCTTCCCCTGCTCCCGGTACGCCTGGACGGTGTCGGGGAGGCCCCAGAGGTTGATGAAGCCGGTGGCGTCATTCTGGTTATAGTCGCTCTCCTCGAAGGTGACCAGCTTCTCGGAGTACAGGCTCTCGGGGCTGGTGACGGAGGAGGTGATGATGTTGCCCTTGTAGAGCTTCAGCTTCACCTGACCGGTGACGTGCTCCTGGGTCTTGACGGCGAAGGCCTGGAGGCACTCCCGCAGGGTGGTGAACCATTTTCCGTTATAGACAAGATCGGCGAAATCCACCGCCAGCTTGCTCTTCATATGCTTGGTATCTTTATCCAGGGTGATCATCTCCAGCACCTCGTGGGCCCGGTAGAGGATGGTGCCGCCGGGGGTCTCGTAGACGCCGCGGTCCTTCATGCCCAC
>CAJTVO010000007.1 GCA_910579485.1 uncultured Oscillospiraceae bacterium | reverse complement strand
GAGAAAGGAGTCCAGAACCATTGGTTCTGGCGCGTTTTTGGTTACTTTTGCCGCGGGGCAAAAGTGACCGCAGGGCGTCCGGGGCCGCGCAGGCCCCGGGCTGTCGAAAAGGACCAGGCGGAGGCGGCCCCGCAGGGGTCGCAGAAAAGCCTCCTACCCCTTTTTGAGAGTCAGTATAACGACCTCCGGCCGGTTAAATAAACGAAAAGTCCTGCCGGAGTTCCCCAGCCCCCGGGAAACGAACACCTTCCCCCCGTTGGCCTCGTAAAATCCTGCCGTGTAGGACGGAAAAAAAGACCTCTCCACGCTCAGAAGCCCGTCCGTAAAGGGCAGACGGATCACCCCGCCATGCCCATGGCCGGAAATGACCAGATCCGCACCAAGAAAACTGTACTCTTTTTCAAAATAATTGTTCCGATGGGCCAGGAGCATCCAAAAAGCCTCCGGCTCCGCGGCGCGGAGCTCCCCGGCCAGCTCCGACGGGGTCTTCTGATCCGCAAACCCATTGGGATCGTCGATCCCCGCCAGAAGGATATGGTCCCCGTTCCGCGAAAGCGATACATACTCGTTGGACAGTACCGTGACCCCGGCATCCTCCAGCTCCCGCTTGAAGCCCCGGATGTCGGGAAACGCCCACTCGTGGTTCCCGGTGACAAAATAGGTGGGGGCGATCTCCGCCAGGGCCTCCCCAAGGGATACGGCGTATCGCCGGGGCGTCTGCCGGTAGCGGTCCAACAGGTCCCCCGTCAAAAAGATATAGTCCGGCCCGGCCTCCCGGACCTGGCGTATCAATGTTTCGTTGTCCTTCCCAAACTCCGCCCCGTGGAGGTCCGACAGCTGTACGATGGTGCATCCGTCAAAACCGGCGGGGAGGCGGGGGGAGGTAAATGTGGCCCGCTCCGTTTGCAGGGAGTGGTTGCTCCACCAGAAGAAGACCGCGCACAGGGCGCAGAAGACAAGGAGCTTCCTCAGCAAATGAGAACGGCGGCGGGCACGGCGTGGTCTAGGCATGATATCCTTCCTTTTTCCAAGGTATGACACTTTAGTATAGCATGTTTTTCACGTAAAACCAATAGGGAGCGGAAAAAAATATAGCGTTCCGCGAAGCGGGGCATATTCCTCTTGCATTACCAACAATAATGGGCTACTATGGGATCAGCGCCGCGGCGCTGCAATTTAATGAAGAAATGAGGAAAGAACGATGAAACTTTCCCTGTTGACGACCCAGGCCCATTCCCCGGAAAACGCCCCCTGGCAGGACATCCCCTTTATCCCCGACGCCGGGGAGGAAAACCATGTGGTGAACCTCTATCCCGAGATGACCTTCGAGACCATGGAGGGCTTCGGCGGCGCGATCACGGACTCCGCCGCCTACGTCTACTCCCTCATGGACCAGCGGCAGAAAAAGGAGCTGATGGACGCCTACTTCTCTCCGGAGAGGATGGGCTACCGGCTGGTGCGCATCCATATGGACAGCTGCGACTTTTCCCTTGAAATGTACGAGGCGGACTCCGACCCGGAGGACCGGGCGCTGGAGCGTTTCTCCTTCGCACGGACGGAGAAGTACATCCTCCCCATGCTCGCCGACGCCCAGGCGGCGGCGGGCCGCCCCCTGGAGCTGATGCTGTCCCCCTGGTCCCCGCCGGCCTATATGAAGACCAACGGCCAGAGGACCGGCGGCGGGGAGCTGAAGCCGGAATACCGGGAAGCCTGGGCGGACTACATGTGCCGGTACATCCTGGAGTTTCAGAAGAGAGGGTACCTAGTGCGGCGGATCTCCCTGCAGAACGAGCCCAAGGCGGTCCAGACCTGGGACTCCTGCATCTTCACCCCCGCCGGGCAGAAGGCGTTCCTACGGGACTTCATGGCCCCCGCCATGAGGCGGCACGGGCTGGAGGACGTGGAGATCTTCCTCTGGGACCACAACAAGGAGCGGGTCTATGAGTGGATGCGGGACATCATCGACCCGGAGACGGACGCCCTGGTGGCCGGAGCGGCCTTCCACTGGTACAGCGGGGACCACTTCGAGGCCCTGGATCTGGCCCGGCGGCGGTTCCCGGACAAGAAGCTCATCATCTCCGAGAGCTGCATCGAGTTCAGCAAGTTCGGCGGCGAGGACGCGCTCCAGAGCGCCCTGCGGCTGTCCCATGAGATCATCGGGGACCTGAACCACGGCATGACCGCCTTCTACGACTGGAACCTCCTCCTGGACGAGCGGGGCGGGCCCAACCATGTGGGCAACTTCTGCCTGGCCCCCGTCCTCTATGACACGAAGAGCCATACCCTGATGCCCCAGCTGATCCGGCGGCATTTCGAACACTTTTCCGCCTATCTGCTCCCCGGCTCCCTGCGGGTGGGGTACAGCAAGTACACCGATGGGCTGGACGTCACCGCCTGGAAGCGTCCCGACGGAGCCCTGGCGGCGGTGCTGCTCAACCGGAGCGGCGAGACCCTGCCCGTATGCCTGCGGCTGGCGGATGAGGCCGCCCGCTTCCAGCTCCCGGCGGGGGCCATCGCTACGGGACTGATCCGGGAAGAAAACGTTTAGGAGGTAAATACGGAATGTATACGATTGGGATCGATCTGGGCACCTCGGCGGTAAAGCTCCTGCTGATGGGGGATGGCGGCGAGATCGTCCGCATCGCCAGCAGGGAATATCCTATTGAATTTCCCCGTCCGGGCTGGAGCCAGCAGGACCCGGAGGACTGGTGGAAGGCGGTCCGCGCCGGTATCCCCGAACTGCTGGAGGGCGTGGACGCCGGACAGGTCCGGGGCATCGGCGCGGGCGGTCAGATGCACGGGCTGGTGGCCCTGGATGAAAACGACGCAGTGATCCGTCCCGCCATTCTCTGGAACGACGGGCGGACCCAGAAGCAGGTGGAGTACCTCAACGAGGCCATAGGGCGGGAGAAGCTGAGCCGGTACACCGCCAACATTGCCTTCGCTGGGTTTACCGCCCCCAAGCTGCTGTGGATGCGGGAAAACGAGCCGGAGCTTTTCGGGCGCATTCGCAAGATCATGTTGCCCAAGGACTACATCAATTACCGCCTCACCGGCGTCCACTGCACCGACTACTCCGACGCCTCGGGGATGCTGCTGCTGGACGTGGAGCGCAAGTGCTGGAGCCGGGAGATGCTGGACATCTGCGGCGTGACGGAGGCGCAGCTGCCCCGGCTGTATGAGAGCTGGGAGACCGTGGGGACGCTCCTGCCGGAGGCCGCCGCCCGGCTGGGCCTGGGGACGGACGTGGCCGTGTGCGCGGGAGCGGGGGACAACGCCGCCGCCGCCGTGGGCTGCGGCGCGGTAGGCGGCGGGTGCTGCAATATCTCTCTGGGCACCTCCGGCACGGTGTTCATCACCAGCGATTCCTTCGGGGTGGACCGGCAGAACGCCCTGCACTCCTTTGCCCATGCCGATGGGGGATATCACCTTATGGGGTGCATCCTCTCGGCGGCTTCCTGCAACAAGTGGTGGCAGGAGGAGGTCCTGGGCGGCGGGGACTACCAGGGCGAGGAGGCGAGGATCGCCCCCGAACGGCTGGGGCGGAACGATGTGTACTATCTGCCCTACCTGATGGGGGAGCGCAGCCCTCACAACGACCCTGCCGCCCGGGGGACCTTCGCGGGACTGCGGATGGACACGGGCCGGGCGGACATGACCCAGGCGGTGCTGGAGGGGGTGGCCTTCGCCATCCGGGACTGCGTGGAGGTCGCCCGGGGCCAGGGGATCGACATTCGCTCCAGCCGCGTCTGCGGCGGCGGCGCGAAGAGCGCCCTGTGGCGGACCATCCTGTCCAACGTGCTGGGCATTCCCCTGGAGCTGCCCCAGACCGAGCAGGGGCCGGGGTACGGCGGCGCCATGCTGGCGGCGGTGGCCTGCGGCGCGTACCCGGACGTGAAGACGTGCGCCCGGAAGCTGACGGCGGTGAAGGATGTCACCCAACCGGAACCCGGCCTGACGGCGGCCTATGAGAAGCGCTATCGGGTGTGGCGGAAGCTGTATCCGGCCATGAAGCCGTTTTATCAGGCGCTGGCGGAAGAGGAGTAAAAAAAGGCGGGCAGGCAAGGCGGCTTGCCCGCCCTTTTTCGTGGGACTCCTTCTGCTGCTGTCCTTCGGGTGGGGCCATCTGTCAACGAGGACGGCGCTTGTGCAAATCGCTGAAAATAGCGCGCAAAAAATCCCAGAAAAAGGGAATTACTCTAACGCTGAAAAACCGCCTGGAAAAAAATGGTTTTTCTGATACATATGATTTATGCGGAATTACTGCTGAGATACATTGAATTGAGCAAGGAATTGTTCGGAAAAATTTGGATCGAGATATTGGTGAATATTTAACAATACACTTCGCGGAACGCTGAAAGCGGCGGGTGCGCAGGGGCTTGATTTCTAAAATATTGATGATATAATAGGGGCGAAAATTGAGTGCGTCCGGCAGGGGGACGTCCCCCTGCCACCATTCCTTACAGGAATGGTGGTAATGAGGGTTGTCACAATACTGTCTCCTGCCCGCGCCAAAAAGCGCGCCGCCTGGTGATCGCCGATCCACCGGCGCGCATACAATGAGAGCGGCTTATTACATTCCAACGGGATGGGAGCGGGAGCAGTGACGGATAAGGACTTGAAGCGGCTGCGGCGCGACGAGCTGCTGGAGATATTGATCGCGCAAAGTAAAAAAATGGATCAGATGCAGGCTGAGCTGGACGCCGCGCGGGCGGCTCTGGACAGCCGGGAGATACTGCTCCGGGAGGCGGGCTCCATCGCCGAGGCGGCACTCCGGATCAACGGGGTGTTTGAGGCCGCCCAGGCAGCCGCCCAGCAGTATCTGGAGAACATCCGCCGTATGAGCGGCCCCCTTCCGGAGGAGGAAGGGGCGGAGGAGCCGGAACCAGATCCGGACGCTGAGGGAGGACAGCAGCCGTGAAGAAGAACAGAACCGGAGAGGAAGTCCTTTCCCAGCTCCCCGCCGTTGAACGGCTGGAAGCGGAGCTGAAGCGGGAAAAGTACCGGCAGAAATACCGGAACGTCCTGCGCAGCACGGTGTATACGCTGCTGGTGGTCGCGGCCGCCGCAGTATTGATCGCTACGCTGTGGCTCCCGGTTCTGCAGATCTATGGCGAATCCATGACCCCCACCCTCTACGACGGGGACGTGGTCATTTCCTGGAAGAGCTCTGATTTCAGCACGGGAGACGTGGTTGCCTTTTACTACAACAACCGGATCTTGGTCAAGCGAGTCATTGCCGGTCCGGGCGATTGGGTGGACATCGATCAGGATGGAACTGTGTATGTCAACAAGCAGGAGATCGTTGAGCCCTACGTGGTAGAAAAAGCCTTTGGGCAGTGCGACATCGAGCTGCCCTATCAGGTCCCGGAGACGAAGGTCTTCGTCATGGGGGACCACCGCAGCGTGTCGGTGGATTCCCGCAGCAGCTCCATCGGCTGCGTGGCCAATGAGGACATCGTGGGGCGGCTGGTATTTCGTGTATGGCCTATAGGGGCATTTGGCGTGTTTTAAGGGACAGTTAAACGGTTAACAAGGAGAGAACGGGGAAGAAAACTCCCCCTCATTTTGCTGGAACGCCGCCGGTGGCAAGGGCGCGTTCCGGCGGTAAGGTCCGCTGACGGGCCGCAAATTCTTTTCATGATACACGGTTTGGAAAGGAGAGTCAGGTATGGAACGCAGTCATTTGACTCGGGCGGCAAAATATCTCGCAGATCTGCGCAGGAGGACGGTATGGAGAAGGATCGTCAGCTTCCTGAGCGTTATGGTCGTGTTCTGCACGGTCTACGCTCTGGTCCTGCCGGCGATCACCATGACGAGACCCACGATCTGCGGCCAGGAGGAGCACCGGCATGACGCGGGCTGCTTTGCGGCGGCGGAGCCGGCGCCCATTGACGCCGCGGTGGCGCTGCCGCGGCAGGTGTGCGGCCTGGAGAGCGTCTACCCCGGCCTGCTGCCGGAGGAGCGCGCGGGCTTTATCATCCACGTCCATGACGAGTCCTGCTATCAGGACGGGATGCTGATCTGCACCCTGCCGGAGGTCCCGCCCCATGTCCATGAGGAGAAGTGCTACGTTCAGGAGCGCATTCTGATCTGCGGACAGGAGGAGGAAGTCTGCATCCCGGACAATCCGGTCCCCACGGAGCACTTCCACACGGAGGCGTGCTACGCCGGTGTGCTGGCCTGCGGCCAGGAGCAGAGCGATGAGGCCGGGGGGCACGTCCATACGCCGGACTGCTACCAGCAGGAGCTGGCCTGCGGCCAGGAGGAAACTGGTCCGGAGGATGAGGCCGGTCCGGAAGAGGGCGGCAGTCCCGAAGACGTGACTGGCCCGGAAGAGGGGACCGCTCCGGAAGATGAGACCGGTCCGGAAGAGGCGCCCGGTCCCGAAGAAGGGACCGCTCCGGAGGACGAGACCGGCCCCGAAGAAGGGGACGGTACGGAAGACGGGACCGGTCCCGAGGAGGGGACCGATCCGGAAGGCGAGACCGGTCCCGAAGAGGGGACCCTCCCGGAAGACGAGACCCTTCCGGAAGAGGGGACCGGCCACGTCCATACGGACGAGTGCTACATTCTGGGCGAATACGTGGCCGCCTGCGGCGACCGGAGGATCGTCCATGAGCACGGCGCGGACTGCCGCAACGAATTTGGCGAGCTGATCTGCGGCTGGCCGGTGACCCGGGAACACGTCCACGGGCCGGAGTGCTTCCTGGAGGCCGCTCCGGAGGAGACCGGCCAGGAGGAGACCCAGCCGGAGGAGCCGGTCTGCGGAATGCCCGAGCACACCCACGGGGAGGAGTGTTACGCCCCGGAGGAGACGGAGGTCCCTGACCAGAACCAGGATCAGTGGGACGCCATCTTCTGGAGCGGCGTGGTGGAAAGCTACGGCGGCGATGCGGTCCTGGACGCCCGGGTCAGCGGCGTCTGGAGCGATACCTCCACCATGGACCCGGTCTATCTGGAGGAGCTGCGCGGCGCAGCCGAGGCCGATTTGACCCGGTACCTGGACCGCAATGTGGGCATCCAGGTGGACGGGCGGCTCTACAGCGAGGCCATGGGGCCCATGGACGCCGGCGCGGAGTTCGGCATCCTCCTGCAGTGGAGCATGAGCGGGGCGGGCTTCGGCACCATGACCTATACCTACCAGTTCCCCTGGCAGGTGCTGGTGGAGGACGTGGCCAAGCAGGTCCTGAACGATGACAACGGCGAGCAGGCCCTGACCTATTCCATTCAGGACAACATGCTCTCCATCACCTACTACAAGCCTGTCGAGAGCGTGAGCGCCAGCTTCAGCCTGCGGGCCTCTTGGGCTGAGGACCTGGGAGAGAGTACCCAGGTGCAGTGGAGCAACAGCGCGTACAGCGACGTGCTCTTCGCCCTGCCGGAGCTCACCGTGGAGAAGGTCATGGGTGAGGACGGCCTGCGGGTGGAGGAGGACGGCTCCGTCTGGGCGGACTACGCCGTCACCGTGGCCAACACCGGCATGGTGCAGGCACAGGGCGTCGTCCTGACGGATACCCTGGAGGCGGAACGCTTCCGCTTCGTCCAGGGCGGTCTGGAGGATGGCGGGGACTACGTCCTCGACACCGGAGATGGGGAGCGGTCCCTGTCCTTCGAGGGCTATGACGGCGGAGATATCCTCCAGTTCCCCGCCTTCGACCTGGCCCCCGGCGAGAGCCGCGTATACCGGTACATGGCCCGGATGACCGCGGAGGACCGGGAGGCGGTGGACGCCGCCGTCAAGGCCGGGCAGCTGTCCGGCGAGACCGTGCGCAATACCGCCGTGGCCGTCTGCCCCGCGTCCGGCGGGGAGCTGGAATTTTCCGCTTCCGCCCGCGCCACCTACGGCGGGCCGGAGAGCAAGCACGTGGAGAGCTTTTCCCACGTCTACGAGGCGGAGGCCTTCCAGGTGACCTTCACCGTCAACGGCGACGCGCAGCTGCCGGTGGGCATGACGGCGGAGAAGCTGGAGCAGACCACTGGTCAGGGCTTCGAAATGACGGTGCAGCCCCTGGACGAGACCGCGGGAGAGTATCAGGCTTTTGCCGCGCTCACGGAGACGGGCGACGAGGCCGCGCTGCTGGATATGCAGGTGCTGAAGGTCGGTATGCGCTATAATGGCGTGACACTGAACCTGGAAGACTGCGACATTACGGCGGCGGTGATGCCTACCGATGCGCTGCGGAATTATCAGGAGCCCCATACGGTGAACTACACCGTAGAGGAGCCGGAGGAGCCCCTGGGAGATGAGGGCTTCGGCATTGAGGTGAAGGCGTTTGCGCTGAGCGAACAGGTCGATGCCGCCGGCGCGCCGGAGTTTGTGGAAGCAGGGGCCATTTACCTGGATATGGGCGATGACCCGGAGATAGAGGCCGCCGTTAATCCCGTTATTGAACCGATTTGCTTTTCGGTGCAAAATGATTTGATGGCGGTTCGGGCAGGAACAGAGACGTATCCGGAGTATACGGTCGAATTTTATGCCAATGTTAAGCGATTGGATTTTGCTGAGACGGGAAATTTAGATCATGATTTAGCCGTGATTAATACAAGTGGAGCAAATGGTGAGGCAACCGGGACTCCTTGCATGCCCAATAATGGAAGTAATCCGGACATACTTTTCCTCCAGCGCGAGAGCGATGGTACCATTGTGACAGAAAATTGTTCCACTAAGATGTTCAATCCTGTGAATCTGAAGTTCAATCCGCAGCGGGATTTAACATTGGGCATGTTTAATATTCTGGATCAGTTGAATCAGGAAAGCGAAACAAATTATACGCTGATAAAGGCTACCATTACTCAGCCTGGAGCAGGAGAAGGAGAGACAGAGGTAATAGAAATTGATCTCAAGGAATTGAATAAGGAGCCTTCACAGATTCACCTTACGAATATGCAGAGCACTGACGGAGATACGATTTGGATCAAAAACGGAGCGACAATTAAATTGGAATTTGATCCGACGATCGGGCAGCATACAAATGCAGTAGCCTTCTATGACTATGATATTACAGATGGCTATATCTACACGGACAATAATTGGAGTGGAAAAACGGCGGTAAGCCAGCAGGGCACAGGCTTTTGGTACGCCAATACCGCGCAGCATGGGATTAATGACCCAGCAAACTATTCTGGAAATGGAACTAAATTTGGCTTTGGCAACTCAGAGGGGCTTGTGCCTAAAAAGGGTTTAGGGGATGTAGTATGGAAGGATCGCAGCGGGATTTCCAATACTCCGAACAAGGCCAATGATGGGCAATTTAAAGGTTGTACGTTCGGAATTGTTGCGGGCCGTCAAAACGGTAACCTTATCTATGCAAATGGACTTGATGTGCCGAATTTGTTCAATGAATCTGGTAAGGCCATGACGGGCAAAACAGCCTATACAGATTATTCTCTTCAGTTCAATCGCGAGGGTGATACCTACACACTAGTAGCAGTGAATGGCGCTGGAACCTACGGACAAAATCTTGACAAACTTTATCGTACCAGAAAGAATTGGAATGGAAGCAAGACAATGTACTCAAATGATTTCTGGCCGATGGATGGCAACGCGACGCACGGCACAGATGGGCATGATCTCAAGTTCGGTGATGGTCAAGGAAAAATGTCCGATGGCGTGAATGAAAAGCCGACACCTGATGCCGACTATGACGGAGTGTTGCACAACGCCTATTTCGGAATGCAGTTTGATTTTGAGTTCACCATTCCGGAAGGGTACACCGGGCCGCTGGACTATTGCTTCTTCGGCGATGATGATCTGTGGCTGTTCCTGAATGACCAGTTGATATGCGATATCGGTGGAGTCCACAGCTCTGTCGGTGAGTATGTCAATTTGAGAGATTACATCCCGGAGGGGACTTCTGGAACGTATCAGCTGCATTTGTACTTTACCGAGCGAGGAGCTTCTGGTTCTACCTGCTGGATGCAGTTCACACTGCCGGGTCTGCGGTCCGTTCCAATCGATGTTCCCCCGGGAGAGGAGAGCGGACGTCTTCGCATTGAGAAGAAGGTAGAAGGCCTTGTCAGTGCCGATACGGACTTCAATTTCTCTCTGGAATTGCGCGGGAGCAACAACCAATATAACTGCAAGTATCTGGATGCCAATGGCGTTGAAAAGAAGGACGATGACGGCAATGTTATTTTCGAGACAATCGAAGCAGGTTCGAACAAGACATTCACATTTACTCTAAAAGCAAACGAATCTTTGGTTATAGACGACCTGACACCTGGTATGACGTATACCGTCAAAGAACTTTCTAATGGTCTGAATTCCTATGAAACCACAATGACCCGAAGTGAAAACGGAAGCATAGAGGAAGTAGTAGACAAGACCAACAGCAAGCAAGTTAGTGGAACCGTTTCAGGAAGCACCTCGATTGTCGTCACCTACACCAACACCTTCTACTACGCCCTGCCTGAGACGGGCGGACCCGGCGAGGCCGGGGGGCTATGGTATGCAATGGCGGCGCTGCCCACGATCGCGGCGGCGGGCCTGTTGTATAAACGGTCGCGGAAGAAGGGGGGGACTCCATTCTGAAAAAGGTCTGCCCCGGCGATCCATAAACCGCGATGTGCTGAACCCTATTGAAAGCATATTCATTTATAAGAGTTGAAAGGAGAAATACAATGAATCGACTGAAAAAGTATGCCAGCCTCCTGCTGGCTCTGGTCATGGCCCTGGCCCTGGCCGTCCCCGCAATGGCAGGGGAAAATGTTGAGGGCGGAGAGCCTGTTGCTCCGGAGGAGAATACTGAGACCCCTCCCCCTACCACAAGCAATATCATTGTTCCCGAAATGAAGGACCATAGCTTTGTAGCATACCAGATTTTCTCTGGTACGCAGAAGGCCACTACTGAGGATAATGCGCCTCTGGCCGATATCCAGTGGGGCAAAGGAATTGCTGCGGATTCCTTTTTGACCGCTTTGACAACATCTAAGGACTTTGGTGAAAACAATCCCTTCGCCAATGCCGAATCTGCCGAGGATGTGGCAAAGGTCCTGGAAGGTCAGGAGTTTAACAGCGAGATGGCGATTGCATTTGCCCGGATCGCGACTGATTATGTGGTGGAGTATGAGGGTGTTACTCTTAAGCAGGGTCCCGGTGCAATGAACGTTGTAGACCAGGGCTACTATCTGATCGTTGATGAGACCACCCTTAATGGTACTGATACCGTCCGCAACGCCTCTCTGCTCCAGCTGACCAAGGATGTTACGATCACCGTCAAGGTTGACGTGCCCCAGGTTGACAAGCAGGTTCAGGAAAACAGCGACGAGAAATTTGGCGAGGCTGCGGACTACACCATCGGCGATGACGTTCCCTTCAAGTTTGTTTCCGCAGTTCCCGATATGGAACAGTATGAGACCTACAAGTACATCTTCCATGATAAGATGGACGCTGGTCTGACCTTCAATGCGAATTCTGTTGTTGTAACAATTGGTGGTACTACCGTACCGGCAACTGAGGATGGCAAGACCAACTATACTGTCGTGACTGATGGATTGACAGACGGCTGCACCTTTGAGATTCGTTTTGAGGATCTGAAAGCGATCGCCGCTGCCACAAAGGGAGCTCCTGTTGAGGTTACTTTCACTGCCAAGTTGAACAGCAACGCAGTGATCGGTTCCACCGGCAACAAGAACCAGGTCAACCTGGAGTACTCCAACAATCCTTCTGACTTTGGTGAGGGCGAGACCGGAAAGACCCCTGACGATGAGGTTATCGTGTTCACCTACGAGCTGGATACCAACAAGGTCAACAATGCGCAGACTCCTGAAAAGCTGCAGGGCGCTGAGTTCCACCTGGCCAGGACCCGCACAGTTGATGGAACCACAGTGGAGGAGTGGGCTATCGTTGAAAATGGCAAGGTAGTCCGCTGGGTTGAGGCTAAGGAGGGCGAACAGACCTATGTTCCCGCCGACGATCCGAACAACCTGAATGGTACCGCTTATGCAGGTTCAGTTTTGACTTCTAACGCGGATGGTCTGTTTGTTGTCGCTGGCTTGGATGCTGGTACGTACAAACTGCTGGAAACCAAGGCTCCCGCTGGTTATAACACCCCCAAGGAGGCTTTCACTGTAGTGATTTCCAGAACTCTGGATCAGACTGAGACTGGCGCAGGCTATAAGGATTTGGCGGTCACTTTGGACGGTGTTGCTACCGAGAATGTTAACAATAATGAAGGCAAGCTGCCCGTGACCATTGTCAACCAGTCCGGCGCTACCCTCCCCGAGACCGGCGGTATCGGTACCACTATCTTCTACGCCCTGGGCGGTCTGCTGACCGTGGGCGCGGTGGTCCTGCTGGTCACTAAGAAGCGCATGAGCGCGGACGAGAAGTAAGAGACGCGAATCATGGCCCCGGGGGCTTCGGCCCCCGGGCCTCCCCGTACTGCGAGAAGCCTATGAAGAAGAATCTGTCCACCATCCTCCTGGTCGCGGTGCTGATCGTGGGCGTGGGCCTGCTGGTCTACCCGTCGCTGAGCGATTATTGGAACTCGTTCCACCAGACGCGGGCCATCGCCAGCTACTCCGACGCCGTGTCCACCATGGACAACGCGGACTACGACCGGATCTGGAGCGAAGCGGAGGCCTACAACGCCGCCCTGGCGGAAAAGGCCAACCCCTACTTTTTTACCGAAGAAGATCAGAAGCTCTATGAGGACCGCCTGAATATCTCCGGCACCGGCGTCATGGGCTATATCGACATCCCGGAGATCAAATGCACCCTCCCCATCTACCACGGCACGAGCCACGCGGTCCTGCAGATCGCCGTGGGCCACGTGGAGGGGACCTCCCTGCCCGTAGGGGGCGAGGGGACCCACTGCGTGCTTTCCGGCCACCGGGGCCTGCCCAGCGCGCGGCTGTTCACGGACCTGGACCAGCTGGTGGCGGGAGACCTCTTCCTGCTCCAGATATTGGATGAGACGCTGACCTACGAGGTAGACCAGATACGCATCGTCCTGCCGACGGAGGTGAGCGATCTGACCATCGAGAAGGGCAAGGACTACTGCACCCTGGTCACCTGCACGCCCTACGGCGTCAACTCCCACCGGCTTCTGGTGCGGGGACACCGGGTGGCCAACGAGGAGTCGGTGGCCCACGTGCGGGTCACGGCGGACGCCATCCGCATCGACCCCATCCTGGTCGCCCCCGCGGCGGCGGCGCCCATGCTGCTGCTGCTGTTCATCTGGCTGATGGCCGGCGGCGGGCGGAAGAAACCGAAGAAAAAGTAGAAAGGCAGGCATATCATATGAAACGGAAACAACGGACCTGGCGGACGGCGGCGCTATGCCTGCTGCTGTGTCTGGGGCTGATGCGCACCGCCGCCCAGGCCTCCTATCCCTATCCCGCCATCACAGACCGGGAGACCCCCTGTTCCCTGACCCTGGATATGGGCGCGCCGGGGGTGACCGTCCGGGTGTACCGCGCCGCCGAGGTCACGGAGGACGTGCGGTTCGTCCTGACCGGGGACTTCGCGGGATACAATGTGGACCTGGACGGACTGACCAGCACGGGCTGGGCCTCCCTGGCCCAGACGCTGCGGGGCTACGTCTTTTTGGATGCCATCCAGCCCCTGCGCACCGGCGTCAGCGATGAGACGGGCCGTCTGACCTTCTCGGACCTGCCCGTGGGGCTGTATCTGGTGGACGGGGAGCGCGTCGCCTCCACGGAGGACGACGGCTACCGCCAGCCCGCCCCCTTTATGATCTGCCTCCCCAACTGGGAGCAGAGCACGGACCCGGAGACGGGGACCGTCTCCGGCGGCTGGCAGTACAACGTGGCCGCCCGGCCCAAGTACACCACGCTGGACGGCGACGCCGTCATGCGACGGGTGCTGAAGGTGTGGAACGACGGCGGCTCCATCAGCCGGCCCGCGCAGATCAGCGTGACCCTTCTGAAGGACGGCGAACCCTACGAAACAGCGGACCTGAACGCGGAAAACAACTGGCGGTACGCCTGGGATGAGCTGGACGGCAATTCCGACTGGCAGATCGTGGAGAGCAGCGGCTCCGGCGGCTACACCGTCTCCGTCTCCCTCCAGGGCGTCACCTTCGTAGTGACCAACAGCTATAACCCGCCTCCGCCGGTCACTCCCCCGCCGGTCAACCCGCCCGGTGACCCGCCGGATGGCACGGCGGATAACCCGCCGGACACCCCCAACGCGCCGCCCCCGGTCCCCCCGCCGCCCGACGAGGTGCTGGAGGACCCGGAGGTCCCCCTGGCGTCCCAAGAGCCCGAGCCGGATATGGAGGAGCCGGTGGAGCCGGAGGACCCGGACGAGATCGTGCTGGAGGACCCGGAGGTCCCTCTGGCCAGTCTGCCCCAGACGGGGCAGCTCTGGTGGCCCGTGCCGATGCTGGCCATGGGCGGGATGATATCGCTCCTGCTGGGGCTGATCTGGAACAGAAGGAGCCAGGATGATGAAGGGTAAAAAAGGACTCGTCCTTGTGGCCCTGGGCGTGCTGCTGCTGCTGTCGGCGGCGGGGCTGTCCGCCTTCAACATGTGGGACGCGGACCGGGCGGGCGAGGCCGCCCAGACCGTTCTGAAGGACCTGGACCGGCAGATCCCCGTCCTGGAGGAGCTGGACCTGCCGGAGGAGCTGATCCCGGACTATCTCCTGAACCCCAAGATGGATATGCCCACCCAGGAGGTGGACGGCCGCAAGTATATCGGCCGCATTGAGATCCCGGTGGTGGAGATGTCCCTGCCGGTGATGGACAGCTGGAGCTATGAGAACCTCAGGGAGGCCCCCTGCCGCTATAAGGGCTCGGCCTACCTGGACGACCTGATCCTGGCGGCCCATAATTACACCCGGCATTTCGGGCCGATCAGCCAGCTGGTCCCCGGCGACGAGGTGATCTTCACCGACGTAGACGGGAATATCTTCCGCTATACCGTGGCGGACCTGGAGCAGCTGGAGGGCACGGATGTCAAGGAGATGGAGGCCGGAGACTGGGACCTGACGCTGTTCACCTGCACCCTGGGCGGACAGTACCGGGTAACGGTGCGCTGCGTCCGGGAGGACGCCGAGCCCTGAATCCCGGCGGCCCGATATGAGGGCAACGGAAGCGAACGCGCGGCCAGAAGGAGTCTGGCCGCGCGTTCGGCGCTTTTTTGGAGAAGAACAAAGGAGAACGATATGAAAAGATACCTGTGCGTGCTGCTGATGCTGGCGTGGGCCCTGTCCTCCGCCCCGGCCCTGGCGGCGGAAGCGCCGTCCTTTTCCGACGTGCCGGAGGACTACTGGGCCCGGGAGAGCATTGAGCGGGCCGCCCGGGAGGGCGTGGTGCAGGGGACCGGCGGAGGACTGTTTTCCCCGGAGCGGCCCCTGAGCGCGGCGGAATTTACGGCCATGCTCCTCCGGGGCCTCCGGCTGGAGGCGTCCACCACGGCGGAGGAGCCGGAGGGGCAGTGGTATGGCCCCTATACCGCCGCGGCGGACGCGCTGGGCCTCTACGAGGGCACGTCCACGGCGGAGCGGTCCGGAGGCGAAGGGGACTACGACCGGGTTCTCCGCGCCGGAATGGACTGGGACATCCCCCGGTACGACATGGCGGTGATGCTCTACCGCGCCGCCGAGTCGGAGGAGGCGGGGCTCCCCTTCACGGAGGCGGACTTCCAGACCGCCCGGGACTGGGCCGGAGAAGAAGGTTCGGCGGCGGTGGGCGACTGGGAGGACATCCCGGAAAGGTACCGGGAGAGCGCGGCCTTCTGCTTCTGCCACGGCCTGCTGGCCGGCGTGGACAGCCGGGGGACCTTTGACGGCGGCGGCACGGTCACGCGGGCCCAGGCCGCCGCGATCCTCTGCCGCCTGCTGGACCTGGAGGAGGAGCCCGGCCCGGAGGAAGCGGGATCCCTGGAGCACGTCCTGGCCAACGGCCAGCCTATGACGGAGGCCAACGTCCGGGCGGTGATCGAGGGCTTCCGGAGCGAGTACCCCGAGGGGATGGAGTGGACCAACGACAATTTTTACCAGTGCCACGCCCTGCGGATCAACGGATACGGCTGCGTGGCGTTCGCGCTGATCTGCAGCGACGCGGCCTTCGGAGACCTGCCGGTGAGCCGGAAGCACAGCGATTTCGACGCCATCCGGGCGGGGGACACGCTGCGGGTGAATGGGAATACCCATACGGTGATCGTCCTGGAGAAGAAAGAGGACAGCGTCATCATTGCCGAAGGGAACTATAACGGCGCGATCCATTGGGACCGGGAGCTGGACCGGGAAAAGCTGGAGGGCGACCGGTCGTTCTATGTGGAGACCCGGTATCCGGAGACGGCCCTTTCGGAGGAAATAAAAAAGAAGTGACCGCCTGAACAAGCGGTTACTTCTATTGAAAATGTATTTGCAGGACCCTCCCGGACGCATGGCATCCAGTCCGGGAGGGTCCTATACCTTACACGGGTTTCGTCTCAAAGGATCAGCTCTTCCCGATGATCTTCCCCCCGCACTTGGGGCAGGTGATCTCCACCTTGCCCTTGCCTGCAGGGACGCGGCAGATGGTCTTGCAGCTCTCGCAGACGAAATATTTGTGCTCCTTGTCCTGACGGCGCTGCCGGGCGGCGGCGAAGCGGTTCTTGATGGGCTGCCACCAGTTCAGGAATTTGGCGTTCTCCGCCCGCCGCTTGGGCAGGTTCCGGGAGAAGGTCCGGAACAGCACCAGGAACGCCAGCGCCAGGGATACCGCCTCCAGGACCAGCCGCGCCGTCTGGTTCCGGCCCAGCAGGATCTGGACCAGCCAGACCAGGAGATACGCCGCCAGCAGGGCGGCGTTCAACTGGTCCGTGCCGTTGCGGCCGTACATGAACCGGGCGATGGCCCCGGTGACCCGATAAAAGAAATTCCGCATGAGGATGAAGCCTCCGTTTCCGCGCTTTTTCTATTAGTATAAGAGGCAAATATGAACAAGTAAAGTACACGGAGGATCAATTTTCTGTTGGATGGAAATTTTTTGGCGGCTTCCCCCACGGGGATTTAAGACTTTTGTAACAAACTATGCTGGTTTTCTTAACACCTTTCCGCTATGATAACACTTGCAAGGGACAAGTAACTTCTTTTCATCCAATCTTCCAAACTATATAAGAACGGCGGGAGCGCTCCTCCCGCCGTTCTTATTTTCTGCCCTTCACAAAATATCCTTGGAATGTTTAAAATCTTTCCTCAGTTTCTTCATATTTTTGTCATAAATCTTCGGTATCCTACCACCATCGAGAGCGCCGCCGGCGGCGGACGCCGAAAACGGACTTACCATAAGGAGGACCATCTTATGTATAACGATTATAATGACCAGAACAGAAGCGACAATGAATACCACTACAGCTACCGTTCCGACGCCAGCGGCTTCCAGCCCCAGCAGACCCCCGTGCCCCTGACGCCCAAGAAAAAGAACCGGGCCGGCAAGGCCGTGGCCCTGGTCCTGTGCGGCGCGCTCCTCGTTGGCGGCGGCTTCGGCGCCGGATGGTATCTGAACAGCCGGGACGGCCGGGGCGAGACCCAGATGATGGTCAGCGAGCGCCCCCTGGCCAAGGTGGAGACCGTCAGCGTCACCGGCAGCAATGCCCTCACCTTCTCCCAGATCTACGACGCCAATGTGGACAGCTGCGTCAGCATCAACACCTCCGGCACCGCCTCCATGGGCTACAACATCTTCGGCCAGCCGGTCCAGCGGGAGTTCGCCAGCGCGGGCAGCGGCTTCATCCTCACCAAGGACGGCTATATCGCCACCAACTACCACGTCATCGAGGGCGCCAGCATGGTGAAGGTCACCCTCGACGACGGGACCACCTACGAGGCCAAGATCATCGGCGGCGACGCCGACTACGACATTGCCATCCTGAAGGTGGACCCCGGCGAGAACGAGCTGAAGCCCGTGACCGTCGGCACCTCCAGCTCCCTGAAGGTGGGGGAAAACGTGTCCACCATCGGCAACCCTCTGGGCCAGCTGACTTTCTCCCTGACCCATGGCATCATCTCCTGCCTGGACCGGGAGATCAACCTCAACGGCACGCCCTTCAACATGATCCAGGTGGACACCTCCATTAACCCCGGCAACTCCGGAGGCCCCCTGTTCAACCAGTACGGCGAGGTGGTGGGCATCGTCACCGCAAAGACCTCCTCCGACGGCAACGGCAACGCCGCCGAGGGCCTGGGCTTCGCCATCCCCATCGACGACGTGCTCTCCATGCTCAAGGATATCATGGAGAACGGACAGGTCACCTCCCACGCCTGGATGGGCATTTCCGGCCAGAGCGCGTCCTATTATCCCCAGTCCGGGATGCGCAGCGGAGTGTACGTGGCGGAAGCCGTTGAAGACGGCCCCGCCGCCGAGGCGGGCCTCCAGGAGGGGGACGTCATCACCATGCTGGGCACCACCACCATCAGCAGCTGGTCGGACCTGACCTCCGCTATGGGCAGCAAGACCTACAAGGCCGGGGATACTACTACTGTCACCTTCGTCCGTGACGGCGAGGTGATGACCACCGAACTGACCTTCGGCTCCACCACGGAGATGCCCGAGGAGGAGGCCGAGCCCCAGTCCGGCGTCCAGCAGGACGGCGGAACCAGCAACGGCGGGACCTACGGCTACGGCGACATGGAGGACTTCTTCAACGAGTTCTTCGGCAGCAACAGCCGCCGCGCCGGATAAGAACCTGTATTCACAACCGTTGCACGCCGTCTGGCCGGTCTTTTTCCCGCCATACTGTGTCGATTTCCCTTGCAATCCGTCAGGATTGCTGCGGAAAATCTCCTTGTCTGACGAGAAAAATCCTCGTCCATCCGGCATCCCCCGGTTATGAATACAGGTTCTAAATCAGCTTACGAGTATTTCTCTTCTCTCTCTTCTTTTCCGCCCGAAAGGGCGGGTAAGCCCCGGGACCATCTGGTCCCGGGGCTTGCCTTTTTGCTCGCGCTATTCGCTTTCACCCGAGGAGCCACCGTCTCCGCCGGAGGCTTCTCCGGTCCCCTCGCAGGAGACCGTCTCCTCTCCGGAGGACCGGCCGGTCTCGGCGCCTTCCTCCTCCAGGACGCTCTCCCACTTCTTGGGGTTCCGCTTGTGGGCGCGCATCGCCAGGACCAATTTATAGCCCTCCGGATCGTTGAGCATCAGATACCGCTCGTCCTGGGGCGGGACCTTGTCGCCCCGCATGATCCGGGCGGCGATCTTGTGGCAGCGCTCCATGGCCTTCATCTGCTCGCCGAGGGCGTCCGCCTCGCTGGTCCCGGTCTCCTCACCACTGTCCGCCATGTCCCAGACGAAAGGCTTCTTCTCTTCCTTCCGGGCCAGATCCATGATGATGCGGCTCTGGATTTCCAGCTGCTCCACAACCTGACGGGACAGGGTGAACCGGTCCGTTCGGGGACGGGAGCCGGCGGCGGTGTCTCCCTTCCTGTCCGCCGGACGGATGGACGGGCCGGCGGCTTTCGGCCGGCCGGTAATGCGCAGTTCCATCGCGAGACCTCCTTTTCCGCTTATATCCTGTTTTTCGGCAGATATGGCGGAAAAGTTAAGGGAATTTCTGCAATTACAGCGGGTTCTCGTCGATCCACTTGGAGATGACCTCGCCGATCTCCCTGACGCAGCCGGGGTCGTAGGGGACCTTCATCCCCGCGCCGTGGGCCAGCTCCTCGAAGGTCTTGGTGCCGCCCAGGTCCACGAAGGCCAGGTACTTCCTCCAGGCCTCCTCCCGGTTGGCCAGGGAGGTCATCCAGAACTGGAAGGCCATGGTCTGAGCCATGCAGTAGTCAATGTAGTAGAAGGCGTTCATATAAATGTGCAGCTGCTGCTGCCACCGGGCGCCCCGGCTGTAGGAGGGCAGATCCGCGTAGTCGATCCAGGGGCGGTACTTCTTCTCCAGCTCCAGCCAGATCCGGTTGCGCTCATCAGGGGTCAGCTCCGGGCGCTGGTACATGATGTGCTGAAACTCGTCCACCATGCAGCCGTAGGGGATGAAGATCAGGCTGTCCTCGCAGTGGCCGATCTCATATTTCCGGGTCTGGGGACCGAAGAACTTCTCGTGCCAGGGGGCGGTGAGGAACTCCATGGACATGGAGTGGGTCTCGCAGCCCTCCATGGTGGGGCTCATCAGGGAGGAGAGATACCCCTTCCGGGCCGCCCGGTAGAAGGCGAAGGCGTGGCCCGCCTCGTGGGTCAGCACGTCCACGTCGCCGCTGGTGCCGTTGAAGTTGGAGAAGATGAAGGGGGCCTTGTAGGCGGCGAAGTCGGTGCAGTAGCCGCCGGGGGCCTTGCCCTCCTTGCTGAGTACGTCCAGCAGCTCGCCGTCATAGAGGAAGTCGATGAACTCCTTTGTCTCCGGGCTGAGGGCGTGGTACATCTCCCGGCCCGCCGCCAGAATCTCGTCGGGAGTGCCCTGGGGCTTGGCGTTGCCGTCGGGGAACATGAGGGCGTCGTCGTAGATCTTCATCTGGTCCACGCCGATGCGTCTGGCCTGATCCTCCTTCACCCGGGCCACGATAGGCACCAGATCTCTGGCGATCTGATCCCGGAAGGCGGCGCACTCCTCCGGGCCCCAGCAGTTGCGGCCCAGACGGTCATAGCCCAGAGGGATGAAGTTCTCGTAGCCCATGGCCTTGCCCTGGGCGTCGCGGTTCTTCACCAGCTTGTCGTACAGCTCGTCCAGCTGCTCCCGGTGGTCCTCGAACCACTGGCCGCGGACCTCGTAGGCGGCCTTGCGGACCGCCCGGTCGGGGTCCTGCATGAAGGGCCCCAGCTTGGGCAGGGGAAGGGTCTCGCCCTGCCACTCCACCGTGGCGGAGGCGTAGAGCTTCTGGTACTCGCTGGTGAGCTTGTTCTCCTCCTGCATCAGCTCCATGATCTCGGGCTTCATGCACCGCACGGAGATCTCCATGTTCTTGAAGAGCAGCGTCCCGAAGCGCTCCTCCAGCTGGGGGCGGAATCTGGACTGGAGCAGGGCCCTGTCGATCTTCTGGTTCAGCTCCTGAAGGGCGGGATAGATCTCGTCCAGATAGTCGCTCTCCTTCTCATAGAACTCGTCCCGGGTGTCGATGGTATGGCGGACGTAGGCGATGGAGCAGTTGGTTCCCACCTCTTTACCCATCTCCTCATAGGCCAGGTAGGCGTCGATCTGCTCCTGGGCGGACTGAGCGTTGGTGATGCGCTCCAGAATGGCGGTGGAGTCCTTCTGGATCTTCTCCAGATCCGGGCGGGTGTAGGGCATTTCGCTGAATTTCATACTGTTTCTCCTGTCTGTCAAATTTGAGGGTCGCCATTTATAATTGTGCCAGCACGGCCAGCAGGTACTCCCAGGTCCGGCGGACCGAGGGGATGGACAGCCGCTCCCGGGGGCTGTGGATGTCCCGCATGTCGGGACCGATGGACACCGCGTCCAGTCCCGGCAGCTTCTGGGCCAGCAGGCCGCACTCCAGACCGGCGTGGATGGTCTCCACCACCGGCTCCTTCCCGGTCCGCTCCCGGTAGACCCGGACCATCACGTCCCGCAGGCGGGACGCGGGGCGGTACTCCCAGGCGGGGTAGTCCCCCCGGCGGCTGAAGGTCCCGCCGCAGCCGTCTGCCAGAGACTTGAGAGCCTCGATCAGCTTCTCCTTTTCCGCTCCGGCGGAGCTGCGCACGCTCCAGGTCAGCCGCAGCCTGCCCTCCTCCAGCCGGAGGATGCCCAGGTTCAGGGACGTGCGCACCTGTCCGGGGAGGTCCGGCTCCATGGCCTGTACGCCGTTGGGGGCGGAGAGGATGAGGCCGACGGCCTTGCGGGTGTCCTCCGGAGAGAGGGCGTCCGCCGGGGCATGGCTGGCCCAGGTGAAGGAGCAGACCGCGCCGGACTTCAGCTCGCGGAATTTTTCCGGCGCGTTCTCTGTCTGGTCCTCCGGCAGGACGAACACGGCTCTGGCCCGGTCGGGAATGGCGTTGTCCTGCTCGCCGCCGCAGAGGGACACCAGCCGGGCGTCCGGCAGTGCCTGGAGGCATTGGGCCAGCACGCGGTTGGCGTTGGGGATGCTTTTGTGGATCTCCGCGCCGGAGTGGCCTCCGGGGAGGCCGGTGAGTTCCAGCGTGCAGAGCTTTCCGGAGGCGGGCCGCAGGGGCAGGGAGAGGGCCAGGTCGCACCGGGCTCCCCCGGCGCAGCCCACGGTCAGCACGCCCTCGTCCTCGCTGTCCAGATTGATGAGCGTCCGGCCCTCCAGATCGGAGCAGTCCAGCCCGGCGGCCCCCAGCAGGCCGATCTCCTCGTCTACGGTAAACACCGCCTCGATGGGCGGGTGGGGGATGGCGTCATCGTCCAGCAGGGCCAGCATCATGGCCACCGCCGCGCCGTCATCGCCCCCCAGAGTGGTGTTTTCCGCCCGCAGCCAGTCGCCGTCCAGGACCAGCGTCAGAGGGTCCTTTTCGAAATCGTGGTCTGTGCCGGGGGACTGGACGCATACCATGTCCGTGTGCCCCTGGAGGATCACCGCCGGATGCCCCTCGTAACCGGGGGAGGCGTCCTTCCAGATGACTACGTTGCCCAGTTCGTCCCGGCGGCAGCGGAGGCCCCGCGCTCTGGCGAAGTCCTCCACCCACGCGCTGACGGCGTCCGTGTGCCCCGACTCCCGGGGGATGCGGCTCAGTTCCTCGAAAAACCGGAATACGTTCCCGGGCTCCAGATGGGATAAGACAAAGTTTTCCATGGTTTTTCCTTCTCCTTGTTGTGGTTATTCCCGGCGATTTGCACGGATAAACGGCTCGTCGATCCGGGTATCCGTCAGCAGCGCGTATTTTTTCGGACGGCGGTAGGCGTTGCCGTGGACCTCGCGCCCACGGTAGGCCCGCAGCATATCCATATCCAGCCCGGCCAGGTAGACGCCCTCCTCCCCGCCCGCCTGAAGCAGGCAGGTATCCCGGGAGCCCGCCAGCTCCGGCAGGTAGGCCACGCCGTCAAATACGCTGGAGCCGCCGTTGCAGTCCGGGACGGAGTCCGGATAGTTGCAGGTGGCGACGGCCAGCATGTTCTCGAAGGCTCTGGCCCGCAGCTGAGACAGGCGGTTCAGCTCCATGGGGCAGGCGTTGGGGGTCAGGATCAGCTCCGCGCCCTTGAGCATCAGGAGCCGAGCGCTCTCTGGGAACTCCCGGTCGTAGCAGATCATGGCTCCCACCCGGACCGGGCCCCGGGCGGTGTCCAGGTCCGTCACATAGAAGTCCTCGCCGGGGGTCAGATTCCGTTCCACGTCGAAATCGCAGGTGTGGAACTTGGCGTAGGTCAGCTTCCGTTCCCCGAAGCGGTCGAAGAGGACCAGCGTATTCCGGGGGCCGCCCTCCCAGGCTTCCAGCAGCGTGACGCCCACGGCCATGTCCAGTTCTCCGGCCAGACGGCCGAAGGCGCGGACAAATTCACTTTCAGCGGAGATCGCCTCGGCCTTCCACTCCTCCGCGGGGCGGCCGTAGATGCGGTATCCGTTGCTCCACATCTCGGGGAACAGGGCGATATCCGCTCCCAGCTCCTTCGCCCGGCGGCAGGCGGCGGTCCCCTTCTCCAGGTTTCCCGCCAGGCTGCCCGTGGGCGCAATCTGGAGCAGAGCGATTTTCAGAAGATTCATAGAGACCTCCCTTGTCCGGAATATAAATAAAGGTTCTTATAAAAGCTGCACTCCCGCCGCCTCACAGGTGTCCAGGGTCTCCTGATCCCACAGGCTCACCTGGACCTCCCCGATGTGGCAGCAGCCGATCATCAGCATACACAGACGGCTCTGGCCGATGCCGCCGCCCATGGTCAGGGGCAGCTCGTTGTTCAGGAGCA
This sequence comes from uncultured Oscillospiraceae bacterium, assembly GCA_910579485.1. Lineage (GTDB taxonomy): Bacteria > Bacillota > Clostridia > Oscillospirales > Oscillospiraceae > Pelethomonas. The sequence continues at coordinate 19,423 of CAJTVO010000007.1, read as the reverse complement.
TTTTGTGGAAGGGCAGCTCCCGCCGCTCCTCGCAGCCCGACAGGGCCAGCTGCCGCTCCAGGCTCTCCCGGTCCACCCGGATGCCCATGGAGCTGATCTCAAAGGCCCGGCCCAGCACGTCGTTCCACATGAGGATGTCCCCGTTCAGCTCCCAGTCATCGTAGTCCGGGGCCCGGCCGTCGTGCTTCTTCCCGCTGCTGAGGGTCTTGCCGATCTGCATGAGGAATACGGTCCTGTGGCCCTCCCGCATGTAGGCGGTCTCCCGCTCGCCGGGGGTCAGATGGGGATACATGTCCTCCAGCTCCTGCGTGGTGATAAAACTCACCTCACGGTCCAGACGGATCTTCACCTGAGGGAAGGCCCGCCGCAGGGCGTCGCAGGTGTCGCACACCGCCCCCACGATGGAGCGGACGGTGTACTGGAGGAAATCCACGTTCCGGTCGGCGCGGGTGATGACCTTCTCCCAGTCCCACTGGTCCACGTAGACGGAATGGATGTTGTCCAGACTCTCGTCCCGGCGGATGGCGTTCATGTCGGTATACAGGCCGTTGCCGGGGTAGAAGCCGTACCGCTTGAGGGCCAGACGCTTCCACTTGGCAAGGGAGTGGACCACCTCCCCCGCCGATGGCGGGGATATCGAAGCCCACGGGGCGCTCCACGCCGTTGAGGTTGTCGTTGAGGCCGGAATCCCGGTCCACGAACAGGGGCGCGGAGACCCGGCGGAGGTTCAGGGCGAACTTCAGGTTCTCCTGGAAGCTGCTCTTTACGAACTCAATGGCCCGCTGCATATCGTAGCCGCAGAGGGGGGGGCGGTAGCCCTGGGGGATCAGACAGGTATTCATGATGTTGCCTCCTATATCTGGAAATATTCCTCGCGAGACCTATCATACACCATTTTTTCGGAAAATGCACGATAAATTTGAGGCGGGATGCCCGATGGCGCGATATTTTTCCGGAAGCACTGTACAATGGGGAAAAAGTATTGTAGAATACTGATTAAATAGGTGCATGCGCCCCGCGGAACGGGGCGGGAAAGGAGCCCTCCGTGCGAATCAATCCCCAGCTGATGGAAAAGATCAAGGAATCCCTGTCCTCCGTGCTGCCAATCACCGCCATCGTCCTGGCGCTGAGCATTACCATCGTGCCCCTGACGCCGGGGGTGCTGGTGCTGTTCCTCTTCGGCTCCTTCCTGCTGATCGTGGGCGTGGGGATGTTCACCCTGGGGGTGGATATGTCCATGACGCCCATGGGCAGCGCCATCGGCGTGACCATGAGCCGGGCCAGGCGGCGGGTACTGCCCCTGGCGGCGGCCTTCCTGCTGGGGATGCTCATCACCGTGGCGGAGCCGGACCTCACGGTGCTGGCCGGACAGGTGCCCGCCATCCCCAACCTGGTGCTGATCCTCACGGTGGCCGCCGGGGTGGGGCTGTTCCTGGTGGTCGCCCTGCTGCGCGTGACGCTGAAGGTCCCGCTGTCCTATCTGCTGGTGAGCTTTTACCTGGGGGCCTTCGTGCTGGCCATCCTGTTCACGCCCAACGACTTCATCCCCGTGTCCTTCGACTCCGGCGGCGTGACCACCGGGCCCATCACGGTGCCCTTCATCATGGCCCTGGGCGTGGGCCTCGCCTCCGTGCGCAACGACAAGAACGCCACCAACGACAGCTTCGGCCTGGTGGCCCTGTGCAGCATCGGGCCCATCCTCTCGGTGCTGATCCTGGGCATCTGCTACGCCCCCGACAGCGCCAGCTACACGCCCCCCGTCCTGGCGGAGGTGGCCACCACCCGGGACGCGGCCCGGGAGTTCGCCGCCGCCTTCCCCCACTACGCGGGAGAGGTGGCGGGGGCCATCCTGCCCATCTGCGGGGTGTTCCTGCTGTTCCAGCTGTTCACCCGGCGGTTCAAGCGGACCCAGCTGCTGCGGATCGCCAGCGGTCTGGTGTATACATACGTGGGCCTGGTGCTGTTCCTCACCGGCGTCAACGTGGGTTTTATGGGCGCGGGCGAGCTGATCGGGGCCACCATCGCCTCCGGAGACCTGCCCTTCCTGCTGATCCCCGTGGGCATGGTCATGGGGTACTTCATCGTAGCCGCCGAGCCCGCGGTCCACGTGCTGGTCAAGCAGGTGGAGGAGGTCTCCATGGGCTCCATCTCCCAGTCCGCCATGCGGCACGGGATGAGCATCGGCGTGTCCATCTCCATCGGCATCGCCATGCTGCGGGTGCTGACGGGGATCTCCATCCTGTGGTTCCTCATTCCCGGATACGCCGTCTCCCTGGCGCTGACCTTCTTCGTGCCCCAGCTGTTCACCGGCGTTGCCTTCGACGCCGGCGGCGTGGCGTCGGGCCCCATGACCGCCACCTTCCTGCTGCCCTTCGCCATGGGGGCCTGCCAGGCCTGGGGCGGGAACCTGATGACCGACGCCTTCGGCCTGGTGGCCCTGGTAGCGATGACGCCCCTGGTGGCCATCCAGCTGCTGGGCCTGGCGGGCCGGGTGAAGAAGCGGCTGGCGGACGATGCCCTGCGGGCGGAACTGGCCCGCGTGGAGGACCGGGTCCTCTATTATGACTGATCGGAGGCTGGAATGGTTATACCGGAGAATATCCTCCTTCGGACGGAGGAAAAAGCATATACGATGGACCACACCGGCATGTCCGGCGCGTCCATCCGGCTGTATCAGGACCAGGTGCTGAAGATCCAGCGCCGCGGCCCGGAGGCGGAGAACGAGGCCGCCATGCTGGCCTTCCTGCAGGGGAAGCTGCCGGTGCCCAAGGTCCACGTCCACGAGACCGTGGAGGACACGTCCTACCTGCTGATGGAGCGCTGCAGGGGCCGCGCGGCCTGCGACCCGGCGTTTCTGGAGGACCCCGCCGCCCTGTGCGCCATGCTGGCGGAGGGCCTGCGGGCACTGTGGAGCGTGGACGTGTCCGGCTGTCCCTGCGACCAGCGGCTTGCGAAAAAGCTGGAGGCGGCCCGGTACAACGTGGTGAACGGGCTGGTGGACATGAACAACGTGGAGCCGGGGACCTTTGGCGAAAAGGGCTTCCGGAACCCGGCGGAGCTGCTGAAGTGGCTGTACGTCAACCGTCCGGCGGAGGAGCCGGCGCTGTCCCACGGGGACTTCTGCTTCCCCAACCTCTTCTGCGAGGAGGGCCGGATCGCCGGGTACATCGACCTGGGCCGGGCGGGGATCGGGGACAAGTGGTGCGACATCGCCCTGTGCTGGCGGAGCCTGCACCACAGCTACGCGGACTGGTGCCGGAAGACCGGCGGCGCCCCGCCGGACGGGAAGCTCCTGTTCCGGGCCCTGGGGCTGGAGCCGGACTGGACCAGGATACGGTACTACATCCTCTTGGATGAGTTGTTTTGAGCGGGGGAAAACTGCCTATGAAGAAACCGGAACAGCTGTCGCTTATCATGTCCATCGTGGAGCGGGGCAGCGGCGGCAAGCTGGTGAAGCTCTACCAGAAGAATCAGGTCTTCGCCCACGTCCGCTTCGAGGGCCTGGGCACCGCCACGTCGGAGATATTGGACATCCTGGGCCTGGGCGGTTCGGAGAAGGACATCATCCTGAGCATGGCCACCCGTCCCGCCGCCGCGGCGATCCTGGAGCGGCTGGACGACGAGCTGCGGGGGGCGGCCCCCAGCCGGGGCATCGCCTTTTCCATACCCATGACGGCGGTGAACGGCCTGATCGCCGCCTTTATCGACCTTAAGACCAAACCGGAAAGCGAGGAGAGGGGAACCATGGACAACCAGCAGAAGACCAGCATGATCCTGGTCACCGTCAACCAGGGCTGCACCGGCGCGGTGATGGACACCGCCCGGAAGGCGGGGGCCCGGGGGGGCACCATCATCCGGGGGCGCTGGGCGGGAGACGAGAGCTTCGCCCAGTCCTACGGCATCACCACCCTCCGGGAGGAGAAGGAGCTGATCTTCATCGTGGTCCCCACGGAACTGCGCAACAAGATCATGGACGCTGTCAACCGGGAGCACGGGCTGCGCACCGAGTCCGGGGCCATGGTCAGCGCCGTGGGCGTGGAGCAGCTGGTCCACCTGAGCTGATGGTCGTCGTCTTTCCCGAAAATCCCCCCTACAGCCGCAGGCTGCGGGCGCTTCTGGAGCCCCTCCTGCCCGCCGGATGCCTCTGGCGGACCCTGGAGGGGCCGGAGGATTTCGCCGCCCTGGCGGGGGAGCGGCTGCTGTTCGCCGTGGCCCTGGACGAGGGCGGGTGCGGCGGGGCCTACTACCGGACGCTCTCCGCCCTCCGCCGCGGGATCGGACGGCTCGCCGGCTGTACCGCCGGGGTCGTGGTGACCGGGGAGGGGGAGCTGTATACCAAGGGCGTGGCCCGGGACCTGGTGCTGGCGGCCGATCTGGTGGGGTGCGCCTTTCTGGGGCGGCCCCTGGTGGAGGCTACCGGGTCCCTGCGGAACTTCCGGGTCCAGGCGGAGATCCACGATACCGACGAGGCATCCGCCTTCCGCCTGGCGGCGGCGGAGCTGATCGGGCGTCTGCTGGACTGGGAGGGGCCGCCGCCGGTGGGGCGGCTGCTGGCCCTCCACGCATCCTCCCGGACCACCAGCAACACCCTGGCCCTGTGGGAGATGGTCCGGCGGGAGCTGCCGGGGCATATTGAGGTCCAGGAGCTGTGCCTGCTCAACGGCACGGTGGCGGACTGCAACGGCTGCGCCTACACCGCCTGCCTCCACTTCGGCGGGCAGGGGAAGTGCTTCTATGGCGGTCCCATGGTGGAGGAGGTGTTCCCCGCCGTGCGCGCCTGCGACGCGCTGGTGATGCTGTGCGCCAACTATAACGACGCCCTGTCCGCCAATCTGACGGCCTTCGTGAACCGGCTGACGGCCCTCTTCCGGCAGAACCGGTTCTATGAGAAGCGGCTGTACGGCCTCATCGTCTCCGGATACTCCGGGGGCGACCTGCTGGCCCGGCAGCTGATCTCCGGGCTGAACATGAACAAGAGCTTCTATCTGCCGCCGGAGTTCTGCCTGATGGAGACCGCCAACGAGAAGGGGAGCCTGGTGAAGCTCCCCGGCGTGGCGGAGCGAGGGGCGGCCTTCGCCCGCCGGATCGCGGAGGGATGATCCATACCATATGTCTGACTGCCGCCGCCGGGACCCGGCGGCGGTTTGTTTTCTGAAAAACTTGTTGACAAGCGTCTACATATATGGTAGGATAATAGTAGACATACGTCAACAACGATGGAAAGGAGTGCTGTCTATGGAAAAGCAGAGCAACCTGTCCGCCGGAGAGTGGAAGCTGATGAAGCAGCTGTGGGCCCGTGGCCCCGCGACGGTCAAGGAGCTGACCGACGCCTTGCGGGAGGAGACGAACTGGACCAGGAACACCATCATCACCATGCTCACCCGCCTGGAGGCCAAGGGGGTCGTGGGCTGCCAGCTGGGAGGACCGGCCCGGCGGTACTATCCCCTTCTGGAGCGGAAGGACGCGGCCCGGACGGAGACCAAGAGCTTTCTGGACAGGGTCTACGGCGGCAGGGTGGGCCTGATGATGAGCGCCATGGTGGAGAGCCGGGGGCTGTCGGAGGACGATATCGCCGAGCTGTCCGCCATCCTGGAAAAGGCGGGAGGGAGGAAGACATGAGAGAGATATTGCTGACGTCCTCCGTGCTGATCCTGGGGCTGCTGATCCTGCGCCGGGCGTTCCGGGAGAAGATCTCCCGCCGGGTGCAGTACGCCCTGTGGGCCCTGGTGCTGGTGCGGCTGCTGACCCCCGTCTCCCTGCCCCCGCTGGATATCAGCGTGCTGACCATGGCGGAACCGGCGCGGGAGACCATCGCCGCCCGGCTGGAGGCTCCGGAGGTCCCCGCCGCCGGCCTGACATCTTCCGCCTCCGGTGGGGAGGAGCCCGCCGTTTCCGGCGCGAAACCGGTCGAATCCCAGGCTGGGCTCCCGGCGAAGGGAACAGGTGCAGCTTCTGCAAAGGAGTGGACCTTGACAGAGATCCTGGGCGCGGTCTGGCTGGCCGGGGCGGCGGGGATGGCCCTGTGGCTGGTGTGGTCCAACCTGGCCTTCGCCGCGAGGCTGCGCAAGTACCGGATGGGCATGGAAGTTCCCGGCTGTAAGTACCCGGTGTATATGATGGAGTCCAGGCTGGACTCCCCCTGCCTGTTTGGCATCCTGCGCCCCGCCGTCTACCTGACCCCCGCTGCCATTCGGAGCGAGGAGAGCCTGCGCCACGTGCTGGCCCACGAGGAGACCCACGCCCGGCATCTGGACCCCCTGTGGTCTCTGCTCAGGAGCGTGTGCCTGGCGGTCTACTGGTTCGATCCCCTGGTGTGGATCGCCGTGTCGGCCTCCAGAACGGACTGCGAGCTGGCCTGCGACGAGGGGGCCGTCCGGACGCTGGGGGAGGAGGAGCGGCTGGCCTACGGCAAGACCCTCCTGAGCCTGATCCCCGTCCGGCGGCTGCCGGTGAACCCCCTGCTGTCCGTTACCCCCATGTCCTCGGACAAAAAGCGGCTCCGGGAGCGGATCGCCCGTATCGCGGAGGACCGGAAGACCAAAAAGCTGGCCCTGTGCGCCATGTCCCTGCTGACGGCGGCGGTCTGCGTGTTCACCTTCGCCGGGTGCGTGGAGCAGGCCGGGAGAGCCGCGGCTCCCCCGAGCGTTCCGGATGCCGCGCCCGCTGCCCCGAGCGAGCTGGATGCCCCGTCCGCCGTCAACGAGACGGAGGAGGGCCTTCTGGCCGCGATCCCCCTGGCGGACCGGGAGTGTGTCAAACCCTATAAGTTGAATAATACCATCTACCGGGGCGACCGCAAGGAAATACTCTCCGGCCCCGGCATGAGCGCGATGGTGGGAGACCGCTCTGTGGTGTGCTACCGCTCCCAATATGGAAGCGACTATGTCGGAGAGGTCGTGGAAGACAGCGAAGATACCTGGAGAGCGAAGCGTATCGGCTCTGCGATAGATGATGATTCATTCTATATTGAGAGCTTTGAAGATGTCCTTGGCTGGGATGGGATCATCGAGCACTATTCCGGGGTCCTTAATGAGCCGGGCCTGACATACTACAGCGTTGATGAATATGGCAGCTGGCACACGACTGAATGTGCTGATGATTCGTACCGGTCATACTACGGAGTTGATGAAAACGGCGATTGGTACAGCCTCATCCATATTCCGGGCCGCGGCATGGACTGCCAGAGCATTGACCTGGACGGTGACGGCGTGACCGAGCTGCTGTGTACGGACAACGCTTCCAGGGCGGTCATCGTCTTCCAGCGGAACGGGATGATCTATTCTGAGAACATCACCGCGCTGCTGAAGGAGGCCCTGCCGGAAGAAGAACTCCTTGCGTATACCGGCATCGACCCCTACGACCGCTGCCTGATTGCCCTGACCGCCCAGGGGCAGGGCGGCGAGACCATTGAGGCCGCGCGGAGCATCTGCTTCGATGGCGAGAATCTGCTGGTCTACAAGCGGGACCAGGCCGTGAGCACCGGCGTATATCCGGCGGAGAAGCCCGTGCAGACGATCCCTCTGGAGGACCAGGAGAGCTCCAGGCCCTATCGGTATCAGCTGAAAAACATCCACACCCGCGACTGCGCGGAGCTGTTCACCGGACCCGGTCAAAGCGTGGAGCTGGACGGACGCCGCATCCAGGGGTATCGATCCATAGACGGGTACGCCTATGTGGCGGAGGTCCTGAGCAGCGATCCGGACCCATGGAAGGCCGAGGTCATCGACACTGTGTGGGATGAGGACTTTACCATCGTCCCCTTCGATCAGCTCTTTGGCTGGAGCGGATTTTCCGTCCATGAGGCGGAGTACCAAACATACTATGGCTTTGATGATGAGGACGGCGTCGTGAACCGTCTGATCACTGTCCCGGGTCCCGGCGTGGAGGCACAGATCGTCGATCTGAACGGCGATGGTATCAACGAGCTGGTGTGTACCAACGAACAAAAGGCGGCGTATATTTACTTCCAGCGGGACGGGAGCATTCTGTCCGAGGACGTTGCCCTGCTGATGAAGGGAGCTGTGCCGGATAAGAGCGAGTACGATTTCCAGTTTGCCGGCTTCGACCCTGATACCCGCTGTCTGACCATGGAAGCTGTACCGCCGGAGGACGGCGGCAGTCCCGTCTCCGCCTGGGAAGTCTACTTTGGTAAGGAGAACCTGTTTGTTTACAAGCTGAGCGCCGCCGCAGCAGACTGAGCCGCGATCCCCAACAGCCGCGCGGATCGATCCGCGCTGGGGGCCCGTCTACCGGATGTTTTCCGGTGGACGGGCCCCCTTCTTCTATTGGTTTTCATTACATACGGCGTCGCGCGGTTTTGGATCGGCTTTGCCGTCTCCTCCGGGCGGTTGTACCCGGCGAGGGGGGGCCGGGGCGGCCCGTCCGGTGGAAATTGTTTTGCGGAATGGACTCTTTTTGCTTGACAGAACGGGGTAGAGCGAGTATTATTGAATAGGATTTTTGTCGGCGGATAAAAAGGGGTATCCGCCGATTATTTCCAGGTCCGGCGCCTCGCGCCGGGCAAGTAAAAACCCCCATTCCATAGAGCAAAAAGTTAAAAACAGGAGGAAAAATATCCCATGCCACAATTTAGTATTGGCCTCATGGGGGCCATTCTCTTTGTTGTGGTCGCGATCCTGGCATGTATCGGCTGCTTTATCGCCGGGCAGATCCACCGCAGGAAGTTTGCGGAGCGGGAGATCTCCGGCGCGGAGGAGGAAGCCCGCCGCATCATCAACGAGGCCATCAAGGCCTCCGAGGGCAAGAAGCGGGAGGCCCTGCTGGAGGCGAAGGAGGAGATCCTGCGCAGCCGCACCGAGTACGAAAAGGAAGAGAAGAGCCGCCGGGCCGACCTGCAGAAGCAGGAGCGCCGGTTACAGCAGAAGGAAGAGAATCTGGATCGCAAGACCGAGAACATCGAGAAGAAAGAGGAGGCCCTGACCGCCAAGCACGCCGCCGCGGACAAGGCCCAGGAGGAGATCGACCTTATCAAGCGCAGCCAGACCGAGATGCTGGAGCGCATCTCCGGCTTCACCGTGGAGGAGGCCAAGCAGTACCTCATCTCCCAGGTGGAGGGGGAGGTCACCCATGAGACGGCGCTGAAGATCAAGGAGATCGAAGCCCGGGCCAAGGAAGAGGCCGACCAGCGCGCCAAGGAGATCGTCGCCACCGCCATCCAGCGGTGCGCCGCCGACCATGCGTCCGAGATCACCGTCAGTGTGGTTCCCCTGCCCAATGACGAGATGAAGGGCCGCATCATCGGCCGGGAGGGCCGGAACATCCGGACCATCGAGACTCTCACCGGCGTAGACCTCATTATCGACGACACGCCGGAGGCCATCACCGTCTCCTGCTTTGAGCCCGTGCGCCGGGAGGTGGCCCGGGTGGCTCTGGAGAAGCTGATCGCCGACGGGCGCATTCATCCCACCCACATCGAGGAGATGGTGGAGAAGGCCAAGCGGGAGGTGGACGCCGTCATCAAGAGCGAGGGCGAGCGCGCCGCCTTTGAGACCGGCGTCCGGGGCCTGCACCCGGAGGTCCAGAAGATGCTGGGCCGCCTCCACTACCGCACCAGCTACGGGCAGAACGTCCTCCAGCACTCCATCGAGGTCAGCCACATCGCGGGCCTCATGGCCTCGGAGCTGGGACTGGACGTCCACGCCGCCAAGCGGGCGGGATTGCTCCACGACATCGGCAAGGCCCTGGACCACGAGTACGAGGGCACCCATGTGAACCTGGGCGTGGAGTTCTGCCGGAAGTTTAAGGAAAAAGAGGACATCCTCAACGCCATCCAGGCCCACCACGGCGACGTGGAGTGCAAGACCCTGATGGCCTGCCTGGTCCAGGCGGCGGACGCGGTGAGCGCCGCCCGTCCCGGCGCCCGGCGGGAGAATCTGGAGAACTATATCAAGCGCCTGGAGAAGCTGGAGGAGATCACCGGCACCCATCCCGGCGTGGAGAAGAGCTACGCCATCCAGGCGGGCCGGGAGGTCCGGGTCATGGTCCGTCCCGAGCAGGTCAGCGAGGACCAGATGGTCATTCTGGCCCGGGACTTGGCCAAGAAGATCGAGAACGAGCTGGAGTACCCCGGACAGATCAAGGTCCACGTCATCCGCGAGACCAAGGTCGTGGAGTACGCCAAGTAACGAAACATATCCCGAGAGGACGCCGCCCAACGGGCGGCGTCCTCTTCTGCGTGTCAAAAGCAGAAGCCGTGCTTGTAGGGCGCGCCGGGGCCGCCGCGCCCTGCGGACGCAAAATTGATTTCCCTGAAAAATCTCCCCGCCGGTTTGACTTGCCGGTGGTATCGTGCTATACTTTCCTCCATAAGGCCCAGCAAAAAAGACCGGCAGAGGTAATAAAGATGAAAGATATCCGAAAAAAGCGGGCAGTCGCTACCAGTATGCGCCAGGGAAAGGATGTGATGCAGATCAAATAAGAAAGGACATAACGATTATGAACAATATTCCAGACCCCAATGTGGTCTTTCCCAACGAATATAAGACCTCCTGCTTTATCAGGAATACCGTCACCGCCCCCAATATCACGGTGGGCGAGTACACCTATTACGATGATGCCAGCGACCCTGCGGGCTTTGAAAGGAACAACGTGCTGTTCAACCACCCGGAGTTTGGCGACCACTTGATCATTGGCAAGTTCTGCCAGATCGCCTCCGGCGTCAAGTTCATCATGGGTCCCGCGAACCACCGCCTGTGCAGCGTGACCACCTACCCTTTCAGCGTCATGGGCGGCGCGTGGACGGAAAACACGCCGCCCCACATGGACCAGCTTCCCCGCAAGGGCGATACAGTCGTCGGGAACGACGTGTGGATCGGCCGCGAGAGCGTCATCATGCCAGGTGTAACGATCGGCGACGGCGCGGTCATCGCCGCCTATTCCGTTGTGACCAGGGAGGTCCCCGCCTATACGGTCTTCGGCGGAAACCCTGCGGGATTTATCAAGGACCGCTTTGACGGTGAGCTGAAGGCCCTTCTCCTCCGCTTCCGCTGGTGGGACCTGCCCCCGGAGCAGCTGACGGATATCCTCCCCCTGCTCTGCGATCCCGATTTGGAAAAGGTAAAGCGGGTGCTGCGGGAGCGGGCAGGATGAAATCTTGACTTCCGGCGCGCCGCCGCTCCGGCAGGGAAATAGGTCAGGATACAGATAAAGAAACCGCCAGGGACCGAGCCGTCCCTGGCGGTTTTTGCAATTCCAGCTGTTCCGGCATATCCCCATATTTTGCCGCTCTGCCTCTGGGCTCTCCCATACAGCCGCCCGTCCGGCGGGAAATAAGCCCATGATTTTCTCCATTTATACATTGACAGATCAGGACAAACCTCGTATGATTTGAGGGAAGCGAACCAACGCCATCACCCTATTTTTGTGGGAGGACCGTTTTATGAGTATTTCCTATCTCCAAGAGGAGCGCGTGTTCCGTCTGGATACCCCCGGCTCCACCTACCTGATCGCCCTTGTAGACGAGGAGGGGTTCCTGGGGCATGTGTACTATGGCCGCAGGGTCCCGGACGCCGGTATGCGCAGCCTGCTGCGGCAGGGCCCGGACCAGTCCCCCTTCCGCCTGCGCGGCGACCAGACCACTTTCCTGGACGAGCTGCCCACGGAGTACTCCGGCAGCGGCTTGGGGGACTTCCGTGAGAGCTGCCTGCGGGTGGAGACCGGGGAGGGCTTCCGGGCCTGCGGCCTGACCTACCGGTCCCATCAGATCTACGCCGGAAAGCCCGCCCTTCCCGGCCTTCCCGCCACACGGGGCGGGGAAGGAGACTGCTCCACCCTGGAGCTGGTCTGCGGGGACGCGGCCCTGGATCTGGAGGTCCATCTGTACTACACCGCCTACGAGAAGCTGGACGCCATCTGCCGTAGCGCCCGGATCGTCAACCGGGGGAGCAGGCCGGTGAAGCTGGACGCCGCCCTCTCCGCCTGCCTGGACATGGACGACCGGGACTTCGACCTGATCACCCTCCACGGCAGCTGGGCCTACGAGCGGATGATCCAGCGCCGGAAGCTGGGCTGGGGGCGGCAGGGCGTGTCCTCCCAGCGGGGCATCTCCTCCCATGCCGGACAGCCCTTCCTGGCCCTGGCGGAGCACGGCGCCACCCAGGAGCACGGCCAGGTGTACGCCATGAACCTGGTCTACTCCGGCAACTTCCTGGCCCAGGTAGAGATGAGCCAGCAGGCCTACCTCCGGGCGGTCATCGGCATCCACCCCGAGGGCTTTAGCTGGAAGCTGGGCCCGGAGGAGAGCTTCCAGACCCCGGAGGCGGTGCTGGTATACTCCAGTACCGGCCTGGAGGGCATGACCCACACCTTCCACGACCTCTACCGGACCCACCTCATCCGTGAGACCTGGGCCGGACGCCCCCGTCCCTCCCTGGTGAACAACTGGGAGGCCACCTACTTCGATTTCGACACGGAGAAGCTTCTGGACATCGCCCGCACCGCCGCCGGGCGGGGCATCGAGATGCTGGTGCTGGACGACGGCTGGTTCGGCTGCCGGGATACGGACGACAACAGCCTGGGCGATTGGTTCGTCAATGAGAAGAAACTCCCCGGGGGCCTGAAATATCTGGCGGACCAGATCAACGCCCTGGGGATGAAGTTCGGCCTCTGGGTGGAGCCGGAGATGGTGTCCCCCAATTCCGAGCTCTACCGGGCCCACCCGGACTACGCCATCCAGATCCCGGGCCGCAAGCCCATGGAGGCCCGGCACCAGCTGGTGCTGGACGTCTCCCGCCCCGAGGTCCGGGAGTGCGTGTACGCCCAGCTGAAGGCGGCGCTGTCCTCCGCCAACATCGAGTATGTGAAGTGGGACATGAACCGCACCCTTACCGACGTGGCCGGCTTCTGCCTGGAGGCGGACCGCCAGGGAGAGCTGCTCCACCGGTACGTCCTGGGCGTCTACGAGCTCCAGGAGCGCCTGCTGGCGGACTTCCCCCAGCTCCTGCTGGAGAACTGCGCCAGCGGCGGCGGACGGTTCGACCCGGGTATGCTGTACTACAGCCCCCAGATCTGGACCTCCGACAACACCGACGCCATCGACCGCCTGCGCATCCAGGAGGGCACGGCCCTCATCTATCCCCTGTCCTCCATGGGGGCCCACGTGGCCGCCTGCCCCAGCCACACCAACGGACGGGTGACGCCCTTCGCCACCCGGGGGCTGGTGTCCCTGCCGGGATGCTTCGGCTATGAGCTGGACCTCACCAAGCTGACGGAAGAGGAGCTGGCCATGATCCCCGGCCAGCTGGAGGACTACCGGAAGTACGGCCCCGTGTTCCACGACGGCGACTACTACCGCCTGGCCTCCTACGGCGAGAACGGGGAGTACGACGCCCTGATGGCCGTCAGCAAGGACAAGCGGACCGCCGTGCTGAACTACGTCCACGTCATGAGCCGCCAGCGGCGGCGGAGCGTGCTCCTGCCCCTGCGAGGTCTGGATGAGGAGACCCTTTACCGCTCCAGCGAGACCGGCGAGGTCCGCTCCGGCGCGGGCTGGATGTACGGCGGCATGGTCATGCCCTGCATCAGCGGAGACTTTATTGGAAAACTGATCGTTTTGGAGGCAGTATGAAAGAATTTAAGTATGAAATGACCAAATCCCCGGAGTTCTTCCAGGACCGCCGGGAAGCGCCCCACTCCGACCATCTCTACACCCTGGCGGACGGCGCGCCCTCCCGTTTCTCCCTCAACGGGGACTGGTATTTCCACTACGCGGAGAACTTCGCCGGGACCGTTCCCGATTTCTTCGCCGCCGGTGTGGACTGCCGGGGCTGGGACAAGCTCCCCGTCCCCTCCCATCCCCAGCTCCACGGCTACGGACGCCCCCAGTACGCCAACGTCCAGTACCCCTGGGATGGCTGCGAGGACGTCAAGCTGGGGCAGGCGCCGGAGGAATTTAACCCGGTTGCAAGCTATGTAAAGTATTTCACCCTGCCGGAGCGGATGGCGGGGATGCGCGTCTTCATCTCCTTCCAGGGGGCGGAGAGCGGTTTGGCCGTGTGGTGCAACGGCCACTACGCGGGCTACGGCGAGGACGGCTTCACCCCCTCGGAGTTCGAGCTGACGGACTATCTGGTCCCCGGGGAGAACAAGCTGGCCGCCCAGGTCTTCCAGTACACCAACGCCAGCTGGATGGAGGATCAGGACTTCTTCCGCTTCTCCGGCATCTTCCGGGAGGTGTTCCTGTACGCCGTGCCGGCGGTCCACGTGCGGGATATGAAGATCACCACCCCCCTGGGCGATGACTTCGCCTCCGGCGAGGTCCGGGTGGCGCTGGAGGCCCTGGGCGAGGGCCATGCGGCCCTGCGCCTCTCCGACGGGCAGCGGCAGATCGCGGCCGCCAGCCTCACCCTCCCGGCGGAGCGGGAGGCCGTCCTGCCTGTGGACGCTCCCCGGCTCTGGAGCGCGGAGAAGCCCTTCCTGTACGATCTGTCCATCGAGATCTTCGACGCCTCCGGCGCGCTGACGGAGACCGTCTGGGAGAAGGTGGGGATGCGCCGGTTCGAGATCAGGGACGGCCTGATGCTGCTCAACGGCAGGCGCGTCCGCTTCCACGGCACGAACCGCCACGAGTTCTCCTCCCGGACGGGCCGCTGCGTCACCGAGGCGGAGACCGAGCTGGACATCGTGACCATGAAGCAGAACAACATCAACGCCATCCGCACCAGCCACTATCCCAACCAGAGCTTCTTCTACCGGCTGTGCGACAAGTACGGCATGTACGTCATCGACGAGATGAACCTGGAGTCCCACGGGTGCTGGGAGATGCGGGACCGGGGACTGATCGCCCGGGAGGACCACATCCCCGGCAGCGTCCCCCAGTGGAGGGCGGCGGTGGTAGCCCGGGCGGAGGCCATGCTCCGCCGGGACCGGAACCGGCCCAGCGTCCTTATCTGGTCCTGCGGCAACGAGTCCGCCGGGGGGGGCAACATCCTGGCGGCGTCCGACTACTTCCACAGCATGGATACCCGACCCGTCCACTATGAGAGCCTGCACTGCGACCCGGACTACGCCAAGACCAGCGATATCTTCAGCAATATGTACTGGTCCGCCGAGGGCATCCGTGCGGCGCTGGAGAAGGATCCCTCCCGTCCCGCCATCTCCTGCGAGTACGCCCACGCCATGGGCAACTCCTTCGGCGGGCAGGACGTGTATATCCGCCTGATGGACGAGGTGCCCTCCTACCAGGGCGGGTTCATCTGGGACTATATCGACCAGGCCGTCACCCGGAAGGACCGCTACGGCCTCTGCTATCAGGGCTACGGCGGCGACTTCGACGACCGTCCCCACGACGGCAACTTCAGCGGCGACGGCATCGTGGACAGTCTCCGCCGCGCCCCCACCGACAAGATGCAGGAGGTCAAGCACCTCTATCAGAATCTGCAGATCCACGTCTCCGACGGGAAGGCTGAGATCGCCAACCGCAGCCTCTTCACCGGCAGCGGGGAGTTCGACTGCGTGGTCCGCCTGTACCGGGAGGGCCGTCTGGTGTCGGAGGCCCCCATGGAGACCGATGTCCCGCCCTGCGAGAGCCGCGTCTATGACCTGCCCCTGTGGCCGGAGGAGCTGGACACGGAGTACGGGGTGATCGTCTCCTTCCGCCTGCGCCGGGACCAGCCCTGGGCGAAGAAGGGCCACGAGGTGGCCTTCGGCCAGTGGTCCGGCGGCGAGCTGCCCGTTCCCGCCAGCCCGGACCAGGCCCCGGAGGTCATCGACGGCGCCTGGAACCTGGGCGTCCGGGGGAAGGACTTCCGTGTCCTGTTCTCCAAGAGCATGGGCGGGATGATCTCCTACCGCTATCGGGGCCGGGAGATGATGAAGTCCATGCTGGTCCCCAGCTTCTGGCGGGCGGCCACGGACAACGACCGGGGCTGCAAGGCCCCCATCCGGTACGCCCAGTGGAAGCTGGCCAGCCTCTACCCCGTGAACCAGAACCCCGACGGCCTGCGGCCCGGCGAGCAGACCTGGAGCGTCCGGCGGGGGGACAACTGGGTGCAGATGACCTATCTCTACCAGCTGCCCACCACCCCCGCAGTCTCCTGCAGCCTGTCCTTCCGGGTGTTCGCCGACGGCACGGTGGAGACCACCCTGACCTCCGACGGCCCCAAGGTGCTGGGCCCCGCGCCGGAGTTCGGCGTGATGCTGAAGATGGACGCGGACTTCCACCGCCTGCGCTGGTACGGTCCCGGTCCGGAGGCCACCTACTGGGACCGCCAGTCCGGCGGAAAGCTGGGCGTCTGGGAGACCACGGCGGAGGCAGGCCTCGCCCCCTACCTGAAGCCCCAGGAGTGCGGGAACCACGCCAGCGTCCGCTGGGCCGCCGTCACGGACGGGGACGGCCTGGGCCTGCTGTTTGAGGGCGATCATATGAACTTCTCCGCCCTGCCCTGGACCCCCTCCGAGCTGGAGAACGCCGCCCATCCCCATGAGCTGCCCGCCGTCCACCACACGGTGATCCGGGCTTCCGCCATGCAGATGGGCGTCGGCGGGGACGACAGCTGGGGCGCGCGGCCCCGTCCGGAGTACCTGCTCCCGGCGGAGGAGATGACCTTCCGCTTCCGCTTCCGGGGCATCGGAGGCTGAGATGGACCGGGGTTTCGTGGCCGTCAGCTTCGGCACCAGCGTCCCGGAGGCCCGCAGGGCCGTCACGGCGGTCGAGGACGCCCTGCGCCGCTCCGCGGGGGACTGTGAGTTTGTCCGGGCCTTCACCAGCCCCACCATCCAGCGCATCCTCGCCAAACGAGGGGAGGAGGTGCCCAGCCTGCCGGAGGCATTGGAGCAGCTTCGCGCCAGAGGCGTCCGCCGGGCGGCGGTACAGCCCACCCACCTGCTCTACGGCTTTGAGTACGACAAGCTCCGGGCGGAGGCGGAAGCCCTATCCGCCAACTTCGACGTCCTGTCCGTAGGACGCCCCCTGCTGGCGGATACGGCGGACCTCCTGCGCTTCGCCGCCGGTCTCGCCGGGATGTATCCCCGGGAGGAGGGCGGGGCGGTAGTCCTGATGGGCCACGGTACGGAGCATTTCGCCAACGCGGTCTACCCGGCCCTCCAGACCGCCCTGCGGCTGGTGGGGCGGGAGGATGTGCTGGTGGGCACCGTGGAGGGCTGGCCCGGGCTGGAGGACGTGGTCCGCCAGCTTGCGCCGGAAGGCCCCCGGCATATCCGGCTGGCCCCCCTGATGCTGGTAGCCGGGGAGCACGCCCGCAGCGACATGGCGGGGGAGTGGAAGGGCCGTCTGGAGGCGGCGGGCCATACCGTCCAATGCGCCTTCACCGGATTGGGGGAGCTTCCCTGGGTCCAGGAGATGTATCAGGAGCGCCTGACCGCCCTGCTGGAAACGATTTAAACAAAAAAGGACGCCGCAGATTTTGAAAAAAGTCTGCGGCGTTTTTTCATGTTCAGATACCGAAAGGAGCGGAAAGCCATGCGGGAACGCCTGCCGTATCTGGAAAAACAGAGCCCCGCGCTCCACGGCCCCCAGCTTTTGGGGGTTGAGCCCGTAGGCAAACCGCTCCTCCATCGTCTGGACGGCGCGCAGTCCCGCCGCCTGCTTATAGGGCCGGATGCAGGTCGTGGCCGTGGCAGCACCTCCTCTCGCCATGAAAAAAGACAGCAGGCAAAGTGTTTACTGTCTTTGGCAGGGTAACTATTTTATAAACTGGAATTTGTTGATAGTATTTATTTTGTGTTTGAAGGAATTTTTAGCTTGCTTATCCTTACAAATGAAATTACAGCCAGAATGATCAAAAATGACATTGAAACTAATCCCGTGGGATTTGGTCCCAATAGTCCGCTTTTAAGTGATACCGAGCAAAATACTGGTATTTCACCAATGACATTAACAACTCCGTGCATTATTGCTGCATACATACAATTACCTGTTTTCAATGTGACAAATGAAAATGTAATTCCCATAACAATACATAACAACATCGTCAACGCCATATTTGACCACGGTGCACCGGGATTGTCATTACTGTAATTGAAACCGAGATAAATAAGCGGCATATGAGCCAATCCCCATTCTACGCCATTTATCAATACGGCTTTTTTTGCCCCATATTTATCTACCTGATGCCATAACAGAAATCCTCTCCAGCCTACTTCTTCACCAAGCTCCAATAGTTGAATGGGAATACACACTGCAGATATAACAATACATACTATCGCAAATATGAAGGGATTTGATATTGTAATGTTTTCATCGCCGCCAACTAATTGACTTATTGCAAACACTCCACTGAATTCACTGCTGAAAACAGAAAAATACAGTATCGCACCAAGAGCGATTGTAGCGGCGGGAACAAAAGCACTAAACAACCACATTTTCCAATGCTTCCAAACTTTAAGGGATAAACGGATTTGATATTTCTCCTTTGTTATACCGCGCACAGCCAATGCAGTTACAGCAGGAACCAAAGTGAAACCCTTTTGCAGAATATTATAAAATACCCCTGTCTGAAAAATCATTTCTGCTATGCCTAAACCATAGCATACTATTGCAACTATTATCAGATACCATTTTATAGATTGATTACTTTTTTCCATATATAACACCTCGTCAAAACCAGATTTATTGGTCAACAGTTTATGTTAGAAGTCAAGTATGGCACTTTCTTGTATTGTTGTCTATCTCCCTACCTTTGGGACAGGCCTGCTCCTGCTTTTTGGGCAGCGTTACAATGACGATCGGTTATGTGCTTAAGAGGACATGGCCGGCGCAGCCTAAGACTGCGCCGGCCCTCGCTTAAAATGCGTTCTTACGTCACCGCTCCGTTGGGCGGCATCCTTTTTGTGCGTTTACTTCCGCAGTATCTCCGTGTTCCTGTACTGGATAGCCTCCGCCAGATGGGCGGCGGAGATACGCTCCGCCCCATCCAGATCGGCGATGGTCCGGGCCACCCGCAGGATGCGGTCATGGCTCCGGGCGGTGAGCCCCATGCGGTCGAAGGCGGCCTTCAGGATACGCTCCCCGGCGTCGTCCAGGCGGCAGAACTCCCCGACCCGGGCGGCGGTCATGTGGGCGTTGCAGCTGACCTCCGTCCCGGCGAAGCGCTCCGCCTGCAGGGCACGGGCGGCGTTGACCCTGGCCTTGACGGCGGAGGAGGGCTCCGGTTTCTCCCGGCGGCGCATGGCCTCGAACTCCACTGAGGGCACCTCCACGTGGAGGTCGATCCGGTCCAGCATGGGTCCGGAGATCTTCGCCACGTACTTCTCCACCATGGCGTCGGTGCAGGTGCATCTCCCCGACGGATGCCCCCGCCAGCCGCACCGGCAGGGGTTCATGGCGCACACCAGCATGAACCGGCTGGGCAGGCAGATGCTCCCCGCGGTGCGGGTGATGGTGACCTCCCCGTCCTCGATGGGCTGTCGCAGCACCTCCATGGAATCCTTGCCGAACTCCGGCAGC
>CAJTVO010000006.1 GCA_910579485.1 uncultured Oscillospiraceae bacterium | reverse complement strand
ATCCTCTTCCGCGGCCTGCTGACCGAGACCGTTGAGTACAGCGCTCTGATCCCCGGCGGCTACACCAAGTCCGGCGAGACCCTGGGTATGCGTGAGTTCGGCCTGGAGAAGGTCTCCGGCGTCGTTATGGCCA
This sequence comes from uncultured Oscillospiraceae bacterium, assembly GCA_910579485.1. GTDB lineage: Bacteria > Bacillota > Clostridia > Oscillospirales > Oscillospiraceae > Pelethomonas. Next base: position 48,432 of record CAJTVO010000006.1, on the reverse strand, counting down.
ACCAGTGGGCCAACATCAAGGAGAACGGTACCAAGGTTCTCGCTGACGACACCACTGAGATGCTGGTCAAGAACGGCGAGGATTCCCGCTCCATCACCCTGACGATCGGCACTGATCTGGATGCCGTGGGTATGTCCTACGACGCCTATATTGCCGGCAAGGGTACTGCCAAGAACGCTCTGACCATGGAGCCCAGCTCCAGCAACAAGGTTGCCTTCAACAACGGCGAGGGCATCAAGGTTTCCAAGCTGGCTGAGAATGAGTCCCTGAGCGTTGGTGACGCTGTCTATTTTACCAACTACGACGAGGATTATGATCGTTGGGACGAGTCCGACTATCTGATCCGTTACCGCGTGACCTTGGCTACCGAGCGTAATGCTGGTCCTGCGGCTCAAGGTGTGTACCGGGTCGTCGTGGATTCCGATGTGTATGACTATCTCATCGAAGCCGAGAATATCAATGTATCCTATCCCGAAATGACCAACGGCTACTACAACAAGACCCCTGATACGACAGGCGGCAAGACCATTTCCGGTACTGGCGAAGTAAGCGCTAACGCCTGGGGTTATGCCCAGGGAGCCTATCCTGCTCCTGGTGCTAACTACGAGCAGAAGGCTCTGGTCGCTGTTCGTACCATTAAGCCCGGCGCTAAGATCACCCAGATGGATCTCGACATCATGAAGGAGATCTTCTATAGTGCTGACCGCAACAAGGAGAATCCGTCTACCGGTGTTGAGGGCTACATCGAAGGCGAAGTCTATGTTGGCACTTCCTCCCTGGAGGACAAGTCCGACATCATGAGCTGGAAAGAGTTCACTGAGAAGTACTTCGACGCCAACGAGAAGGCTAAGTTCGACGCCTGCAAGAACGGCGAGAGCCTGCGCATCATCGACAACAACGGTGACGGCAGCGCCGAGTACATCCTGAAGGTCGAGTATTGGCAGGACAAGGCCATCGACACCTACAAGGATGCTCTGGAGTACTACAAGCTGGGCCTGTCCAACCGCAAGGTCGTTTACGTTGACGAGATCGCTGTTGGCGATATGGTCAACTACACCGACATTGACGGCAAGCTCACCATCTACAAGGCTGATGTTGTCACCGACACCATCACCACCAAGTCCTTCCGCGACACGACCGTCACGCCCGCCAGCGGCGAGCCCATCGGTCAGTCCGAGATCTACAACAACACCCCGCTGGCTGAGGACATCATGCTGATGGACGACAAGACCGAGTACAACATGTACCTGGACGAGTTCGGCTACATCCGCACCTACGAGCTGGCCCAGGGCAGCCAGTACGCCCTGCTCACCGAGATGTACCGCACCGGCACTCAGAACTGGAACTACGTCAACACTCTGAACTACACCGCCGAGGTCAAGATCGGTGAAGCCGACGTGGAAGAGATGACCGTTGCCAATCCCGGCAACCGCCGCGACGGCCTGAATCCCTTCATCAGCAGCTATGCCTGGACCGGCCTCTATGGCTCGTACAGCAACGGCGCTGACCTGAACTTCCTGCAGCCCGCCATCGCCCACCTGGATAGGGTTGTTCCCGCCGGCGTCAACGCTGCTGCTAAGACCGCTCTGGAGAACAACTATTTCATTGGCGCGACAAATGGGACCACCACTAAGGATTACATTGAGTGGGATCGCGCTGTGTTCCCCTTCGTGTCCAAGGATCCTGCGGCTCCCGCTACTCCCGCCGGTAAGGATTACGGCGTGTTTGACTACGGCCCGCTCTATGATCCTGACAGCAACAGCGCCGCTCCTGTGATGGGAGATATCAGCAAGCCCGTCGAGCACACCTTCAGCTTTACCAACGTGGCTTCCTACACCATGGCGGACAATGGTATCAACCTGAAGACCGCCGCCCAGCTGTCCATCAACAAGGATGGCGAGCAGCTCTACTACGGTCCCAGCCAGGGCGGAGCTGAGAAGTTCGCCCGTAAGGACACCATCAAGGGCTGGGCCGCCAAGGGCGTTGCCGAAAGCCAGACCACTTGGGATACCGAGACTGAGGTCGAGAGCCGGATCGGCATTACCTTCTGGCCCGTCTACGCTGTGGACTATGTCCAGCTGGCCAAGGATTCCGTGGCCAATGGCCAGCGTCACTTCTACATCCAGTCCTCTGGCAGCGAGTACAACTTCGACTACAGCGAGAAGTATCACACCAACAGCAACGGTTACGTGAACGCTCTGGACACCACCGAGTTCTACATCGTGACCCCCACCGGCATCTCCTACGAGGTGGGCTATGACGCTCTGCCCAAGATCGACGCCTCCTCCATCCGCGCCGCTTACGCCGTGGCTCAGAACACCGCCAAGGATCGTGACGGCCTGGATTACTGGGTTGCCGACGTGATCGTCATCGAGACCACCGGTCCCGCCATCGGTTGGGACAGCGTCTCCCTGATGTACTACAATCCCTGGGAGACCAGCAATACTGTCCGCTATGTGGATACTCTGAACAACGAGTGGCGCACCTATCAGGCCGATTCCGACAAGCAGGCCATGATCGGCGTGGTGCCCAATGTTGACAACAACGGCGGCTTCGGCTGGGGCAACCGCGAGTGGAATGGCTACGGCTTCTACGCTCTGAAGCAGAGCGAGTACGCCGATGGTCAGATCGCCGCCGGCCGCCTGGAGCAGATCACTTCCAACTATGGCGACTATGGCATCTATGCCGGTACCATCCAGCGCATGAACAGCATCTCCGGCAGCAGATACATCGACGTCGATACCCAGGGCCGCGCCTATGTTGACGGCACCAACGGCATCAACGACGAGAACGTCATTCCTGTCCAGATCGACTACGCCAACGACTACAAGGTGCCCGTCTACCGCGTTGACGGCGACGACACCACCGAGGTCCGTCTGGCTCTGGTTGAGGGCGTGGGCTACGTTCAGGCCGGCGACCAGATCATCTGGGTCTACAACAAGGCCGCCAATCGCGTTGCCTTCATCGTTGATCTGGGTGCTCGCGGCGCGGTGAAGACCGACAGCGACTACTACCGCGCTCCTAGCTATCTGATCAATTATGCCGCTGCTACGACCGATCTGACTACCGACTACGGCCGTATCATTAGCGGTCAGCCCAACAAGATCGTTGGCACCAGCGATGTGGTCCTGCCCTACAGCCTGGCGGCTAACGAGACCATTACCTTTACGCCCGACGGCGGCAAGAGCACGACCTACACCGCTCCCACTACTGGTCCTCTCACCGGCGCCTACACGCTGACCCTGTCCGACAAGCTCGCGCTGACCTCCATCACCGTGAAGTGGGGCGGCGGCGCTACTCCGGGCGCTATCGTACCCGGCACCGGCCTGAATCCCCAGTGGAGCATCCTGCGCGTGGAGGCCGTTAGCGGTGACCCGAACGCCCGTAAGATCGTTCTGATCAATAACACCATCGACAGCGCTCAGACCAAGTCCCTGATGCCCGACCTCGGTGCGAATGAACTGGCGATCTGCCTGTACTCCAAGGCTGCTGTTCAGGCTCTTGTGACCATGGCTGGCAAGACCATCGGCACTGAAGGCGCTCCCGCGGACGTTGAGGCCGCTCAGGAGCTACTGGATGAGCTGAATGGCATCCTTGACAGCAACGAGCTGGATAACACCACGGTTCTTGGCAGCGATTTGGCTGGCCAGCTGGAGACCAATGCTGGTGCTCTGGAAGACCAGATTGAGGAAGCCGGTGCGACCGAGACGGTTACTGTGAGTGCTGGCGAGAACTACACCGTTACTCCCGCTACCTTGAATAAGAACGCGGAAGAGACCACCGAGAGTACAGTTGTGATCAAGGTTGCTGATGGTAAGTCTGCGAGCCTGCCCACCACCAAGGATCAGATTTCTGTTACTGCTGGTGGTGTGACTGTGAAGTCCATCGACACTGCTACTGCCAATCAGGTGAGCGTTGTGCTGCTGGGTGCTGTCAGCGAGAACATCACTCTCAGCATTACTGTTCCTGGTCAGCCTGTTGAGCCTACGACTGTTACTGTGAGCGCTGGTGAGAACTACACCGTTACTCCTGCTACCTTGAATAAGAACGCGGAAGCAACCACCGAGAGTACAGTTGTGATCAAGGTTGCTGATGGTAAGTCTGCAAGCCTGCCCACCACCAAGGATCAGATTTCTGTTACTGCTGGTGGTGTGACTGTGAAGTCCATCGACACTGCTACTGCCAATCAGGTAAGCGTTGTGCTGCTGGGTGCTGTCAGCGAGAACATCACTCTCAGCATTACTGTTCCTGGTCAGCCTGTTGAGCCTACGACTGTTACTGTGAGCGCTGGTGAGAACTACACCGTTACTCCTGCTACCTTGGATAAGAACGCGGAAGCAACCACCGAGAGTACAGTTGTGATCAAGGTTGCTGATGGTAAGTCTGCAAGCCTGCCCACCACCAAGGATCAGATTTCTGTTACTGCTGGTGGTGTGACTGTGAAGTCCATCGACACTGCTACCGCCAATCAGGTGAGCGTTGTGCTGCTGGGTGCTGTCAGTGAGAACATCACTCTCAGTATTACCGTTGTCGACGAGCCTGAGACTGTGACTGTAAGCGCTGGTGAGAACTACACCGTTACTCCCGCTACCTTGAATAAGAACGCGGAAGAGACCACCGAGAGTACAGTTGTGATCAAGGTTGCTGATGGTAAGTCTGCAAGCCTGCCCACCACCAAGGATCAGATTTCTGTTACTGCTGGTGATGTGACTGTGAAGTCCATCGACACTAACACTGCCGATCAGGTGAGCGTTGTGCTGCTGGGTGCTATCTCCGCCGACATCACTCTCGAGATTAACACGGGAAATTAATCTCACTTCTGGAAGCTTATCTATAAAGCTTTACCCCCAAGGGCTTCGGCCCTTGGGGGTCTTTTGCTTACTGGAACGCGATGTAGGTGTACAGCTTGCCGGCAGTATTGACACTGGGTGAGAGCACGTTGCCCTCTGTCGTGAGTTCCTGGTTGACGCAGAAGCCGTTGCTTAGGAATCCCACAAAATCCGGCAGGACCCCCGGCCCGGCTGCCAGCAGATTCCGCACACTCGTATCTGCCCGCATCATACCCGAGATGATGACGAACCGGGCCCGGAACCCCAGTTCAATGACCTGATAGCCGCCGTTTCCGGTGTAGCTCCCGGTGGCGTATGGCAGCTTGGAGGGGCAAAAGGCGGCGTCGGCGGTTTTTTGGGCGGCATCGGCGCTGGCCTGCGCCCTGGTGGCGGAGGACTGCGCGGCCTGCGCGGCGGATTTCGCGCTGTCCGCCGCAGCTTTAGCCGCGGCGGCGTCGGTCACGCCCTTGTCTCCCCGCGCCTTTGCCGCCGCAGCCGCCTGGGCGTTTTTCTCCAGCCCGGCCTCCATGTCCGCGCACATCTGGTTGAAGTCGGTGCGCATGATCCGGTCCGTCTCCTCCCACTGGGGCAGGTGGTAGTTTTCTGTGTAGTTCATACAACATTCTCCTTTTTGTTTTGATTGGTACGGTCAAAAACCGTTACACAGTACTGTGTAACGGAGGAGAAGTTGCGGTTTTCCGTGCAACGTCAAAATGCACGAAGATCCGCGCGGGGACGGCCCCCGCCGCGCCCATAGAATTTGGCATTTCGCACAATTCTCGCCGTCTGATTTTCGTCACATCCACGAAAATCAAAAATCCATAAAAAACCTCTTGCATCCTCCGGCAGATATGGTATGATGTTTTCGTTTTCTGGAAACGTTATCGGTAACGTTTCTGAACCATCGCCCGGAGAGGAGGCGCGCTCATGACCATCAAGGATATCGCCCGCCTGTCCGGCGTCGGCATCGCCACCGTGTCCCGGGTGCTCAACGACCACCCGGACGTCAGCAAGGAGACCCGCCGCCGGGTCATGGAGGTCGTGGAGGAAAACGGCTTCCAGCCCAACAACAACGCCAAGCACCTCAAACAGCAAGCGGGCACCAGCATCGCCCTGCTGGTGAAGGGCTCCCAGAACATGCTCTTCGCCGACCTGGTGGAGCGCATCCAGGCCCTGCTCCGGGACGCGGGGCGGGACGCCTCCGTCTACTACCTGGACGAGGACGCCGACGAGGTGTCCTTCGCCCTGAAGCTCTGCCGGGAGCGGAAGCCCCTGGGCATCATGTTCCTGGGGGGCGACCTGGCCCTGTTCCAGGCCGGGTTCCAGGCCATCCGCATCCCCTGCCTGCTGCTGACCAGCAGCGCCCGGGCCCTGGGGTTCGACAACCTGTCCTCCATCACCACCAACGACGAGGAGGCGTCCTATCAGGTCGTCCGCTTCCTGGCGGACCGGGGGCACCGGCACATCGGCGTGCTGGGGGGCGGCGGCCGGTCCAGCGCCCAGGTGGGCTACCGGCGGTTCCTGGGATGCCGCCGGGCCTTCCAGGAGCTGGGCCTGCCCTTCGACGCCGCCCGTCAGTGCGAACCCTGCCGCTACTCCATGGCGGAGGCCTACGACGCCGCCCGCCGCCTGCTGGAGCGCTGTCCCGAGCTCACCGCCGTCTTCGCCGTCAGCGACGTGATGGCCATGGGGGCCATCCGCGCCATGCGGGACATGGGCAAGCGGGTGCCGGAGGACGTCTCGGTGGTGGGCTTCGACGGCATCGCCATTTCCGACTACCTGGTGCCCCGGCTGGCCACTGTCCACCAGAACACCCAGCACATGGCCGAGCGCAGCGTGGACGTGCTACTGGGCAGCATCGAGCGCCGGGGGAAGCCCTTCCACGAGATCGTGCCCTTCCAGCTCACCGCCGGGGAGAGCGTGGCCCGGCTGCCCTGTTCCAACCAGGACGCATCCTGATCCAATTTGTTTTTCATTTAGCTGCTATCAATCGAAAGGAGTACACATTCACTATGGAACTGCGAGACCAGCTTACGCAAATCACCCGGGAGCGTTTTGACCTCGCCCCAGAGCAGTGCAGCGACCGCCAGCTGTATGAGGCCCTGCTGACCATGACCCGCCGTCTGGCGGAGAGCCGCCCCGCCCCCGAGGGGACGCGGAAGCTCTATTACTTCTCCGCGGAGTTTCTGATGGGAAAGCTCCTGGACAATAACCTGCTGGCCTTGGGCGTCCACGGCAAGGTGCGGGAGCTGCTGTCCTCCATGGGCCGCGACCTGGCCCAGATCGAGGAGCAGGAGCCGGAGCCCTCCCTGGGCAACGGCGGCCTGGGCCGTCTGGCGGCCTGCTTTTTGGACTCCATCGCCGCCCTGGGCCTCAAGGGGGACGGCGTGGGCCTCAATTACCACTACGGCCTGTTCCACCAGCGCTTCGCGGACAACAAGCAGATGGAGACCCCCGACCCCTGGATGGAGCCGGACAGCTGGCTGATCCCCACGGGGAAGTCCTTCACCGTGCCCTTCGGCGGCTTCGACCTGACCGCCAAGCTGTGGGACGTGGCCATCCCCGGCGCGTACAACGACCGGGCCAACCGCCTGCACCTGTTCGATGTGGAGGAACCCGCCCTGCCGCCGGAGAACGGCATCGACTTCGATAAGACGGACATCGTCCACCACCTCACCAGCTTCCTCTATCCCGATGACGGGGACGAGGCGGGCCGTCTGCTGCGGGTGTACCAGCAGTACTTCATGGTCTCCGCCGGCGCCCAGCTGATCCTCCAGGAGCTGGAGGAGCGGGGATACGGCCCCGAGACCCTGGCGGACCACACCGCCATCCAGATCAACGACACCCATCCCTCCATGGTGATCCCCGAGCTGATCCGCCTGCTCACCGGGCGGGGCCTGACCATGGACCAGGCCATCGACCAGGTCCGCCGGACCTGCGCCTACACCAACCACACCATCCTGGCGGAGGCCCTGGAGAAGTGGCCCCTGTCCTTCATCGAGAAGGTCGCCCCCCAGCTGGCCCCCATCATCCGGGAGCTGGACCGGCGGGCCCGGGAGGTCTGCGCCGATCCCGCCGTGGCCATCCTGGACGGGGAGGGCCGGGTGCATATGGCCCATATGGACATCCACTACGGCTATTCCGTCAACGGCGTCGCCGCCCTTCACACGGAAATTCTGAAAAAGGCGGAGCTGAAGGCGTTTTACGACCTCTATCCCGACAAGTTCAACAACAAGACCAACGGCGTCACCCTCCGCCGCTGGCTGGAGGCCTGCAACCCGGAGCTCACCGCCCTGATCGACGGCTGCATCACCACCCGCTGGCGGCGGGATCCCGGCAGGCTGGTGGGTCTGATGGAATATATGGACAACGACCGGGTGCTGGAGCAGCTACTGGCGGTGAAGCAGAGCGCCAAGGAGCGCCTGTGCCGGGAGCTGCGGGAGGCCCAGGGCGTGGAGGTGGACCCCAATTCCATCTTCGACGTGCAGATCAAGCGCCTCCACGAGTACAAGCGCCAGCAGATGAACGCCCTGTACGTCATCCAGAAGTACCTGGAGATCAAGGAGGGCCGGCTGCCGGAGCACCCCGTCACGGTGTTCTTCGGGGCCAAGGCCGCCCCGGCCTACGTCATGGCCAAACACATCATCCACCTGATCCTCTGCCTGCAAAAGCTCATCGAGAACGATCCGGCGGTACGCCCCTGGCTGCGGGTGGTGATGGTGGAGAACTACAACGTCACCTGGGCGGAGCGTCTCATTCCCGCCGCGGACATCTCCGAGCAGATCTCCCTGGCCTCCAAGGAGGCCAGCGGCACCGGCAACATGAAGCTGATGGCCAACGGCGCGGTGACCCTGGGCACCCTGGACGGGGCCAACGTGGAGATCGCGGAGCTGGTGGGACCGGGCAACATCTACACCTTCGGCGCGCACAGCGACCGGGTCATCCGCCTCTACGACGACAAGGGCGGACAGCGCTACCGCTCCCTGGACTACTACCACACCCCCAGAGTGGAGCGCCTGGTGGACTTCCTGCTGTCTCCGGAGCTGCTGGAGCTGGGAGACGCCAAGGCCCTGGCCGCGTTGTGGCGGGATATGAAGGGCAAGGACTGGTTCATGGCCCTGCTGGATCTGGAGGAGTACATCTCCGTCAAGGACCTGGCCGTCCGCCAGTACGGCGACCGGAAGTCCTGGGCCCGGAAGATGCTGGTGAATATCGCCAAGTCCGGCTACTTCTCCTCCGACCGCACCATCCGGCAGTACAACGAAGACATCTGGCATCTGAGCTGATAGGGGTTACGGGGAGGAGGCGTGTTCGCCTCCTCCCTTAGTCTGTCGAAGCCTGCGCTTCCGCTGCCCGCAATTCTCTGTGCAGGCGAACCGCCATGACTGCGGCAATAAGCGCCGAAACAACATCCGCTATGGGCTGTGCGTAGAGGACGCCGCTTAATCCCCATGCCGCCGGAAGGATCAGAATAGCGGGGACAAAGCAGATCCCCTGGCGGCAGGCGCCGAGAACACACCCCTCCGCAGCCTTTCCCATCACAAGGAACAGGAACGAATACACCGTATAAAAGCCAAAGAGGATGAAGGAAAGACCGTTTGCCCGCAGCGCGGTCGAACCGGCGCGGACCATCTCCGCATCCCCTTTTGTGAACAGAGACATGATCTGCGCGGGGAACGCGGCGGTGACAACGCCAAAAATCACGCAAAAGATGGTAGACCAGAGGATGGCGGTCCGGATCGCCTCCCGCAGGCGGTCAAACTTTTTCGCGCCATAGCTGAACCCGGCGACCGGCTGAAATCCCTTCAGAAAGCCAAAAACAATCAGCGTCCCCATGGACATGATCTTGGTGACCGGACCCATGGCGGCCAGGGCGGAGCTTCCGTACTCCTTGGCGGCACCGTTTATCATGGCAACGGAAAGACTGGTCAGAAGCTGGAAAATCAATGTAGGAATACCGATCTTCAGAATTTCGGGCATCACTTCCTTCCCGAAGCGGCACGCTTTGATGCTGAAATGGAACACGCTCTTTTTCCGCAGTATGTAGCACAGGTAAAACAGCGTGGAAACCATTTGAGAGATCGCCGTTGCGATCGCCGCGCCGGTCACGCCGAGGTCCAACGTATAGATGAAGACAGGGTCTAGCGCTGCATTCAGCACCGCGCCGGCTATCAGGGCGCACATGGCCGTTTTCGCCGCACCCTCGCTGGAAACGATGTTGTTCATGGTGACGTTGAAGACGTTAAAAATGGAGAACACGATGTAGACGCGGGCGTAGCCGGCCGCGTAAGGCATAACGCTTTCGATCGCGCCAGCCCGCTGCAAAACCGGCTCCAGAAAGATTAAGGAGAACAGGATCACGACAGCCCCAAGGGAAACGCCGCCGTATAGGGCCGTGCTCGCCACCTTGTTCGCCGTGTCCCTGTCGCCCCGGCCCAGCAGCCTGGAGAGATACGCGGCAGCGCCGTTTCCAAACAGCAGGCCCAGGCCGACAACGACCTGTCCCAGGGGAAAGGCCACCGTGACCGCGCCCATCTGGACGGTCCCAAGCCCGCCTACGAAGTAGGCGTCCGCCAGATTGTAGAGGGCGTTAATGAGCATGCCGGTCATCGTTGGAAGGCCCAGCGACAGGAGAGCCTTGGGAATAGGCGCGCTCCCCAGAAGCGCCATTTTTTTGTTTCCGTCCATAAATTGCTCCTTTCTCTTGACAGCCGGTGTAATGTGAAGTAGTATATTTTATAGTAGCTGCCAGTCAGCACATACTACTATAATTTATAGTACTTGTCAAGGGGGAAAGGGGATCTCTTTATGGCAACCATCGATCTGATCGTCCTTGGGATGCTCAAGAAGCAGGCGCTGAGCGCCTACGATATTCAAAAGCTGGTGGAATACCGCAATATTTCTAAATGGGTAAGGATCAGCACGCCGTCCATCTATAAAAAGGTCATTCAGCTGGAGGAAAAGGGTCTGCTCCAAAGTGTCGCCGTGCGGGAGAACAACATGCCGGAAAAGGCCGTCTACTCGCTGACGGCCAGCGGCGAGCGGGCGTTTGAACGGCTTATGGAGGAACTCTCCCTCCAGCCGGTCCGTATGTTCCTGGACTTCAACGCCGTGATCGTAAACCTTGACAGCGTGCCTTTGGAAATGCAAAAGTTCTGCGTTGCCAATATCGAAAAAAATGTGCAGGATATGAAAGCTTATCTGGAAGAAAACCTTCGGGAGAAGGAAAACGCGCCGGATGTTCCCGAAACCGGTATGGCCGTTTTGCGGCAGCAATATATTTTGGCCGAAACGATGGAGGCTTGGCTCGAAGATTTGAAAAAGCGATTTTAGGTCCTCCATTTTGTTGCCGTTTCGATGCCGGAATGATATAGTTTGTAGAGACTGCCGGCGCGGGCCGGCCCGCGATGATCCGGCATAATGAAGAGACAGTTCGCCCGGAAGGAGGCGCAGCTCATGATCCGCGTTTTGATCGTTGAGGACGAAAAGCCCATCTCCAACCTGATCCGCATGAGCCTGACCAAGGAGGGCTTCCAATGCACCTGCGTCCATGACGGCGCAGCGGCGGCGGATCTGCTGGAGCAGAACGCCTACGACCTGATCCTTCTGGACGTGATGCTCCCGGAGGTGGACGGGTTCGAGCTGATGGAGTACATACGCCCCATGGAGATCCCGGTGATCTTCCTCACCGCCAAGGGCTCCGTACACGACCGGGTGAAGGGCCTGCGGCTGGGGGCGGAGGACTACATCGTCAAGCCCTTCGACACCATCGAGCTGCTGGCCCGGATCGACGTGGTGCTCCGCCGGTACCGGAAGTGCGACATGGTCATTGAGACCGGCGGCCTGCGGATCGACACCGCCTCCATGCGGGTCTGGCGGGGGGCGGAGGAGATATCCCTGACCAAGACCGAGTACGACCTCCTGCTCCTCTTCGCCCGGAACCCCCGGCGGGCCATGTACCGGGAGACCATCTACGAGCGGGTATGGGGCGGCGAGTATCCCTTCGGCAGCAAGGCCGTGGACCTCCACGTCCAGCGCCTGCGGAAGAAGGTGGGCTGGGAGACCATGCTGCAGGCCGTAAACAAGGTGGGCTACCGGCTGGAGGTAACGCCGTGAAATTCCGGTTCAAGATGACCCTGTGTATGCTGGCGGTGCTGTCCCTGCTCTTCGGCGCGGGAGGGAGCCTCCTGATCTCCGGCTTCTTCCAGGACTCCCTGGAGCGGGAGAAGAACGCGGCCTTCTCCTCCTACCGCATGGCCTGGAGCGCCCTGCAGATCGTCAACGGCCTGACCCCCTACCTGGACGAGGAGGCCATCGTCCAGACCATGAACCAGATGTGCCTCCAGGACAGCGCCGCCTGGACCGCCCTGCGGCTGTCCACCGCGGACGGGGTGCTCTTTGAGTCCGAGACGCGCTATCCCTTCCCCCAGGACGGCGTCCTGCCGGAGCCGGGGGCCTGCCTGTCCCGGATCGTGGACGGCGGCGGCGGACAGCACTGGCTCCTGCTCTCCGGCGCGGTGCGAACCACCGGGGAGACCCTGTACCTCCAGGCCGCCCACGACATCTCCGGCCTCTACGCCATGCGCCAGAGCCAGCAGCACACCTATCTGCGAGTCTTCGCCGTCATGGCGGTGCTGTGCGCCGGAGCGTCCTACACGGTGTCCCGGCTGCTGACCGCGCCGCTGGTGGGGCTGTCCCGGGCCTCCCGGGCCATCGCCTCCGGGGAGTTCTCCAGCCGGACGCCCGTGCGGAGCGAGGACGAGATCGGCGCGGTGTCCCAGGACTTCAACCTCATGGCGGAGCAGATGGAGAAGACCGTGTGGGAGCTCCACCAGGCGGTGGAGCGGCAGGAGCGGTTCGTGGGCAGCTTCGCCCACGAGATGAAGACGCCCATGACCAGCCTCATCGGCTACGCCGAGCTGCTCCAGAGCGGCACCCTGACCCCCGCCGAGCAGACGGAGGCCGCCGGGTATGTCTATTCCGAGAGCAAACGGCTGTCCAACCTCTCCCGGAAGCTGCTGGAGCTGCTGGTGGTGAAGGAGCAGGACCTGCCCTTGGCGGAGGTCGCCCCGGAGGACATGCTCCGGGCGCTGGCGGACCATTTGAAGCCCCTGCTGGCCAAGCGGAACATTTCCATATCCTGCGCCTGCCAGCCGGGGACCTGCCGGTTGGAGCCGGACCTGGCCTGGTCGCTGCTGCTGAATCTGGCCGACAACGCCCAGAAGGCCATGGACCGGGGCGGCGAGCTGCGCTTCGAATCGGAGATGCTGTCCGACGGGGTGTGTTTCCGGGTGCTGGATACAGGGACAGGCATCCCGGAGGAGGCCCTGGCCCATCTGACGGAGGCCTTCTACCGGGTGGACAAGGCCCGGTCCCGGCAGCAGGGGGGCTTCGGCCTGGGGCTGGCCCTGTGCCAGGAGATCGCGGCGTTCCACCACGGGTCCATCCGGTTCGAGAACCGGACGGACGTCCAGGGGTGCCGCATCACTGTGGAACTGAGAGGAGGCCGGTGATGAGGCGGCTGAAAAACGCGCTGCTGGTGGCGGCTACCCTGCTGCTGGTGGCGGCGGGGGCGGCGATGCCCGGCGCGGCGTCCTATCTCCTGGACGCCTACGGGTCCCGCTTGGAGGAGCGCGTTTCCTTCGACTCCTTCTTCCTGACCCTCCGGCAGGAGACGGACCTGGGACGGACGCTGAAGCTGATCGCGGGATCGGATTACTACGTGGAGGAGGCCGCGGCGTCGGAGGAGGCCAGTCTCAATGAGTGGGACGCGCTGGACGCGGCCCGGGAGGTCCTGGCGGCGCTGTCCCAATACGGTCTGCTGGACTCGATCCCGGAGGCGCTCACTACCCCCGAGGTCTGGCCGCAAACCATTATTTCCAGTGATGAAACGATCTCGATCCCCATGTGGAACATCAGCTGGCCCGACAGCCTGGCATACATCTGGCTGGATGACGGCGCCGGGAAGGCCGTCATGATCTCGATCCCCTGCATGGGCTATTCAGAGAAATATCTCGCCAAGAACGGTACGGAGCCCCTCTACGTCCAGGCGGAAAACTGGCGCGCGTTTCTGGAGGAGTACTACGGCACAAATGTCCAGATCACCGGTGAGGAATGGTTCGATACTGCCGCAAGGTTCGCCCTGACCTTCCCGTTGGGCGGAGATGGAGAGAAGTCCTACTTCCAGCTGGACCTGTATCTCCATTTCCTGGACGGCTTCGCCACGCTGTCACCCTACATCTCCCCCTTCGGCGGCGCGGCCGCCGAATCTCCGCCGCCCTACGATTCGTCCTACGATTCGTAATACTTTTGATGCCGGAATGATACTGAAACGATAATACTTTTATGAAATCTTCTGGTATCATCGTATTATCTCATTGATAGGAAGGTGTTTCTATGTACCAAAGAGAACGTTCCGCCCGTGCCGGCAAACGGTGCGCCCGCCGGAAGAGCAGGCTTCCCCTGTATGCTTTCGTGCTGGCTGCCGCCGCTTTCGTAATGGCCTTTACCTTTCCCGAGGAGCGTCCGGAGGAGCCCGGCGGCCGAACCTCCCTGGTCCGCACCCTGTCCAGGACCTCCGGCCAGCTCCCGGCGGGCCAGGGCACGGAACCCTCCATCCCCGATGGGACGGAGGACTGGATGCTGCTCCTGGTAAACCCCTGGAACCCTCTGCCGGAGGACTTCACCTGCACCCGCACCCAGCTGGCCAACGGCCAGAGCGTGGACGAGCGGTGCTATCCGGACCTCCAGGCCATGATGGACGGCTGCCGGGCGGCGGGACTGTCCCCCACGATCTGCTCCTCCTACCGCACCCAGGAGAAGCAGGAGCAGCTCTATCAGAACAAGGTGGACCGCCTCGCGGCCCAAGGCTGGTCCCTGGAGGAAGCCAAGGTGGAGGCCGCCAAGTCCGTAGCCATCCCCGGCACCAGCGAGCATCAGCTGGGCCTGGCGGTGGACATCGTGGACAAGCACAGCCAGGTCCTGGACAACTCCCAGGCGGACACCCCCGCCCAGCAGTGGCTCATGGAGCACAGCTGGGAATACGGCTTTATCCTCCGCTACCCCGAGGGCAAGAGCGAGATCACCGGCATCATCTACGAGCCCTGGCACTACCGTTACGTAGGGAAGGAAGCGGCGGCGGAGATCCATGAACTGGGCCTCTGTCTGGAGGAGTATCTGACCCAGGAGGCGTGACCGTCTGCCGTAAAATATAAAACCCGGCCCGGAGGCATCCGCCTCCGGGCCGGGAGCAATTTAAAAGTTGCAAAAACCGGAAAAGCCCCTTATAATGGAATACGGCGCAAGACGCCCATCCATCTTGACTGAACTATGGGAGACACGACCATGCCGAACGCGGACACCTACTTGCACGACGCCCTTGCCGCCTTTGATCTCGGCGCTCCCCCGGCGGGAGCGCGGCGGTTCGGATCAGGACATATCAACGATACTTACCTGGTGGAGACCCAGACGGGCCGCCGGTTCGTTTTCCAGCGGATCAGCCCCGTGGCCTTCAAGCAGCCCGGCCAGCTGATGGAGAACGTGGCGGGCATCACCGAATACCTCGCCCGGGAGCTGGAGCGGACCGGCGGCGACGCCCGGCGGGGCACCCTCCACTTCCTCCGGACCCGGACGGGGGAGCGCTTCTACGCCGATCCGGACGGCGGCGCGTGGCGCACCTACCCCTTCGTGGAAGGCACCGTCTGCTATGAGACGGCGGAGACGCCGGAGCTGTTCGCCGCCTCCGGGCGGGCCTTCGGGCGGTTCCAGCGGCTCCTCCAGGGCTATCCGGCCCACACGCTGTATGAGACCATCCCCCGCTTCCACGACACCGAGGACCGTCTGGCGAAGCTGAAGGCCGCCGCCGCCGCGGACCCCCTGGGCCGCGCGGCCGGGTGCCGGCCGGAGATCGACTTCATGCTGGCGCGGGAGGCGGACTGCTCCGTGGCCCTCCAGGCCCTCCGGGAGGGCAGGCTCCCCCTGCGGGTCACCCACAACGACACCAAGCTCAACAACGTCCTCATGGACGAGGAGACCGGCGAGGGCGTGTGCGTCGTGGACCTAGACACCGTCATGCCGGGCCTGTCCATCAACGACTTCGGCGACTCCATCCGCTTCGGGGCCAACCACTGCGCCGAGGACGAGCGTGACCTGAGCAAGGTCGCCCTGGACCTGCACCTCTTCGAGCTGTATACCCAGGCCTTCCTGGAGGGAGCGGACGGCACGCTGACGGAGGAGGAGGTCGCCTACCTCCCCTGGGGCGCCAAGCTGATGACCCTGGAGTGCGGGATGCGCTTCCTCACCGACCATCTGGAGGGAGACGTATACTTCCACATCGACCGGGAGGGCCAGAACCTGGACCGCTGCCGCACCCAGTGCAAGCTGGTGAGCGACATGGAGGCCCACTGGGACGAGCTGCGGCGCATCGTGGCAAAATATCGCTGATCGCAAAAGAGCGGCGGGATGATCTCATCCCGCCGCCTTTTTGCACACAACGACCTTCCGATCACCGTATCTCCGCCGCGGCCCGTTCCGCCGGGAGGGCGGCGGCGTACCGGCTCAAAAACCGCCGGAAGCCCTCTCCGCCAGCCCTGTCCGGCTGGACGGACTTGACGTCCGCCCCGGCGAAGACCCGCTCCATCAGATAGTCCTCCATGGACTCCCCCGGAGCCTTCCGGCACATATAGGCGGCCAGCAGCGCCATCCCCCAGGGACCGCCCTCCCCGGCGGTGGCCATGGTGGAGACCGGGACCTCCAGCGCGTCGGCGAGGATCTGCTGTCCCACGCCCTCGGTCTTGAAGAAGCCGCCGTGGCCCAGCAGACGGTCCGTCTCCACGTGCTCCTGCTCCACCAGCAGGTCGATGCCCAGCTTCAGGGTGGCGACGGCGCTGTAGAGATGGGCCCGCATCAGGTTCGCCAGGCTGAACTCGCTGTCCGGCAGGCGGACCAGCATGGGCCGACCGGTCTCCGTCTTGGTGATGGGCTCCCCGGAGTAGTAGTTGAAGGCCACCAGCCCGCCGCAGTCCGCCGCGCCCTCCAGGGCCTTGCGGTACAGCAGGGGGAACAGCGCCCCCAGATCCGCCTTCTGCCCCATGGCCTCATAGAACTGGGCGAACAGGCGCACCCATGCGTCCACGTCGGACGTGCAGGTGTTGGTGTGGGCCATGGCCACCGGACTGCCGGAGGGCGTCGCCACCACGTCGATCTCCGGGTAGCAGCCCTTCAGCTCCCGCTCCAGCACCAGCAGCGCAAAGGCGGAGGTCCCCGCCGACACGCTGCCCGTCCGGGGCAGCACGGCGCCGGTGGCCACCATGCCCGTTCCCGCGTCCCCCTCCGGGGGGCACAGGGGGATGCCCGGCTCCAGGGCGCCGGTCTCGTCCAGCAGGGCCGCGCCCTCCGCCGTCAGGACCCCGGCCTCCGCGCCGGCGGGCAGTACCTGAGGAAGGATCTCCCGCAGCTTCCAGGGATATCCCCGGTCCGCCGTCAGGCGGTCGAACTTCTCCACCATGGCCGCGTCGAAATCCCCGGACTTCCTGTCATAGGGGAACATCCCGGAGGCCTCCCCCACGCCCACAACACTCCGCCCCGTCAGCCGCAGGTGGATGTATCCGCTGAGGGTGGTCAGCAGGGCGATGTCCTTCACATGGGGCTCATCGTTCAGGATCGCCTGGTACAGATGGGCCGCGGACCAGCGCTGGGGGATGTTGAAGCGGAATTCCTCCGTCAGCGCGGCGGCGGCCTGTCCGGTGATGGTGTTGCGCCAGGTGCGGAAGGGGACCAGCTGCGCCCCGTCCCGCCCGAAGACCAGATAGCCGTGCATCATGCCGGAGATGCCGATGGCGGCCACCTTTCGAAGCTTCTCGCCGAATTTGCGCTTCACGTCCTCTGCCAGGCTCCGGTAACAGCCCCGCAGGCCCTTCAATACGTCCTCCAAGTGGTAGGTCCACACCCCGTCCTCCAGCACGTTCTCCCAGGCGTAGTCCCCGGAGGCGATGGGCCGGTGGTCCCCATCGATCAGGACGGCTTTGATCCGGGTGGAGCCCAGCTCCAGCCCCAGTACGGCCGCCTCCAGATCGGTCTTCATATGCTTCCTCCTTTCCCGGTCCGGCTTTTCTTAGATGGCCTTGGCGTTGGCCAGGAGATACTTCTCCGCCTCGCCGTTCCACAGGCCGTTGTGGGCCTTGCAGAGCTTGTCCAGCTGGGCAAAGAGGGGATCGGTCCGGCCCTTCTCCTTAAAGTCGTCGATGGCCGTCAGGGGCAGGTCGATCTGGTTGTAGATCAGTTTCTTCCCGCCGGGGATCTGGGGCAGGTTCAGCACCGTATCCACCACCGCGTTCAGTCCGCCGATGTGGGTGACCATGGCGGCGGGATCGATCTTCCCGGCGTTCATCATCTCAATGGCCTCCCGCATGTCGTCGGTGTTGCCGCCGGAGGTGCCCACCAGATGGGTGTAGAGGTAGTGGACGTTGTAGAAGTTGAACTCCGCCTTGAACTGAGTGTTGGTGGGGCCCGCAAAGAAGTTCAGACACCCGTCGTAGCCCAGGATGTCCCCCGCCTGCTCCACCACCGGCTTCACCGGGGCGAAGCAGATCACGTCGTCGTAGCCCGTGCCGCCGCTCAGCTCCCGGAGGTATTCCGTGGCGTTCTCCATGCGGGTGTTCACATAGTGGAGCTCGATGCCCTGGCGCTTGGCCTCCTCCACGGTGTAAATGGACGCCGCACGCTTGAGCCGCGCGTCGTCGATATCTGTCACCACCAGCAGGGAGGGCCTCCGGTCGCAGTGCAGGGCGTAGTCGATGGCCCCCAGGCCCATGGGGCCCACGGAGGCCAGCAGGGCCAACTTGCCGCCCTCCTTGATGCCCATCTCGTGGACATAGGACCCCGCCGTGGTATGGTACATGGCGTGGTAGGTGCCCACGATGCAGCTCATGGGCTCGGCCAGGGAGCCGTAGAAGTACACGTCGGAGTTGTAGGGCAGCAGGCAGTCCATCAGCAGGGTCTCGATGGGAACGTTGGCGTACTGAGAGGACCCGCCGCAGTGCTGGTAGGAGTATCCGGGAGCCATCAGAGAACCCTTGTAGAAGTGGGCGGGCTGGATGGCGAACCGCTGGCCCACCTGATATTTGTCCTTCCACTTCTCGCCCACGGCGACGATGTCGCCGCAGAACTCATGGCCTACGATGGTAGGATGCTCCGCCACGTCGTCGGGGACCCGCTTGT
This sequence comes from uncultured Oscillospiraceae bacterium, assembly GCA_910579485.1. GTDB lineage: Bacteria > Bacillota > Clostridia > Oscillospirales > Oscillospiraceae > Pelethomonas. The sequence goes on along the minus strand of CAJTVO010000006.1, from coordinate 29,386 downwards.
GCTCCTCGCCCTCCACGGCGGCCTTGTAGGTGGACATGCACACGCTGTCGGAAACAATCTTTACCTGAACGTCGTCAGGACCCACCTCCGGCAGGACGACGTCCTCCAGCCGCAGGTCCATTTTCCCGTGGATACGTACTGCTTTTGTGTTCATAGCGCTTCTCCTTCTTTATCGGTCCCGGATGGGTCTTCCGGTCGTTTCGTGTTCGATGAGCCGCCAGGTGGCGTCGATCAAATTCTGGAACTGGGGGTCCTCCATGGCCCGGATGACGAAGCTCTGCCGGGGGGAGTTGATGTCCTCGCCGGAGACCTGGAACATGCCGTGCTCCACGCACAGTCCCCGCAGGCGCTCCAGCTGGGCGGGGGTGTTCCGGGTGGGCATATAGGTCACCGCCCACACGTCCTCCTCCCGGAGGCACCGGAAGACGTCCTCCAGATAGTCGTCCTCGAACTTCTGGGCCTTCTTGTCGCCGGTGACGCTCTCGGCCACGTCCCCCAGATAGGCGTAGCACAGGCAGGCGTCCGCCTCCCGGCACAGGCGGACCACGTCGGCCAGTCGGGGACATTCGTCGTCGGCGTCGATGTATATCTTCGGCACGAAGGCGCTTTTCAGGATGCCCAGCAGATCGTACTCGTAGAAGGGGTACGTCCCGTCCAGCATCTGCGCCCTCTGCTTTTCGGAGAGAGCCAGGCCCATCTCCTCCAGCTTGGCGGTCAGGCCTTCGCCCCGCCCGTATCCAGCGGTCAATTTCTTCGCCAGGGCGTACATGAGGTGCCGCTCCGTCACGCCGCCGCCCCCGGCGGCCATGCTCAGAGGGAGCACGTCCCGGTCGAAGTCCAGGCCGGTCTCCGGCAGCAGGGCGTTGATCCGCTCCACCATGGCCCGGTTTCGCTGGTTGCGGGCCTCCCGGAAGGGGGCGAAGAACCGGTCCAGGAGGTCGATCCTGTCGTGGGGCACGGACTGGATGGTCATGTAGCTGACCCCCACCTGGTCCGGGTTGTTGGTCCGCCGTCCCTCCAGACGGGTGCCCGTCATGTCCACCCGGCACTCCATGCCGATGGTGGCGGGCATCCCCACGATCTCCGCCGCCGCAAGAAATTCCCGGGCCCCGGCGATGGAGTCGTGGTCGATGATCCCCGCCGTGCACAGGCCCTCGGCCCGTGCGGCGTATACCGCCGCCGTGGGGGAGTAGGGAGAAAAGGAGTAGGTGGTGTGGATGTGGTTGTTGATGTACTGGGGGACCACCGGCGGGAAGCCGGCCTCCGGCAGCAGCGCCCGGAGGTTTTCCAGGCGCTCCTCCGCAGCGGGGGCGTTCAGGCGGTCCAGAATGGCAATGTCGATCATCGGCCCGCCCTCAGTTCAGCATGACCTGACCGCCGGTAACGGGGATGGCCTGGCCGGTCTCGTACTTCTGCTCCACGCAGTACATCACCGCCCGGGCCACGTCCAGGGGCAGACAGCCCCGGTTCATGGGCACCTTGGCCTCGTAGAACCGCCGCACGTCCTCCACGGTCTTCGCGCCGGGGACCTTCCCGGCCTGGAGATACTGGATGAACAGCCCCCGCTCCGGGTCGCTCCACAGGGGGCCGTCCAGGTAGTTGCCCGGGCAGATGGCGTTGACCTTGATATTTTTGGCGCACAGCTCCAGGGCGAAGCTCTGGACCAGCCCGATGCCGCCGAATTTGCTGCCCGCGTAGGCGAAGTTCTTGTTGGACCCCTCCAATCCGGATTTGGAGGACATGGTCACGATGTCGAACATGGCCTCCGGATCGGCCTCATGCTGGGCCTCCATGATGATGGCGGCATACTTGCAGCACAGGAACAGGCCGGTGTAGTTGATGCTGGTCACGAACTCGAAGTCCTTCTTCTCAAAGGAGGCCAGCGGCCCCGAGCGGACCACGCCGGCGTTGGCCACCATCAGGTCCAGGCCGCCGAACTTCTCCACCGTCCGGGCCACCAGGTCCGCCACGCTCTCCTCGTCGGAGACGTTCACCGCGATGGCGGTGGTATTGCCGCCCATCTCCGCCGCCACGCTCTCCGCCAGCGGCAGGTTCATGTCGGCGATGATCACCGCCGCCCCCTCCCGGTGCAGCTCCTGGGCGATGCCCTTGCCGAAGCCCTGGGCCGCGCCGGTGACGATGGTGACCTTCCCGGCCAGACGGCCCGTCCCGGCGGGGCGGTCGTGGATGCGCTCTTTCGCCATCTCCTGCCATTTTGTCATATCTACGCTCATTGAGACCCTCTCCTTTTATTTAATAAATGTACGAAGCTTCTCATAGGCCCGCTCCCACTCCGGGGTGTGCCGGGGCTCCCAGGTCTCCACCTCCACCGAGGCGCGGACCGCCTCGCGCAGCGCGTCCATGCCGCCGATCTCCCCCAGGGCCATGGCCTGGGTCAGCAGGTTCCCCATGGCCGCACCCTCCACGGGGCCGGTGATCACCGGGCGGCCGATGGCGTCGGCGGCCATCTGGTTGAGGAGGCGGTTGTTGATGCCGCCGCCCACGATGTTCATGGTGTCGATCCTGCCGCCCTTGACCTTCTCCAAGCCCTCCACCGCCACGCGGTACTTCAGGGCCAGGGACTCGTAGGCGCACCGGGCGATCTCGCCCACCGTCTCCGGCACGGGCTGTCCGGTGCGGCGGCAGAAATCCTGGATCTTCCCCGCCATGCCGCCGCCGGCGTAGAACTCCGGGCTGTCGGTGTCGATGATGGACCGCAGGGGCGGGGCCTTCCCGGCCTCGACGACGATCTCGTCCCAGCTCAGGTGCCGTCCCGCCTTCTGCCAGTCCCGGCGGCACTCCTGGACGATCCACAGGCCGATGATGTTCTTCAGGGGACGGAAGCCGCCCTGGACGGTGCCCTCGTTGGAGAACCCCTCCGCGGCCGCCTGCTCGCCCAGATAGGGCCGGTCCGTCTCCACGCCCACCAGGGAGAAGGTCCCGGAGGAGCAGAAGGCGAAGCTCCCCCGCCCGGGGATGGCCGCCACGGAGGAGGCCGTGTCGTGGCTGCCCACCGCCACGAAGGCCGCGGCGTTGATCCCCAGCTCCTCGCACAGCTCGGGCCGCAGGCGGCCCCGGATGGTGCCGCTGGGCTGGATGGGCGTGAAGATGTGCCGGGGCAGGCCCAGCTCACCGATGGTCTTCCAGTCCCAATCCCGGGCGGTGGGGTCGTAGAGCTGGGTGGTGGTGGCGATGGTGTACTCCGTCCCGGCCTCGCCGGTGAGGAAGTAGCCCAGCAGGTCCGGCGTCAAAAGCAGCTTGTCCGCGGCCTCCAGGGCCGCGTCCCCCTCCCGCTTCCGCCGGTAGAGCTGATAGAGGGTGTTGAAGGTCAGCCCCGTATCGATGCCGCTGCGCCCGTAGAGGGTCGCGGCGGGAATTTTCTCCGTTACCGCGTCGATGTCCGCCTGCACGCCCAGCCGGTAGGACCGGGGGACCCCCGCTAGGTGACCGTTTTTATCCAGCAGGCCGTAATCCACGCCCCATGTGTCGATGCCGAAGGAGTCCAGCTCCCCATAGCCCCCCTTCCGGAAGGCCAGGAGCCCCTGCTTCAGCTGGCTGTAGAGATAGGGCGTGTCCCAATAGAAGACCCCGTTCATCTCTACGTAGTTGTTCTCAAACCGGTGCAGCTCGGTCATGACCAGCTTCTCACCGTCAAACCGTCCCAGGATCGCCCGGCCGTTGCTGGCCCCCAGGTCGAAGGCGATCATATTTCTTGTCTTGCCCATACGTCCTCCCCATCTCTGCTGTTATGGTCCATACAGCGCCTCGTGAAAAACGGCCGGCGCCGCATACGCGGCGCCGGCCTTGTTTAGCCGCAGAAGTTTTGGATATTGTTCGATCGATCAATCGTATACCAGCAGGGCGATCATCTCGTCGTCGATGTTGCTGGCATCGTACCACTGAGCGCCGGTGTCCACATCGGAAACGGCCTCGCCCTTGGCGGCCTTGACGGCCATCTCAACGGCCTTATAACCGATCTGATAGGGGTCCTGGGTGACGGAGCCGTAGAACCAGCCCTGACGGACCGCGTTCTTCTGAGCGGAACCGGCATCGAAACCGGCGACCACCAGGTCGGCGAACTTGCCGCCCTCAGCCAGGTCGGAACCGTCGGCGGTAGCGGCCAGGAAGCCGGTGACGGCGCCTTCGTTGGAGCAGAACACGGCGGCCAGGCCGTCGATGTTCAGCAGGGCGTTGGCGGCGGTCTGAACGGCGGTGGCTTCGGTGGTAGCGGAGACCTCAACGCGGACGATGACGGCGGGGCTGTCCACCTTCTTCTCCCACTTGGTGTGGCCCTCGACGGCCACCTTGCCGGGCTGATACTTCTCAGCGATCTCGACCATCTTGTCCACGAAGCCGGTGGTACGGCCAACGATGGAGGCGGAGACGGCGTCCTGAGACACGCAGCCGATCACCACGGGAGCGTCAGAGGTAGCGGCCTGCAGCTTGGCGGCCAGGCCCTCGTGCTCGCCGAACTTCTCGGCGGCCAGAGCGGCGGCGGCCTCGTTGCTGGTGGCGGCGGTGGCCTTCACGGCGCCGCTGGTGTCGTCGGGCACGCCGGAGTCAAAGCCGATGACGGGGATGTTCTTGCTGGCGCACTCCTCCAGGATCTCCTTCACCGCGTCGGTGGACAGGGCGGCCAGCGCCAGGGCCTTGGGGTTCTTGGCCATCTCGCCCTTGACCATGTTCACCTGGGCGTCGATCTCGGTCTCGGAAGCGGGGCCGTTGAAGTAGATGTCCACGTCGTAATCCTTGGCGGCGGCGTCGGCGCCGGTCTTAACGGCCACCCAGAACTGGTGCTGGAAGCCCTTCGCCATAACGGGGATGTACATTCTCTCGCCATCGGTGCTGGGAGCGGGATCGGACGTGCTGGGGGCGGGATCGCTGGTGCTGGGAGCGGGGTCCTTCGTGCCGGCGGGCTTGTCTCCGCCGCCGCCGCAGGCGGCCAGAGCCAGGACCATGACCATAGCCAGAAGCAGTGCAAGGATCTTCTTGGTCTTCTTCATTCTTAGTTCCTCCTCGTAATTGTGTTGTAACTATTTTTAAGCACGGCGGTATCCGCGCGCTTAAAACGGATTTTGGAGCGGGGGTACCTCGGCTCCTCCACCGATGCCGGTAGAATACCGTGCATCTGTGTCAAAATTGTGACGAAATTCAAGCCAAACGGTGAACTTTCCGCGTCCGGTCTGTAAATTGATCCGGGATCAGGACTTCTTCACCTTGTTGGCGGCCTTGGTTCGGTAGATGTCCAACAGCACCGCGCCGATGACCACGAGGCCGGTGAAGAAGGTCTGCCACGGGGCCTGCAGGTTGCAGGCGGACAGGCCGTTTTTCAGCACGGCCATGATGAACACGCCGATGAGGGTACCCACCATGGTACCGGAGCCGCCGGCCATGGAGGTGCCGCCGATGACGACGCCGGTGATGCCGTTCATCTCCTGGCCGTTGCCGGTGCCGGGAGTGATGGTGGTGTAGGCCGCGGCGTACATGATGCCCGCCATGCCCACGAAAAAGCCGCTGAGAGTGTAGACCGCCACCTTCCAGTTGTCCACATTGACGCCGCTGAGCCGGGCGGCCTCCTCGTTGGAGCCGATGGCGAACACGTAGCGCCCGAACTTGGTCTTATGCAGGATCAGCATGGCGATGATGAAGAAGCCGGCCATCCACAGCGCGCCCACCGGGAAGCCCTTGATGCCGAAGATGTCCGCCCGGATGAAGACCTTCTTGAACCAGCCGCCTACCGGCTCGGTAGCGGTGGGCCAGGTCTGGGACTGGACGTTGGTGAGGATGGAGCCGATGCCCTGGCTCATCATCATGGTACCCAGGGTGGCAATGAAGGGGGGCAGCTTCAGCTTAGCGACGAAGATGCCGTTGAGGAAGCCGAACAGGGTGCCCACGCCCACCGTCACCAGCAGGGCGATGACCAGGGGCCAGTGGAGTTGCTTGAACACGTAAGCGCCCAGCAGGGCGGAGCACATCATCACCGTGCCCAGGGACAGGTCGATGCCGCCGGTGATGATGATGAAGGTGACGCCGAAGGCCATGAAGCCGATGTAGTAGCTGGATTCCAGTATGTTCTTGAGGGTGTCCAACGTGAAGAAGTTATTGCCCGCGAAGGAGAAGAACACATACAGGATCACCAGCGCCGCGGGCGCCAGGAGCTTCTGGATGTCGAGTTTCTTCTGGGCCAGCGTCTCGCCGGCGGGTCTCGTCTCTAATTTTGCCATGTCAGCCTACCTCTCTCCTTGTCGCATATGTCATGATCCGTTCCTGGGTCGCCTCGGCGATGTCCAGCTCTCCGGTCACCCGGCCCTCGCACATCACCACGACCCGGTCGCTCATTCTCAGCAGCTCCGGCAGCTCGGAGGAGATCATGATGATGCTCTTCCCCTCGCCGGCCAGCTGGTTCATCAGCTTGTAGATCTCGCTCTTGGCGCCCACGTCGATGCCCTTGGTGGGCTCGTCGAAGATCAGCACGTCGCAGTCCCGGTGGAGCCATTTGGCGATGACCACCTTCTGCTGGTTGCCGCCGGAGAGGCTCCGGATCAGGGTCTTCACAGAGGGCGTCTTGATGCGGATCTTGTCCACGTACTCGCCGGTGGTCCGGCTGATCCTGCCGTCGTCCACGAACAGGGGTCCGGACAGCATATCCAGGGAGGGCAGCGCCGTATTGTCCGCCACGCTCAGCCCCAGGCACAGGCCGAACAGCTTCCGGTCCTCGGAGAGATAGCCGATGCCGGCGTTGACCGCGTCCTTGGGGCTGGCGATCTTGACCTCCCGGCCCCGGACCTTGATGGTACCTCCGTCAAGCTTATCCGCGCCGCACAGCAGGCGCATGGTCTCGGTCCGCCCGGCACCCATGAGGCCCGCGAAGCCCAGGATCTCGCCCCTGCGCAGCCGGAAGGACACGTCCTTCACGTCGTTGCTCACCAGGTGCTCCGCCTCCAGCACCACCTCCGCGCCGGGGGGCACGTTGGAATGGCTCTTGGGCTCCTCGTAGATCACGCGGCCCACCATCATCTGCACCACCTGGTCGATGGTGGTACCGGCGGTCTCCACGGTGTCCACGTACTGCCCGTCCCGCATGACGGTGATCCGGTCGGTGATCTGCTTGAGCTCGTCCATGCGGTGGGATATGTAGATGATGCCTACGCCGGTGGCCTTCAGCTGGCGGATGAACTTGAAGAGGTCCTCGATCTCGCTGTTGGTCAGGGCCGTGGAAGGTTCGTCCATGATGAGGACCTTGGTGTTCTTGTAGGACAGCGCCTTGGCGATCTCCACCATCTGCTGCTTGGCCACGGTCAGGCGCTTGACCTGGGTCCTGGCCGGGATATGCAGGTTCAGGGAGGAGAGGAGCTCCTCCGTCATCCGGTTCTGGGCCGCCTGGTCCAGGAAGGGGCCCTTGGAGGGCTCCCGGCCGATAAAGATGTTCTCCGCCACCGTCAGGTCCTGCATCAGATTCAGCTCCTGGTGCACGATGCAGATGCCCTTGTCCTGGGCGTCCTTGGGACCATGGATCTCGATCTCCTGGCCGAAGTACTCAATGGTCCCCCCGTCCTTGGGGTAGATCCCGGTGAGGATCTTCATCAGCGTGGATTTTCCCGCGCCGTTCTCCCCCACCAGGGCCATCACTTCTCCGGCGCGCACCTCCAGGTACGCATCGTCCAGCGCGTGGACGCCGGGGAAGTATTTTTGGATGCCGCTCATTTTCAGGATCGTATCGCCCATTCCCATTCTCACCTTCCCAATTCTAATTCCCAGTATGAAACGCAAGCGGCCCCTCCGCTATCGGGACCGGAAACCCCGCAGGGCGAAGCCGGTCCCGCCCCAGGCGGTTTTTGATGCGCCTGCCTGCGCCATTCGGCGGACTGCACAAAAAACTCCATCAGGCTTATGCCGTTTTCCACAATCAGACCGCAAAAAAGCGGCTTTCATCGCGAATCGTTTCGCGTTTTTAGACCGCAATCGTCTGCTTATTTTTAACTATAAACAATTTCTCCACAAAAATCAAGCCCTTTTTCAGAAATTTTTGTATTGACATCACAAAAGTTTTTCTATATGATAGGAGTGATATAGGGAATTGTCAAAATATTCGCGAAACGATTCGCTTTCTTCCTGGAAGGAGGTCCATCATGGCAACCATCAAGGACGTGGCGCGTCTGGCGGGGGTCTCGCCGTCCACCGTGTCCAAGTATATCAACGGCGGCTCCGTCCGGCGGGAAAATCTGGCGTCCATCCGCTCCGCCATCGCCCAGCTGGATTACCGGGTCGATCCCATCGCCCGCAGCCTCAAGACCCGGCGGAGCCACTCCATCGGCATCCTGCTCCCCTCCCTGGCCGCGCCCTTTTTCAGCAGCGTGTTCCTGGCCTCGGACAAGGTGCTGCGGGAGCACGGGTACCACTCCCTCATGTCCTGCTACTACGCCGACCACGGCCTGGAGCGGGACTACCTGGGCTATCTCATCAGCGCCGGGGTGGACGGCCTGATCTACGTGCCGGAGAACCTGACCGCGGAGGAATTTCAGGAGCTTACCGCCCACCGGGACGTGCCGGTGGTCCAGGTGGACCGGATGATCCCCGGCGTGGATTCGGACATCGTGCTGTCAGAGAACAAGCGCTCCGCCTGTCTGGCGGTCAGCCGTCTGATCGACCGGGGCCACCGGCGCATCGCCCTGGTCGGCGGTCCCAACTCCGTGCAGACCGCCAAGGAGCGTCTGGCGGGCTATCTCCAGGCCTTGGAGCTCAACGGCATCCTCTACGACGGCGGCCTGGTGTTCAGCGGCGAGCTGAGCTTCGCCTTCGGTTATCAGAGCTTCATGGAGCTGATGGGGGCCGGTACGCCGCCCACGGCCATCTTTTCCACCAACCACGACATCACCATGGGCATCATCACCGCCGCCAGGGAGCGGGGCCTGCGCATCCCCGGGGACGTGGACGTGTTCGGCTTCGACTGCGTGGACGTGTGCGCGGTGATGTCACCGCCCCTGCCGGTGGTCCACCAGCCGGAGGAGGAGATCGGCCGCACGGCCGCCTCCTACCTCATCCAGCGCCTGGAGGGCTACGGCGGCGAGCCCCGGAAGACCCGGCTCCCCTGCCGGCTGGTGCCGTAATTTCGTATATTACGCCGCAAGGCGTCTTATAAGCTGCTTTTGCTGCACAACGTTACATTACCGCCCAAGGGCGGAGGAGAAATCAGGAGGAGTGTAATCATGGCAAAGAACAGGTACATCGGCGAGTATCCCGTCATCGGCATCCGTCCCGTCATCGACGGCCGCCGCGGCCCGCTGAAGGTCCGGGAATCCCTGGAGGACCAGACCATGGCCATGGCCCAGGCCGCCAAGAAGCTGTTTGAGGAAAACATATGCTACACCAACGGCGAGCCGGTGAAGGTAGTCATTGCCGACACCACTATTGGGCGGGTGGCCGAGACGGCCGCCTGCGCCGCCAAGTTCAAGAAGGAGAATGTGGACATCACCCTCACCGTCACTCCCTGCTGGTGCTACGGCGCGGAGACCATGGACATGGACCCCATGACCATCAAGGGCGTGTGGGGTTTCAACGGCACCGAGCGCCCCGGCGCGGTGTATCTGGCCTCCGTGCTGGCCACCCACGCCCAGAAGGGCCTGCCCGCCTTCGGCATCTACGGCCATGAGGTGCAGAATCTGGACGAGGTCACCGACATCCCCGAGGACGTGAAGGAGAAGCTGCTGCGCTTCGGGCGGGCCGCCGTGGCCGCGGCTACCATGCGGGGCAAGAGCTACCTGCAGATCGGCTCCATGTGCATGGGCATCGGCGGGTCCATCATCGATCAGGACTTCATCCAGGATTACCTTGGGATGCGGGTGGAGAGCGTGGACGAGGTCGAGATCATCCGCCGCATGACCGAGGGCATTTACGACGAGGCCGAGTTCCAGAAGGCCCTGGCCTGGACCAAGGAGCACTGCAAGGAGGGCTGGGACAAGAACCCCGACTTTGTGAAGGCCTCCCCGGAAAAGAAGGCCGAGGCCTGGGAGTTCACCGTCAAGATGTACTGCATCATCAAGGACCTGATGAACGGCAACCCCAACCTGCCGGAGGGCCGGGAGGAGGAGATGGTGGGCCACAACGCCATCGCCGGCGGCTTCCAGGGCCAGCGCCAGTGGACCGACTTCTATCCCAACTGCGATTACCCGGAGGCCCTGCTGAACTCCAGCTTCGACTACAGCGGCGCCCGGGAGCCCTACATCCTGGCCACGGAGAACGACGTGCTCAACGGTCTGGGGATGCTGTTCATGAAGCTGCTCACCAACCGCGCCCAGATCTTTGCCGATGTGCGCACCTACTGGTCCCCCGAGGCCACCAAGCGGGCCACCGGCTATGACGTGACCGGCGTGGCGAAGGAGAACGGCGGCTTCATCCATCTCATCAACTCCGGCGCGGCCTGCCTGGACGCCTGCGGCGAATGCGTGGACGGGAACGGCAGCCCCGTTATGAAGAAGTGGTGGGAGGTCACGGCGGAGGACATCGAGAAGATGACCGCCGCCACCGACTGGCCCTCTGCCGACTTCGGCTACTTCCGGGGCGGCGGCTTCTCCAGCCACTACATCACCCGGGCCGAGATGCCCGTTACCATGATCCGCCTGAATCTGGTGAAGGGGCTGGGCCCCGTGCTCCAGATCGCCGAGGGCTGGACGGTCCGCCTGCCCGACGAGGTGACGGAGAAGCTGATGCGCCGCACCGACTACACCTGGCCCTGCACCTGGTTCACCCCCCGCTGCGACGGCGTGGAGGGCAGTCCCTTCTGCACCGCCTACGACGTGATGAACAACTGGGGCGCCAACCACGGGGCCATCTCCTACGGGCATGTGGGCGCGGACCTCATTACCCTTTGCTCCATGCTGCGCATTCCCGTGTGTATGCACAACGTCCCCGCCAAGGACGTGTTCCGTCCCGCCGCCTGGAACGCCTTCGGCATGGACAAGGAGGGCCAGGATTATCGCGCCTGCGCCGCGTACGGGCCTATGTATAGGAACATACGGTAAGGCATACCTCCTTTTTCTTGAAAGAAAAAGGATCAAAAAGAACTTTAAATTCGGGACCGGGCCTGCTGCGGACCGCAGATATAGGCCCGGTGACGAAAGAAATCTTAGGAGGCCGTCATGCTGAAAAACATTCCCCCTATTCTGTCCCCCGAGCTGCTGAAGGTCCTCTGCGAGATGGGCCACGGCGACCGCATCTGCATCGGAGACGGCAACTATCCCGGCGCGTCCACCGCCCGGGAGGCCAATGCCGTCTTCATCCGGGCCGACGGCCATGGCATCCCGGAGCTGCTGGACGCCATTTTGCAGGTGATCCCTCTGGACGCTTATGTGGAGACTCCGGTGATGCGCATGGAGAAGATGGACTGCGACAAGGATCTGCCTATCCCCGTATGGGATGAGTACGAGAAGATCGTCGCCAAGTACGACGGCCGGGGCGGGAAGGCTATGGGCGCTTATGAGCGCTTCGAGTTCTACCGCCAGGCCCGGACCTGCTACTGCGTGGTCCAGTCCGGCGAGACCAGCGTGTATGCCAACCTGATCCTGCAGAAGGGCGTTATCAAGTAACAAATCGAGCGATATAATAAGAGGACCGCCACCCCATTTGGAGTGGCGGTCCTTTCATATCACATACAGTCAGAAATCAATCATCACCAGAGCCAGGAATCGGACCATCCCAGCCGCAGCTAGGACATTCGCACCAGCCTGTGCCATCGGGAAGCATACCCTCATGGCCGCAGGACGGACAGACTATGCTGTCCAGGAATTCGCTGTAAGCAGACATCTTCATATCTCCTTTCTTTTAGCGGCGCGAGATATCTCGCATTTGTTATCATAATATCTCATCAAGCCTAATTTGACAAGGGGTAGAAAAGATTGTTTACGAAGTGTTCATCTACAGCCGTTTTTTTGCCAATAAGAACCAAGGCAGCTTGGACAGCGCATAAATCAGTGCTATTTCACAGCCCGCGCCTTTACCAGCAGCATCATGGGACGGCGCAGCTCATTCTCCATGCCGGGGATATCCATCATTTCCTCCGGCGGCATCGCCTCCTCCACCGCATCCAAAGCGAAGCCGATGCGCAATACGCCCATCAGGATCTGCGTCAGCGTGTGGTGGTACTTTAACACGTCGCAGCCCAGGAAATGGGTCTCCCGTTTCCCGGGAGCGAAGTAGCGGTCTACCGGCCAGTGCTGCGGCTGTCCGTCCTCTCCGTAGCTCCAGTCCTGGCCTCCGGCGGATGTGAAGACCGGATGCTCGATGTTGAACAGGAGCACGCCGTCCCCTTTCAACGTTCGATGCACTTTCCGGAAAACCTCCTCCAGATCCTCCACATAGTGCAGCGCCAGATTAGAGACCACGCAGTCCCAGGCGTCCGCCGGGTACTCGTATTCCCCGATACCGCAGACCCGGTACTCGATCCTCGGGCCGGCGTTCCGCTTCCGGGCTTCCGCGATCATCTTTTCGCTCAGGTCGATCCCCAATACCCGGGCCGCGTCCTGCTCCTCGGAAAACTTGCAGTGCCAGCCGTAGCCGCACCCCAGGTCAAGGACGCTCTTCCCCGCCAGGGAGGGAAACAGCGGTTTCAGCTGGTGCCACTCTCCGGCGGCGGACAGGCCGTCCCGGCTGCGGGGCATGGCGGCGTACTGGCTGAAAAATACCTCGTTATCGTATTCGTTGCGCATTCTTTCGATCCTCCGTTCCTGCGGGCTACCGCAGCATCCACCAGAGCCATATCCCCAGGGCGGCCTCCGCCAGGGCGATCAGCGGGATACCTGCCACAAAGTACCAGTGCTTCGTCTTATGCCGGAACGTCCACATTCCCAGGAACGCCCCCAGTCCGCCGCCCAGCAGGGCGGAGAGGAACAGCGTCCGCTCCCGGATGCGCCGCGCGCCCTTCCGCTTCGCTCTGCCCTTGTCAAAACCCATCAGGGCAAAGGCCCAGACGTTCACCAGCGCCAGATATCCAATGATCAGCGTCACCGGCGAACCCGCCATCGCCCACAGCTGATCGCCCTCCGCCTCCGGCAGGAACGGAAACTTCTCACTCACGACAGCTTTCCTCCAAAGAGCTTCCGCATCTCCTCCTGCCGTCCGCAGCTCATGCGGCCCTCCGGGCACTGCCCAGCGAGGTAGCAGCTGGGGCCAAAGCGGTCGAAGAGCGCCGGGTACTGCTCCCGCAGCAGACGCAGGATGCCCATGGCTACATGCCGGATCTCCCACTGGGCCCGGGTGCAGGTCCGCAGGCGGACGATCAGCATCAGCTCCCGGGCGTTGAGGGTAGTCATCACATCCAGCATATTGCCGCTGACGGCGTAATAGCAGCTGTAGGGACGCAGGGCGGGGTCTTCGCACAGCGCCTTTGCGGCCCGGTTGGCCTCCGTGAGGGCGCTTTGGTAGACCGCCAGGGCGGCGGGGTCGTTCCGGATGGTATCCGGCAGGATGAACCGGCTGTGATCCACAGACTGGATGGGAGGTACGATCACCGACTGCATCCGGTGGCGCACCAGATGGGTAACCCCCGCCAGGGTCAGGTCGGAGACGGCAAAGGTATAGCTCAGCTGCTCCAGCTCCCGGGGCCGGGGAGAGGCCAGCAGCGCCTCCGGGGAGAGGGGCTTGTTCGCCCCGAGGCCAGCCGCCTGACGGGCTCGCTCCAGCAGCCTGCCCGGGTCCGCCGGACCGGCCAGAAGCTCTGCGGAACCGGCTTCCGCCTCCGTCACCCAGACGGGCTCCTCCCGGAATACCGGCGTTGGCTCCTCCGGCGGCGCCTCCGCCGGTTTGGAACATTCCAGCTCGGACTCCAGCGCCGGGAACCGCTCCAGCAGCTGTTTTTCCAGCTGATTGGCGATATCGCGCAGCTCCGGGACTGCCCCGCCCTGTCCCAGGCGGATGGACCGGATGAGGCTCACCAGCTCCCGGGCGTTGAGGGTGCAGTAGAAGTTGCTGCAAAAGGCATAGGGGAGCAGGAACCGGGCGTCCTCCTTAGGCACGTCCGCGTCCAGCAGCTTCCGGTAGGCGGCAAAGAGTCCGTCCATGTAGGATCTGTAGGCCGTCAGCGCTTCTCCCGACAGCTCCGAGGGGATATAGTAACCTAACCCGCTGAAATCTACGTACCGCCGGGATTTTACGGTAAAGGAGGCCAGACGGCGCTCAATAAAGTACTGTTCCACGTACACGGATACGTTCTGCAGCGCGATAGAGAACACCGCGTGTTCGATCACGGACCGGTGGCCGGAGCGGAGGACCTTTCCGATCAGGTCCTGATTCCTGGGATTGCCCTGGGCCTTCTCGAAGAGCTCCAGCGCATCCCCCGGGGTGGTGGAGATACGGGCGGCGCTGGCGCAGACTTCCTCGCCCGCAGCGCTCCAGCTGACGATCTTTGCTTGGGATTTTGTGGTCATTATAATGGATCCTCCATCTTCCGTTTTTACTTGCCCTATTCTACCGGAAACAGAGTTCAATTGCAAGGGGACGTTTTTCGAGTCAGCGTAAAAGCCGCAGAAGCTCCTCGAACACAGTCTCCAGCTTCTCCGGATCGTTATCGTAATCCGCAAACCCCCGGAAGACCTTGGCGATCAATTCATCGTGGGCGGCCTCATCCTTCTGCCGCAGCGCCCAGAGCAGCGCGGCTTCCTCCGCCCCCCGGCGTTCCGCCTCCAGGCGCATACTGAGCCAGCAGCCGTCCGTTCCCGGATAGACGATGAATGCGTCTCCACAGGGAAAATCCGTGCCGATACCGGTCCGGTTTTCGCAGCTGGTTTTCTCAAAGGGCTTCTTCACGCCGGAAAACTGGTTGAAGCCCCAGTGCAGATACCCGGCGAGCCGGTTGGCGGCGCAGCCCCAGAACAGGAGCCGCCCGTTGGCCAGGGGCTGATCCAGGAAACGGTTGAGCCACTTGCCCTCCGGGCCGCAGCAGACGTAGGTCCATACCTCATCCCCCAGGGCCATGGCAGCGTCAAAGTTCTTCTTTTCGCGCTCGTAGCCATCGGTGATAGGCACCATGATGTCCACACCGCCGCGGAAAAGGGTGGTCTTCACCGCCTCGATGATCTGAACGCCAGGCAGATACCGCCGCACAATATTGGCCGCCAGGAAGAACTGGGTCCGCCGGGCCTGCATATCGGCGTCGGACCGGACATGGACGTCCGGTTCGTCCATCACATGAAAGAGCACCTTATCCTGCCAGCCGTGGCGGGTGAGAAAGGCGGCGAAGTCCCGCATCTCACAGCACAGCAGCTCGTAGCCCTCCTCGGAATCCACGGACACGCTGGGGTCCGCCCCGCATTTCAAGTCCGCCGAGTACATGTCCGGGGAGCCGTCCGGCTGCACGCCCCGGCAGATGAGGCCGCCGGTCTCCAAGGTCTCAAAGCCCTCGTCAAAGAATATCTCGATCAGGGGAGCCAAGTCCTCGAAGTCGAAGCGGTAGGGCTTCTCCGGCCTGGCCACGGGCCGGCCCTCGTGCATCCAGAAGAGGAACACCTTCTGGTGGCAGCGGCGCATGGCCCGGGCATAGTCCCGCAGCAGAGGCTCGAACCCCGGCTCGTTCCGCTTGACGCCGTGCTGGGCCTCAATGGACTCCACGCTGAACCAGTTGGTCTTGCCAAAGACCTCCTCGCGGAACTCCACGGGGTACACGTGGCAGTCCAGAATACAGGTATGCGTCAGCTCTCCGGCGCGGATGGTCAGGGGGATCTCATAGTGCCCCGCCGGAAGACCGGCCCTTGGGACCAGGCAGAGATAGGCGCAGCACCGTCCGTCCTCTGCCGGGATGCCGCCGTCCGGCAGGGGCCGCAGGCAGTCCAGCACCCAGAAGGGGGCCTTCCGGATGGCGTAGTCCGGGCAGGTTTCCGGCAGCAGCACCATGGCCCCGCCCTGGTCCACGCCGTTGCCGGTGTTATAGTCCACCGGGACCTTCACCAGCTGATAAAATTCCACACCAAATCCCGGGGCCTCCGCCTCGATCCGTCCGGCCTCCACCGGACATTCAAACAGCAGCTGCAGCCCCGCTTTCCCGTTTCGCGCCGCGGCGGTGTGCAGCGTCTCCGGCAGAGGAGACAGGGGGGTATCCGGAAACAGGAACTCGGTCTTTGCTGAGAGATAGCCGTTCATTGATTCATCCTCCTGCATAAAGGGGCACAGGCTTCCACCTGTGCCCCCGGTTTTATGGCATGACCGCTATGATAAAGGGTCCCTTTTACTTTGCGGACTCATTGACAGCCTTGATGACATCCTCCAGGCCGTCGGTCTTGTAGTTGTCCAGAATTTCGTTCCACATCTCTTCCACGGGGCGGTCACCGACCATGATGTTCAGCATGTCCTCGCCCATCTTAATGCGGAAGTCGCTGTTCAGGTTCATGAACGCCTGGGTATAGGCCCGGTCAAAGGTGGGCATGACATCCTCGCAGGCCCTGCCCAGATCGGTCAGCTCCGTCTTCCAGTCCTCATACCAGTCGGGGTAAACATAGGGCTGGACATAGCCGTTGGGCAGCTCGGGGCACCAGGAGACCAGGTTGCCGAACAGCTCGCAGGAGGGATAGACCTCCACGGCCGCCTTGTTGTCGATGAACTCCAGCTTCCCGTCCACGATCTGATAGCTCTCGCCCTCGTTGCCGAAGCGGCCCTTCAGGGCGCCCTCGCCGGAAACCAGGTAGTCGTAGATCATCAGCAGACGCTCCATCTTGGCATCGTCCACGTTGGCGGAGAACATGGTCTCGCTCCAGGCGTAGTCGATGGCCCAGTAGTAGGTGTTGCCGTCCACGGAGGGCATCAGGTTCAGGTACTTGACGTCCTCGTTCATGTCGTGGCCGTAGGTGCCGGGCCAGTCGTTGATGTGCTGCTTGACCTGATTGTCGGTGGTACACAGCGCGGCGGCGCGGCCGCCCAGGAACTTGGCGTTGCTCTCGGCCAGGGTCGCCATGGCCATGTCGGGATCGATGGTCCCCTCGGTGTACATATCCCGCAGCAGCTGGAAGGTGGGCAGCGCGTCGTCGCCCAGGTTCTTGCCGCCGAAGTAAGCGGGGACGTATGTACCGCTGCCGTTATCCACCCAGTTGAAGACGATGCCCTCCAGCACCGCGCCGGGCATACTGTAGCAGCAGAAGGGGAAGACCAGATAGTTCATGGCGGGGGCGGTCATGCCGCCGATGCTCTTGCCCTCGGGATCGGCGGCCATGATCTTGCGGATCATGTCACGGAACTCGTCCCAGGTCTCCGGCTCCTTGGTGACGCCGGCCTTCTGGGCCAGATCCCAGCGGTAGAGGATGATGCGGTCCTTCACGGTCTCGGCCTGCTCCTGATAGGTCTTGCGGAAAATGCAGTACAGATCGCCGTCGATCTTGCAGCCCTCAGCGGCGGGGCTGTCCAGGTAGGCGGACAGATTGGGATAGGCGGACAGATCCTCGGGGATGGAGCGGATGACGCCCTCGCGGGCCCACTTGCCGAAGGTGGCGGAGGCCCGGAAATCGGCGCAGAACACGTCGGGCAAAGAGTCCGTGGCGGCCCAGGTCTGCTCCTTCTCATAGTAGTCGTCCCATGTGACGTTCATGGGCTCGAAGGTGACGTTGAACTTCTCTTCGATGAATTTCTGGATGTCGTCACCGCACAGGGCGGTCTCTACATCCCAGTAACCCACGGAAATATCCATGTGTTCCAGTTTGCCGCCGTCAGCGGTGCCGCCGCTGCTGTCATTACCGGCGGGCGTCTTGCTGCCGTTGTCGGGCGTCTTGCTGTCGCCGCCGCAGGCTGCCAGGGACAGCACCATGATCAGCGCCAGTAGCAGGGAGATGAGCTTCTTCATGTTGTGATCCTCCTCAATTTCTTCTGAATGATGACTATGATCCAACGCCGCCGAGTTTCCGGGGGCGCAAAATCCGGACGTGGGTTACTCCTTGATGCCGCCCACCATGACGCCCTTGACAAAGTGCTTCTGCACGAAGGGGTAGACGCACAGGATGGGGATGGTGGTGACCACGATGGTCGCCATCTGCACGGCGGTAGAATTGACCTTCTGGTGGCCGGAAATAAATTGCTTGGCCGCGTCGTTGAGGGTGTTGGACATGCTGATGAGCACGTTGCGGAGATAGATCTGAAGGGGGTACAGAGCAGCCTTGTTGACGTACAGGTTGGCCAGATACCACTCGTTCCAGCGCTCCACGGCGTAGAACAGGATAAAGGTGGCCATAAAGGGCAGGGAGATGGGCAGCACGATCTTCGTCAGGATGATAAATTCGTTGGCCCCGTCAATACGGGCGGCCTCCAGCAGGCTCTCCGGCAGGGACATAAAGTAGTTTTTCATGATGATGAGATAGTAGGTGCTGATGGCGCTGGGCAGGATCATGACGAAAATGTTGTTGATCAGTCCCAGCCCCTTGATGACCATATAGGTAGGGATCAGGCCTCCGCTGAACAGCATGGTGAAGATGATCAGGTTCAGGAACACCCTGCGTCCCAGCAGGTATTTCCGGGAGAGGGCGTAGGCCCCGAAGATCGACAGGATCATATTGAGGGCGGTGCCCGCGACGGTGATAAACACCGTGTTGAGCAGGGAGCGGAAGAACTTAGGCTCGTTGAAGATGGCCTTGTAGCCGGTGAGGTCGAAAGCGTAAGGCAGCAGGTACAGCGGGTGATTGGCATAGGTGATGGTGTCGGCGAAGGACAGGATCACCACCTGATAGAACGGGAAGATCGCGGCCAGGGCCATCAGCCCCAGGATGACCACCAGCACATAGTCCAGCGCGGAGGTCCTGCCGATGCGGTAGCCCTTGCGGGTATGTTTTTTCATAGGATGCTCCCCCTTCCTGTCACAGCAGGCCCTGCTCGCCTGCGGAGGTGACGATCTTGTTGGTGGTCACGATCATGAACAGGCCCACCACCGACTTGAGCACGCCGATGGCCGTGGAGTAGCCGAAGTTCATGATGCCGGTGGTGAATGTCTCACGGAAGATGTAGGTGTCGATGGTATCCGCCACGGGGTAGACCGGGGAGGAGTAGGTGTTGAATATCTGATCGAAGCGGCCGTTGGTCAGCAGGCTGCCCACCGCCAGGATCAGCATGATGCAGATGGTGGAGCGGATGGCCGGCAGGGTGATGTGCCAGATCTGCTGCAGGCGGCTGGCCCCGTCGATGCTGGCGGATTCATACTGGTCCTGCTCCACGCTGGTAATGGCCGCCAGGTAGATGATGGACCCCCAGCCCACTTCCTTCCAGATGCCGCTGAACCAGATAAACCAGCGGTAGCCGCTCTCGCTGGTGATGGGAGACGCGGCGGACATGCCGAACAGCCGTAATATCTGGTTGATGGCGCCGGTAGAGGCAAAGATGTTGGTCAGGATCCCCGCCAGCACCACCCAGGAAATGAAGTGGGGGAAGGTGACGGTGGTCTGCACAAACTTTTTCATCCTCCGCAGCCGCAGCTCGTTGAGCATCAGCGCCAGGGCGATCTCGCAGGGCATACTGATAAGAATGCCGCCAATGCCGAAGATCAGGGTGTTCTTCAGGCCCCGCAGGAAGTAGCGGTCGGAGAGCATCTTGGTGAAATTCCCCAGCCCGATCCACGGGCTGTCCCAGATGCCCAGCTTGAAGCTGTAGTCCTTAAAGGCCAGTACCAATCCGCCCATGGGGGCGTAACAGAAGATAAGATACCATGCCAATACCGGCACCAGCAGCAGATACAGCAGCCAGTCATTTTTCAGCCGGTTCATGATCTTTGCCCGCCGGCGCCGGGGATCCAGGGACAGGGGAGGCGCTTGTTTTTTTGCAGCGGTTTTCATAAGTCGATCGTTCATCCTTTCTTAACATTTATAGTGAAAGTATACCATTTCCTTCTTTTTCACTCAATGGAATTTGTATATGTTTTCAAGTTTTTCTGACGGCTTCCGACTTGTTCTTTTTTCATTTTTGCTGGGGTCCCTCATAAAATTATTTCATAAAAAGAGAAAAATGGAATATTTTGTGCGCCGCCTCCCGTATTCAACAATTATCTGCGCGGGTCTCTTGCGTTAAATTGGTAAAAATGCTAAAATAGAGAAAAGGAAAGGGGGCCTCCCATATGAAGCGGCGTTTCCAGTCGATCGGCATCCGGCGGGTCTTTTATATTTACGCGGTACTGCTGGCTGTGCTGATGCTGCTGCTCAGTCTGGCCCTGATCCGGGAAAGCGAGCGCTCCCTGATCAACTACACGCTGCTGCACGCCCAGAAGAACAGCGAGGTGCTGCAAACCACCATCGACCAGGCTGCGGTGCAGATCCGCGCCGCCTTCACGGTACTGCGCCGCAGCGAGTCCTTCGACGCCGTGCTTCAGGCCACCCGGTACTCCCATATCACCTACCAGGTCGCCAAGGACTATTTTGACGCCATCTCCTCCAAATCCGGCCTGCCCAGCGGGACGTCGGTATCCTTAAGCACCGGCCTGCTCTCCACCTCCCCGATCTTTCTGCCCGAGGAGCTGAAGGAGCTGGACAGCCGGATGCCCAGCTCCCATAACGCCACCCTTATCACCACCCAGATCCCCACCATTCCCATTGCCGAGCCGGACCAGCTGACCTTTGGCTTCGGATATTTCTCCAACGGGCGCAGCGTGGGAAACGTCTACATCTCCCTCTGGATCCCCAGCCTCACCGCACAGCTGCCCCAGATCCAGCACGAAGGACTGTACTTCATCCTGACGGATCAATGGGAGAATATGATCTTTCTCAACGGAGCCGCCGTCCCCGCGGAACTCCAGGAGAGCCTGCGGGAGGCCGTGCTCCGCCACGACGCCGGAGAACATAGCGCTTCCCCTTTTCAGAGCCAGCGGTATGTGGTCCAGCCGGTAAAAATGGGCAGCATCGACTGTACGCTGTACAGCGTCACAGATACCGCCGCCGCCCGGGCGCCTTTGCGGAGCATCTACCTCTATACCCTCTCCATCCTGCTTGTATTGCTGGCTGTAGCAATTATTGGCAACCGTTACCTCCACCAGACGGTGGTCAAGCCTCTGGACCGATTCGGGGCGTACATCGCCGGACTGCGGGAAGATGGCAGCGTGCTGGAGCGGCAGCCTCCGTCACTGCCGTCTGACGGATGCTTTGAGATCCAGAGCATCAAGAGGGAGTTTCTCGCCCTGCTCACCTCCATCAACCAGCTGTCCTTGAAGGTCCAGCGTCAGAATGAGGACCTTCACCAGGCGGAGCTGCTGCGCAAGGACATTGAGATCGAGCAGCTGCGCAGCCAGATCAACCCCCATTTCCTGTACAACACTCTGGAGCTGATCCGTTCGGACGCCATCGATGGGCGCATCGACCAGGTCTCGTCTATCACCGCCGCCATGGGAAAGCTGTACCGCTACTCCATCAAGGGCGACCCCATCGTCCTGCTGAGCGAGGAGCTGGCCTATGCCCAGGCCTACCTGAAGATACAGCAGGAGCGCTTCGCGGGAAGGATCACCGTGCTGTACAATATCTCCCGGGAGGCTCGCGCCGTCCATGTGCCCAAGATGATCCTTCAGCCTTTGGTGGAGAACGCCATCGTACACGGCATCGAACCCTCCGGCGGCGCGGGCACACTCTTCATCGGCGCTTCCATAGACGAGGGCTTTTTGACGGTATCCGTCAGGGATGACGGCGCGGGCATCCCCGCTGAAAAGCTGGAGGCTCTGCGCAGGCAGCTGACCGCCCGTAACAGAGGCAGCGGCTGTGTGGGGCTGGCCAATGTCAGCAGCCGTCTGCACCTCCAGTATGGGGACCGGTGCGCTTTCCAGATATCCAGCCTTCCCGGTGACGGGACCTCCATTTCCCTGCGGATACCAACGGATTTTTTTGCGTCTGAGACGCAAAAAACGCCGGACCGTAACGGCCCGGCGAACACTCGCTGACAATTATTGCGGCCGGCCGGTATGGACCAGCCTTTGAAAGACGCCTTTCAGGATGCAGGAGCCAATTTTCGCGGTAACGGAACATCCCACCAGCAGCCACAGCATCAGCAGCCTGCCAAACAGCTCCACATCCAGCAGCAGCACGATCAGCGGCAGCGCCGCCAGCAGCCCCAGCAGCAGCGTCCTCGGCAGCGCGGTGATGCTGAGGATCAGCGCGTTCTTCAGCATACGCGGGGTGGTATCCTCGAACACGGCGATCATGGGGAACACGTACAGCCCCGTCCCCGCCAGGAGCAGGGCTCCCAGATAGAGCAGGACCGTCACAACGGCCGGTACGGACGCCAGGGCGGCGATCAGCCGGAAGTCCAGCGCCAGCACCACCCCCGCCCCTGTCAGGATGAGCCAGACAATCGTGGCCTGCCGGAAGCTCCGGCGGAACCCGGAGAAAAACAGGCGGACCACCCCGTCCCCCTCCCGTTGGCGCAGATACGCGCCATACAGCGCGGACCAGGCCGCTCCGGCGGTGACCAGCGGGATACAGCACAGAAGAAAGCACAGATTCAGCAAAATGATATCCGAAAGAGCCGTCAGCCCCCGCATGACCGTTCCGTCCGGGTCAAATAAATTTTTCATATGGATCGATTCCCTTTGTGATTTGTGGTATAGCCGCACTTAAAAAAGCGCAGGTGGTTCTTCTCAGTGCTTTGACTATATCACAGTCAGGCTCCCAGAGCAACAGAAAATATTCTTACGGAAAAAGGAGGACTCCACATGCGGCAGGTACTTTTGGTGGACGATGAAGCCGCCGTGACCAATTCGCTGCTCCACGGGATCGACTGGACTTCCCTGGGGCTGACCGTGTCCGGCGTGGCCATGAACGGATCGCAGGCGCTGGAGTACATTCAGAAGAACCCTGTAGACATCCTCATCACCGACATCCGCATGGCGGAGCTGGACGGCCTGTCCCTCAGCCAGCAGGTCTATCAGATGAACCGGAACATCCAGATCATCATTATCAGCGGCTTCGCGGAATTTTCCTATGCCCAGAAGGCTCTGTCCTACGGGGTAATCGGCTACGTGCTCAAGCCCATCGAGTACGCGGAGCTGACTCGATATCTGAAGCAGGCTGTCCACAAGCTGGACCGCGACTCCGGAGGGGAGTCCCTTTTGTCCGCCCTGTACCGGAATCAACCGGGGACGATTTGGCCGCTTTTAAACGAGCTTGGACTGAAGGCTGGCAGCTATTATATTGGCGCCTCCATTAGCCGCAAGCCTCTTTTTGACACTGACCGGAGGGTACTGACTCTCCAAACGGGGTACCATCGCTATGGCTACATTTCGGAAGCTCCTTTTGACCAGTCAATGCTTGCCGCTCTCCAAAATGACCCGAATTGCGGCGGCTTCAGCTATTCCCACTCGCCGGTCCCCCATCAAAAGCTAGGGTCTGCGCTAAAGCGGTTGAGCAGCGCTGCTTTTCAGTACTTTTTTGATCCCACGCGCAAGGTGTTTCCCGATACCCGCAGGAGCAAACACCCGCCGCATATCGCAGAGGCCGCCCAATACGCGGAGGACCAGAACCCTGCTCGCCTTATTGCTGCGCTGCAGAAGATCGCCGCGCTTCCATCCAACGCCCTGAATCTGAATACGGCATGGAATCTTTATAACATCATTGCATCCAGCGAGCGGTACGGTCCCATAGTGGACATCGACGACGTTTACAGCCCGGAGCATCTGGTCTTCTGTTTCGATACGTTCCAGAATATGATCGAAACGATTTGCGCCCGGTTAGAAGACTCTCCTGTGGCGCAGCCGTGTGAAAATCTATCAAATTCCGCATTTTTGCACATGGTCAAATTTGCGGAACTTCATCTGTCGGAAAACTGCTCCCTCCAGCTGATCGCCAAAGAGATGAACATGAACGCCAATTACCTGGGGCAGCTGTTCAAGCGGGAGACCGGAAAAACCTACTCCGCCTACGTCACAGAACTGCGCATTGAGAAGGCCAAGGAGATGCTGGTCTCCGGGGACCTGTCGATCAATGAGATCGCCGCCACGCTGGGATTTAATGACTATTTTTACTTCCTTAAGACGTTCAAGCGCGTGTCCGGTTATACGCCAAAGCAGTATCGGTATTATCAGAAGAATAGTGGGGATATATGACACTTTAGAGAAAAAGCATCTTTTGAACGACTTTGCGATCCCTGCTATTCACAAATCACCATTCTGCGCTCACAAAAGATTGCAATCCCCCCCAACTTTTACAGAATTATAACAATAAGACTGGAAATACTCCCCCGTAAAAAGGTAAAATGGACCCATTACTTCTTCACGGAGGACACGACCATGAAAAAACGCGCTTTGACAGACACTCACCTCACCGCCTACGCCCGCTTCCTCCGTCAGGAGGAGCGAGCCCCCGCCACCATCGAGAAGTACCTGCGGGACGTCCGCGCCTTCGCCTTCTGGCTGGACGGCAGGACGGTCACCAGGGAGCTGGCCTCCGAATGGAAGTCCCGGCTCCTGTCCCAGGACCTCTCCCCCTCCACCGTCAACGGGAAGCTCTCCGCCGTCAACAGCCTCTTCCGGTTCCTGGGCTGGGAGGACTGCCGGGTGAAGTTCCTCAAGCTCCAGCGCCGCGCCTTCCGGGACGCTTCTCGGGACCTGACGCGGGGGGAGTTCGAGCGGCTGCGCTCGGCCGCGGACGGAAGCCTGGTGCTTCTGCTGGAAACCATCTGCGCCACCGGCATTCGCGTGTCGGAGGTGAAATATATTACCCTGGAGGCCGCGCGGAACGGCCGGGCGGATATCTCCCTAAAGGGTAAGATCCGGACCATCCTGCTCCCCGGCAAGCTCTGCCGGAAGCTGCTCAAATTCGCCAAACAGCAAAAGATCGCCTCCGGCGAGATATTCCTCGCCAAAGACGAAAAGGGCCTCTCGCGCCATCAGATCTGGCGGGCGATGAAGCTTTTATGCAAAAAAGCCGGGGTGGACACGTCAAAAGTCTTTCCGCACAACCTGCGGCACCTGTTTGCCGTCACCTTTTACAAGGCGACCCGGGATATCGTCAAGCTGGCGGACCTGCTGGGGCACAGCTCCATCAACACGACGCGGATATACCTCCTGACCACCGGGGCGGAGCATGTCCGGCAGCTGGACCTGCTGGGACTGGTCAGCTGAACTTAACAGAATTTACATTTTGCTGCCAGAGGTCCGGATTTGGAAGCGAAGAAGAGGAAATCGTCCAAAAAAATACGCCCGGCCGCGCTTAAACGGGCGCAATCAGGCATAGTAATTTAAGACCGCAAATAAAGTAAATTTGCGGTCAAAATTTTTAACGGAAATTTCCCCTCCGATACACTTGCAATTACAGGGGAAATGTGGTAAGGTGGAGGTACACATATAAAATAGAAACCTGCTTGCGGGAAACGGACTGTAAATTCTGTTGCGGAAAGGACGGCGCGGACATGGGGGGACGGCATTCCAACCAAAAACTGGACTTGACCGGGCAGAGGTTCGGCAGGCTTACCGTCCTCGAACCAGCGGCAAATGTCGGTACCAAAACCGCCTGGCTATGCCGCTGCGACTGCGGAAAGGATGCGGTCGTCGTTACCCAGCGCCTGCGGGACGGACACCGTACCTCCTGCGGCTGCGACAAGGAGCTTTTCGGAGAGCCCCCGTCCACCATCGGCCGGGCCAGCCTTACTTATATCGACGGGACCTGCGTGGAGATGCTCCGCGCCAAGACGGTCCGCAAAAACAATACCAGCGGCGTGCCCGGCGTGGAGTGGCACGCCCGGAAGCAGCGGTGGCGCGCCACCATCTGCTTCAAAGGGAAACGGCACTACCTGGGCGTCTATACCCGGTTCGACGACGCGGTAAAGGCCCGGAAGGACGCCGAAGCACGGTTTCACGACAGCTTCCTCCTGGAATACGACCAGGAGAGGGCGCAGTGTGAATGACCGGCCTGCGTATGCCCGCCGGCCCGCACGCCATGCGGGAACGGCTGACATAAATATCTCCTGCGAATAGAGAGGGAAGGAGGGCCCCACGGGAGGCGGGGCGCGGACGGGCGAACCCGTCCGGACGATCCTGCCGCGCGCGCACTGGCGGCGGGACCGGAAACACAACGGACAAGACGGTCCGCATCACAATTGAATGCGAAAACCTGTGAATTGGGCAAACCGCAAACAATTTTTTTCGCAACCATTTTGGCAAAACATCCGAAAGGGTGCGGCGCAAAGCTATGGGAACTAAGGTGTCAGATCATATGAAGACAAAACGGCGTATGAGTGATGCTATGTTAGCCCGGCTGCTGGAAACCTCGGCAAGACGTTCGAAAGAACGATCGCGCAAAGCAAGGGGCCTACGGAGCTGACTCCCATGAAGGCGGCAGCTCTATGGCAGCCCAGCCGCCGGATACTTTGCATCCGAACAAATTTGCAAAGAAAGGAAGAATTGATTGCATGAAGATTTTCAAGACCCTAAGCAAACGCGGACTCGCCCTGTTCCTTGTTCTGACGATGTGCGTAAGCCTTCTGCCCACCACCGCTCTCGCGGCGGAAGCGGCGGAAGCGCTCCATACCCACAATGAAGACGGCTGGGCTTGCGTGGAAGAGTCCCAACTGATCTGTGGATATGAGCAAGAGCATACCCACGATGAAACCTGCTGGACGGCCAGCGAGAAGACCCTGGCCTGCTCCCTGGAGGAGGCCGAGGGCCATCAGCATGACGAGTCGTGCTATACCGAGGAGACCACTCTGGCCTGCGGTCAGGAGGAATCCGAGGAGCATAGCCATGACGAGACATGCTATGTCACCGAAACCGTGCTGAGCTGCGGCCAGGAGGAGGCTGAGGGCCACGCCCACGGCGAAGACTGCTTCGCCGCCGGGGAGGCGGTCCTGACCTGCGAACTGGAGGAGCACCGGCACGGCGAAGAGTGCTATGCGTCCGTCTGGACCTGCACGGCACCCACTGCGGACATCACCCGCTTCCTCCAGGCCGTGAAGGATATCCCCGAGGACATCACCGCGGAGAACGTGGAAGAGGCTGAGGTCAAGATCGCGGAAGCGATCGAGGCCTACCAGCATCTGGGCGGCGCCGAGAAGTCCAACGCCTCCGTGGTGCGCGCCTACGACGTCATCCTTGCCGCCGAGATCGCGGTGGAGGCGGCGAAGAACGAAGCTCCCGAGGAAACTCCGGAGACCGTCCTTCCCGAGGACGCGGTGGTCATCGACCCGGCGGTGCTGGTGGAGTACACCGGCGTTGAGGAAGAAGAAGTGGCCGTTGCCGACCTGTTCACATTCGTAGCCAACACGTACCTGGCAAATGAAGAGGACCCCGACGCGGTCACCCTCCCCGCCAGCCTGTACTTTGTTGGCGAGGACGTGGAAGAGCAGTTCGACATCAAGGATATCCTCTTCCCCGCTGAGTCCGAGGACGAACTGCCCGAGGAGCCGGAGACGGTTGCTCTGACCGCTGATTCCATCGTCTATCAGGACGTTCCTGTGACCGCTTATTTCCTCCCCGAGGAAGCGGTGGCCCAGGAGGAGCTGCTGATGGAGATGGGGAATGATGAGGTCGAGCTGCTGCTTGAGGAGAGCTATAACATTACGGTTGGTGAGAGTATAACTTTATCGGGGGCACCCAGTTGGGGGGAGAGCAAAAACCATACGTGGACTCAGTCTGGTGATGGAATGGTAACATTTAGTAACGCTACTATACAGGATGTTACTATCACTGGTTCAAAGGCTGGCAAGGTAAATCTCACCCACACTTATCAGTATAAATCTTGGCTCAGCTGGAGTACCCATTCGGAGTCCACTACAGTCACGGTCCTTGCTCCCGAGGCTAACGAGATTCGGTTCAATCTGAATGGCGGTACGGGTACTACTCCGAATGCTATTACGTTTGAGGATACCCAAACGCCGGTAACACTGCCGTCCGGAGATGGCATCACCCGGTCTGATTACCAGCTGTTGGGCTGGGCTCTGTATCCTGACGTCAGCCTGATCCCTGACGGCAAAAGCGCACCGCAAGGAGTCATTTATGAGTTGGGAGACAAAACTTTTGTTCCCTCTCAGGATGGGATTATTACGCTCTACGCCGTATGGGGTCAAGTAACTGGATACCAGCCCGGAAATATCAGAATGGCTATTCGGGCGGATAATAAAATTCCTACCGAGCCATCAATTCAAACTGCCTCCTATTCTTATTTCACCGATCTTACAGGTGTTAATATCCTTGATTATTTCTCGCCCGCCCATACTGTGGCGGGAGTCGAGAAAGTAAAACTGTGTCTGACTGAAAAGTTCCATCAGCATATACTCGACGATGCCCAAAGCACCGGGTACGGAGTCAGTCTTGCAGAGGATAAAGTGATCGACTGGTATGTTATTAAGCATCAGGAAAATGATGGATATTGGCATATCGATGGTGTTGTCCGCGACAAGGAAAAAGTTTCTCTGACTTATAACGGAAACGGCAATACCGACGGTCTTGCGCCGGATGGCCGCAACGATTATACAGCAGGAGACAAAGCAACGGTCGCAAACCAAGGCACTCTGGTCAAAACAGGATACGAGTTTGACGGTTGGAATACTGTGGCAGATGGCAGCGGTGAAGCATATCAAGTTGACGACCAGATTCAGCTTAACGAGAACGTCACACTGTACGCCCAATGGCGGCAGAAGGGCTACCAGGTCCGCTATGTCCTAGACGGCGGCAAGCTGGATGGTCAGCTATCCATCCCCCCGAAAAGCGGTGTGAAGTGGGATCAGTCCGGCCTGACGCCTTCCGGTACTCCCGTGAAGGATGGCTATCAGTTTGAGGGCTGGTACCTGAAGGATGCGGAGACAGTAGTCACTACAACGCAGAAGTATTCTGATTTGGCAGGCAATGATGATACGGTTACGACCGTGACATTGGTTGCGAAGTGGACGGCGGATGCGGAGCAGACGAAGGAACTGAGCTACACGGTGGAGTACTACAAGGACAACGTGAAGGTCGACGGGGATACCCTCGCTAACCAGAAGCTGTCTGTGTGGGTGAACGACAACAGTGGCGAGATCACTCTCGCCAGCGTCGCTCCCGCTGATAAGTACACCGGCTACAAGTTCAGCACCACCAATCCTGCGGCTGCGAACGGCAAGGTCACCGTGACGGATAAGAGCACCATCAAGGTGTACTACGTCAAGGACGCCAGCCAGACGCATGATCTGAGCTACACGGTGGAGTACTACAAGGACAACGTGAAGGTCGACGGGGATACCCTCGCTAACCAGAAGCTGTCTGTGTGGGTGAACGACAACAGTGGCGAGATCACTCTCGCCAGCGTCGCTCCCGCTGATAAGTACACCGGCTACAAGTTCAGCACCACCAATCCTGCGGCTGCGAACGGCAAGGTCACCGTGACGGATAAGAGCACCGTCAAGGTGTACTACGTCAAGGACGCCAGCCAGACGCATGATCTGAGCTACACGGTGGAGTACTACAAGGACAACGTGAAGGTCGACGAGGATACCC
>CAJTVO010000005.1 GCA_910579485.1 uncultured Oscillospiraceae bacterium | reverse complement strand
GGTATTTAACTGATCAACAAAACTGCAAAGGGCTGTGGTCGGAACCTTTCTTGAACCATCTTGTGGTAGGAGTGTGGCACCAATCCACAGCATCCCTTACAGTGTAGCACAGCCCTTGGAGAGGGGCTCTAATAACTACTACTCTATAATACAAGGAGTGTCCCATGGCAGACAAAAAACCCACCAACCGGGAAAAGCTGAACGAGATCACCGCCAGCATTGAGCGGGGCATCAAGGAATTGTTCCAGAGCGACAAGTATGCCACCTATCTGCGTACCTTGTCCAGATTTCACAGCTATTCGGCCCGAAATACCATCCTCATCCATATGCAGCGGCCTGACGCCACGGCGGTTGCCGGTTTCAACGCCTGGAAAAATAAGTTTCAGCGCCATGTGAAGAAGGGCGAGAAG
Source organism: uncultured Oscillospiraceae bacterium (assembly GCA_910579485.1). Classification (GTDB taxonomy): domain Bacteria; phylum Bacillota; class Clostridia; order Oscillospirales; family Oscillospiraceae; genus Pelethomonas. The sequence goes on along the minus strand of CAJTVO010000005.1, from coordinate 52,914 downwards.
GGCATCACCATCCTGGCCCCTACGCCTTATAAGAAAAAAATCGAACAAAAAAAGCTGGACCCGGTGACAATGGCCCCCATGCTGGACCAGAACGGCAGCGTCATCATGGAGGAAAAGGAAATTGAAATTCCCATGTTCCGCCCGGTGAAGGTGTTCGATGTGGCCCAAACCGAGGGTAAGCCTCTCCCCAGCCTTGCCGTCACCCTCACCGGCGATGTGCAAAACTATGAGATTTTCATGGAGGCCCTGCGGCGGACCTCTCCTGTCCCCATCGACTTCAAGCCGCTGGAGCCGCATTTGGACGGCTTTTTCAGCAGCGACAGCCAATCCATCACCCTCCGGGAGGGGATGAGCGAGGTGCAAACCATCTGCGCCGCCGTCCATGAGATCACTCATTCTCTGCTGCATAATCGAGAGAAGGAGCGTCTTTCCGCCGCTGCCGGAACCGAACAGGCGGAGAAGGTCAAGCCCAAGGACCGCAACACCGAGGAGGTGGAGGCGGAGAGCGTGTCCTACGCCGTCTGCCAATACTACGGCATCGAAACCAGCGAGAACAGCCTGGGCTATATCGCCACCTGGTCCAAGGATCGCAGTCTGCTGGAGTTGAAAGCCAGCCTGGACACTATCGGCAAAACCGCCAATGCGCTCATCACCAGCATCGACCGCAATTTTCGTGACATCTGCAAAGAGCGGGGCATCGACCTCACGCCCCCGGAGCCGGACCAGGGAGCGCCGGAGCCGGAGGCCCCCGCAGCGCCGGTGGCGGAGATTTCGCCGGAGGCCGCTGCCGAGATCGAGGAAATGTACCCGGACCCCATGGAAAAACTGCGGGATCACTTTGCTCAGGAGGATGATGCCCTGATAGACACCATCCTGGACGAGTACCCTATGCCGGACCCAAACATTTCCGCTGATACCCTATCGGTCAGCTGCAACTACACGGACGGCGATCTTCTCCCGCTCTCCAAGGACCGGGCGATGGAACTGCTGGAACGGGATTTGACCGTTTACATGGTGCAATTCGGGGAAAATCCTTCCATGGTCTTTGATTCCGAGGAACTGCTGGAATATTCGCCGGACACCATCTTTGCTGTCCCCCGCGAGGAATGGGAAGCTGCCCCCGACTTCCATCAGGCCATCGTGGACCGGCTGAACCACCAGGAGGAGCGGGAGCGGGCCTTTCTGGACCACGGCGGCGACTGCTTCGCTATCTATCAGATTAAGGACGAGGCCCCGGACCGCCTGCGGTTTATGAACATGGACTGGTTGACCTCCCAGGGCTTAACGCCTGACCGGGCCAATTATGAACTGGCCTATACCGGCGAAATGACCTTTGGGCAGGGGTCCAGCGCCTTGGAAAAATTGTATCAAAAATTCAATACGGTTCCCCCTGCGGACTATCACCGGCCTCTCATGTCTGTCAGTGACATCCTTGCGGTGAAACAGGACGGCGTGGTATCCTTCCATTACTGCGACAGTTTTGGGTATGCAAAGGTTCCTGACTTCATCAAGCCGGAAAATTATCTGAAAGCGGCGGAAATGTCCATGGAAGATGATTTGGGCATGATCGACGGCATCATCAACAACGGCCCCAAGCAGCCGACTGTGGCGGAGTTGGAACAACAGGCCCGGTCCGGCCAGCCGATCTCTCTCATGGATTTGGCCGCTGCCACCCACCGGGAGGAACGGGAAAAGAAGCAGTCTGTGCGGGAAAAGCTGAAAAATCAGCCAAAACAGGAGACGAGACGAACAGCGCCCGGAAAGAGCGCGGAAAGGGAGCGGTGATAAATTGGGCAAATATGACCTTACGCTGTTTGAGGTCCCAGGGGAGATCGTGGGCATCAATCAGGTGGGCGTGACCATGGGCCTCATCAACAAGCATACCGAACCGGGTTTTGTGTTGGCGGACGATTCAGTGGTGTTGGAGAGGGAGAAGGACGAGGCAGGTTTTTACATCGGCGGCGCTGGCATGGACGGGATGTTTCTTCAGACCCCGGCGCGGTATGAGCCGGTCCGGGACGAGGACGGCGCTGTATATGCCTTTCGCCGCATGAGTGAGCACCTGACCCGCTTTACCGGCGAGGAGCAGCAGACCATTTTTCAGTACGCTATGAACACCCCGGAGCATCTGATCGAGGACCTGACCGCCGCCCTTCCCGCCCTGCGGAAGTCCCCCCAGGTGTACGGCCTGTTCGCCTCCACCCTGGAGAAGCTGAAACAGGTCCCCGACCATGACCGTGAGCGCCTGATGGCCGACATCCGGGCGGCGTACAAGGGCCGGGAGATACAGTCTATCCGGGAGCGGCAGAAAAAGGCCGCGCAGAAGAAAAGGAGGAGTTTGGAACGATGAACGAATTGACCTTTGAGGAGCGCACCCTGCTGTGCCTCTACAACAGTGCCGGGACCCGTACCGGCCTGATCGACGCCCTGACGGATATGCGGGGGTATCTGGGGCCGGACGAGGATGAGCTGCGGGACCTGACTGACAGCGCCCTTGCCAAGCTGGGACGCATGACGGACAGCGACTACGCCGCTCTGGACCTCACCCCCGACATTGACCCGGAGGATGCTGCCTATGGCGGATAAGGCCCTGGCATATCTGGAACTTGCCGACCACGCCACCCATCAGATCACCAGCAGCTACCAGGAGTGGACTGGCTTTTTGGCTATGATGGGCCGTATCTACAAATACCCCTACCGGGAACAGCTGATGATCTATGCCCAGCGCCCGGACGCCACCGCCTGTGCCAGCTATGAACTGTGGAGTAAGCAGATGCGCCGGTATGTGATGCAGGGGGCCAGGGGTATCGCCCTCATCGACACCAGCACCGGGGAAAACAAGGTGCGCTATGTCTTTGATGTGTCTGACACCCGCGAGAAGGAGAACGCCCGCCGCCCCTGGCTGTGGCAGTACCGCCCGGAGCATCAGGCGGCGGTGTCCTCGGCATTGACGGAACGGTACGGCGTTTCCGGCGAGGACGGCCTTGCCGACCAGCTTGAAAAAATTGCCGGTCAGCTTGCGGCGGACTACTGGAATGACCATGAGTACGATCTGCTCCACATCGTTGACGGAAGTTTTCTGGAGGAGTATGATGCGTTTAACATCGGAAAGCAATTCAGAGACGCCGCCGCGGTCAGCATCACCTTTGCCCTCATGGCCCGCTGCGGCTTGGAGCCGGAAAATTACTTTGAGCATGAGGATTTTCTGAGTATTTTCGACTTCAATACCCCCGACACCATCACAGAGTTGGGTACTGCGGTCAGCCAGGGGAGCGAAGCGGTGCTGCGGCAGATCGAAGTCACCATTAAACGGTATGAGCGAGAAAAACTCGCGGAAAGGAACGCCGAACATGGAAAACAACTTGACCTACACCCAGGTGGGGGACGTCCTGCTGCCGAACCTGACCCTGCCCGAACAGCCGAAACGGAATCTGACCAAATACGGACTGCTGCGCCGGAGTTATCTGAAACAGCACCGTCCGGGCCTGTTCAACCGCCTGTGGTTGAACGGGACACTGTTCAGCCACCTGCTGGAGGTGGAGGATCAGGCCAACGAGATGCTGGAGAGGATGATGCCCTCCCTGGCGCAAACGGCGGGGGCCACGGAGGAACTGAAATCCAGGGACCCCATGGCCTGGGTGGGACTAATGAACAGCTGCAAGTCCCAGGCGGAGAAGATCATCTTCTCGGAACTGATCTACAGTTAAATATACAGCCTGCCCCGGAGGGACCGAGCGTGAAAGCGCCCGGTCCTTCTGTTATATCTGAGGCCGAACCGTTCAGCAACGCCGTCATGAACGACTACAACGCCGTGAAAGCGGCCCACCCGGACGATATTGTTCTGTTTCAGATGGGCGACTTCTTTGAGATGTACGGCAATGACGCTGAAACCGCCGCCCCGCTGCTGGGGCTGGCCCTCACCACCCGGCCTGTCCCCGGCGCTGGCCGGGTGAAGATGTGCGGCATCCCCGCCCATGCTCTGGAACAGTATGTAGAAAAACTCCGGGACAAGTACGATGTGACGATCTCAGCGGTGGACGCTGCAACCAATGAGCGCGGCGTTTATACGCTGCGCTCTATCGACCATGAAGCAGAAACGTCAGCGCCTACTATCCGGGAGCAGTATGACAAATATAAGCCGATAGTGATTGCCGCCGTCACCGAGGACACGGCCTACCGCAACGCCTGCGGCCACTCCGACCGGGAGAACGCCGTCATTGAGGGCAATGCCGCTGTACGTCGTGCAGTCCTCCATTCGGGTGACATGGAACTGATTCGGCTCTTTTCTGATGTGCCGGTATTTCGTAACCGGCTGCATCGGGAGGTCATAGACGAAACCTATCCCCAACTCCATGAGCTGCTGCGGCCTCTGTCCCAGGACGATATTGACGAGGCCCTCCAGGCGTGGAACGGCGATCTGGACAGCAAGCGCCGGGTGGTCCGCTACATGGAGGCCCATGGGCGGGAAAAGGGTACGGCGGAGTGGCTGTCCCGTGAGTACGGCGGTGCTGCGGACAAAAATCTGTTCGTTATCCGTCAGGGCAGTCCTGAGATGCTGGAACTGCCCTGGCCCAAGGTCCAGCGCCGGATCGCCCAACTCATCAAGGAGGACCGTTTTTTCACCGAGCAGGAACTGGACAATTTTGAGGACATCGACCCTGCCGCCATCCGGGAGCAGCTGGAGAGCGGCGAACCCAGCGCCTTTGTGGAACAGGTCATGGCCGATGTGGAGCAGATTGCGGCGCAGGAACAGGCGGAGAATACCCCGGCTGAACCGCCTGACCTGTCCGGCCAGCCCGCCACCCGCGAGGTGAACGCCCCCCAGGAGGTCATAAGTGCGGCGGACCAGCCGACCCACGACCCGCTGGCCCCGGCCTACAACGTGGGCGATACCGTCTACCTGGACAAGACCGCCTTTGAGATCACCGACATCAACCTGTTTGATGTGCAGCTGCGGGACCCCAGTCTGGCCTATCCCATCCTGCGCTCTGAACCCAAGGACCGCTTTGAGCAGCTTTTATGGCAGGATTCACGGAATGGGCCTGTCACGGAGTTTCTGCCCGCTGACTTGGGGAAGGTCAATGCGGATTTGCGGGAAATCCTGACCTCCGGCCTGCTGACTGACCGGGACAAGGCGTATATCTCCGGCTGGCTGCGCTCCGGGGAGAACAACACCCAAATTGGTCATCGTCTGTCTGAACAGTTTGCGGACCGGGCCGAAACTATGACGCTTATGACCGGCGAGATGGCCGACTACTTTACCTCCACCACCGGCATAGAAGTGAAGGTACACGACAAGTTTTCCTCTGGCGCGTATATGGGCTGGGCGCTGGTTCCCTCCGTCCTCCGCGCCCTCTGGCTGCAAGAGCTGGACGGCTTTTCCCGTGCGCCGGTCCAGCGGGAGCCGGTGGAGTTGGAGGGTAAACTGTCCTATCAGGTGGGGGACAAGGTGGCCTTTGCCTATGGCGACCACGATGTGAGCGGAACCATTGAGGGCATCGGTGATCTGGATATTATCATCCACACCGGCCCGTATGCCTGGAGCCATCAGAATGTTTCCAAGGACTTCTTCGAGGATGCTGTGCGCCACGATGAGCGCAACGCCCATCTGTTCACCCAGGAGCCGGAACCTGAGCGGCCAGAGCCGGGACCGGCCACCATCTATCCCGGCGACAAAAACGGCCTGCCTTTTGATATAGTCGTGGAGCGTCTGCCTGTTGACAGCCCGGAACAGGCCCAAACGGTTCCCGGCCCAGCGAATTTCCGCATTACGGACGATCACCTGGGCGAGGGCGGACTGAAAGAGAAATTCCGCCGGAACCTGGAGGCCGTCACTACCCTGCATGAGATCGAGTTTGACAAACGTGCCGCCACCCCCGCCGAGCAGGAGATACTTTCCCGCTATGTGGGCTGGGGCGCTCTGGCGGACGCCTTTGACCCGAAAAAGCCGGATTGGGCCAACGAGTACAAAGAGCTGCAAGTGGTCCTCACCCCAGAGGAATACAATTCGGCGCGGGCCAGTACCTTGAACGCCCACTACACCAGCCCTACCGTTATCAAGGCCATCTATGAGGCTGTGGGCAATATGGGATTTACCGGCGGCAACATCCTGGAACCCGCCTGCGGTGTGGGCAATTTCTTCGGCCTCCTGCCGGAGAGCATGGCCGCGTCCAAGCTGTACGGCACGGAGCTGGACAGCCTCACCGGGCGCATTGCCCAGCAGCTTTATCCCAAGGCCAACATCACCGTGGCCGGTTTTGAGACTACCGACCGCCGGGACTTCTACGATCTGGCCGTGGGCAACGTCCCATTTGGTCAGTACAAGGTCAATGACCCCGCCTATAACCGTCTGGGTTTCAACATCCACAACTACTTCTTCGCCAAGGCCCTGGACCAGGTGCGCCCCGGCGGCATCGTGGCCTTTGTCACCAGCCGCTACACCATGGATTCCAAGGGCGAGGACGTTCGGAAATATCTGGCGGAGCGGGCCGATCTCCTGGGGGCCATCCGTCTGCCCAACAATGCGTTCAAGGCCAACGCTGGGACGGAAGTGGTGTCCGATATACTGTTTCTCCAAAAGCGGGACAGTCCGCAGACGGAACTGCCGGATTGGGTCCATACCGGCGAAAATGAGGACGGCTTTACCATCAACCGCTATTTCGTGGACCACCCGGAGATGATTTTAGGCCGTCAAAGCGCCGAAAGCACACAATACGGCAAACAGGATTTCACAGTGGAGCCGATTGAGGGGCTGGTGCTGGCCGACCAGCTGCACGATGCCGTCAAATACATTCGCGGCCAGTACTGGGAGGCCGACCCGCCCGAACTGGAGGAAACGGCCCAAGAGGGCGTCACCATCCCCGCCGACCCGGATGTAAAAAACTTCTCCTATACCATTGTGGACGGGGATGTGTATTTCCGGGAAAATTCCATCATGGCAAAGCAGGAACTGAACGCCACCGCCGCAGAGCGTGTCAAGGGCATGGTGGAGCTGCGGGACTGCGTACACCGCCTGATCGACCTTCAGATGGACGAATACACCCCCGACAGTGCCATCCGGGAGCAGCAGCGGGAGTTAAACCGGCTTTACGACAGCTTCACCGCCAAATTCGGCCTTATCAATGACCGGGGCAACCGGCTGGCCTTTTCCAGCGACAGCGCCTACTATCTGCTGTGCGCCCTGGAGGTCGTAGACGAGGACGGGCGGCTGGAGCGCAAGGCGGATATGTTCACCAAGCGGACCATCAGCCCCCACCGGGCTGTGGACCATGTGGACACCCCCAGCGAGGCACTGGCCGTCTCTATCGCGGAAAAGGCCAGAGTGGATATGCCCTACATGGCCCAGCTCACCGGCAAGACCGAGGCGGAACTGGAGCGGGCGCTGACCGGCGTGATCTTCCGGGATGTGCGGTGTAATGAGAACCCCGATTATATTCCAAAAGCCTATGCCGATCTGAACCGCTTTCCCCTTGTCACCGCTGACGAATACCTCTCCGGCAACGTGCGCCGGAAGCTGCGTATGGCCCAGGCGATGGCCCAGGTGCTGCCCCCGGAGGAGGCGGCGCGGATTCAGCCCAACGTGGAGGCCCTGACCGCCGCCCAGCCCAGGGACCTGGACGCCTCTGAAATTGAGGTGCGGCTGGGGGCTACCTGGATCGACAAAAAGTACATCCAGCAGTTTATGGAGGAAACCCTGGACACCCCCCGGAATCTGCGGCGGGACATCCAGGTCAATTACTCTCCCCATACGGCGGAGTGGAATATCGCGGCAAAATTCTCCGTATCCACCCGCGACATTCCAGACTACACCACCTACGGGACCAGCAGGGCCAACGCCTATGAAATTCTGGAGGATTCTCTGAATCTGCGGGATGTGCGTGTTTATGATAAGGTCGAAGGCCCGGACGGCAAAGAAAAACGGGTACTCAACGGAAAAGAGACTACCTTGGCCCAGCAGAAGCAGCAGTTGATCCGCAACGCTTTTCGGGACTGGATATGGAAGGACCCCCAGCGGCGGCAGACCCTGGTGCGGCAGTACAATGAGGAAATGAACAGCACCCGGCCCCGCGAGTATGACGGGAGCCATATCACCTTTTCCGGCATGAACCCGGAGATCAAGCTGCTGCCCCATCAGGTCAACGCCGTGGCCCGTGTGCTGTACGGCGGCAACTCCCTCCTGGCCCATGAGGTGGGCGCGGGCAAGACCTTTGAGATGATCGCCGCCGCCATGGAGAGCAAGCGGCTGGGCCTGTGCCGCAAATCCATCTTTGTAGTCCCCAACCACCTGACGGAACAGTGGGCCTCGGAATTTATGCGGCTGTACCCCTCGGCCAACGTCCTCGTCACCAGGAAGCAGGATTTTGAACCCGCCCGCCGCAAAAAATTCTGCGCCCGCATCGCCACCGGGGACTATGACGCCGTTATCATCGGACAATCGCAGTTTGAAAAAATCCCCGTCAGCTATGAGCGCCAGGAACAGCTCATTCAAAATGAAATACGGGAGGTCATGGCCGGTATCCAGGAGGTTAAGGACAACAACGGGGAACACTTCACCGTCAAGCAGATGGAGCGGACCCGGCGGCAGTTGGAGGACCGTCTGGAAAAACTGAGAGCGTCCCACCGCAAGGATACCGTTGTCAGCTTTGAGCAGCTGGGCGTGGACAGGATGTTTGTGGACGAGTCGGATTTTTATAAAAATCTGTTCATGGTCACGAAAATGCGGAATGTGGCGGGCCTCTCCACCACCGATGCCCAAAAGTCCAGCGATATGTTTGCCAAGTGCCGCTATCTGGACGAAACCACAGGGAACCGGGGCGTGATCTTCGCCACGGGTACGCCGATCAGCAACAGTATGACCGAAATGTTCACCATCCACCGCTATCTCCAGTATGACCGGCTGCAAGAGATGGGTATGGGCCACTTTGACTGCTGGGCCTCCCGTTTTGGGGAAACGGCCACGGTGTTGGAGTTGGCCCCGGAGGGGACCGGCTACCGCCCCCGGACCCGTTTCTCCAAGTTTTTCAACCTCCCGGAGTTAATGAACCTGTTCAAAGAGGCAGCGGACGTAAAGACTGCCGACCAGCTGAATCTGCCCAGGCCGGATGTAGAATATCACACAGTAGCCTCCAAGCCCACCGAACATCAAAAGGCCATGGTCCAGGAGCTGTCCAAACGGGCCTCCAGGGTACACAGCGGTTCGGTGGACCCACACATCGACAATATGTTAAAGATTACCAGCGATGGACGGAAACTGGGACTGGACCAGCGTATCATTGACCCGCTGCTGCCGGATGAGCCGGGAACCAAGGTCAACCTTTGCGTGGAAAACATTCTGAGCATCTGGCGGGAGGGCGCGGCGGACCGGCTGACCCAGCTTGTGTTCTGCGATATTTCCACACCCCAGGCCCCGGTAAAAAGGCAAAAGGCGGGGGAACTGACGGAGGACGCCGCCGACCCGGTGAGGCCCTTTACCGTCTATGACGATATTCGCTCCAAGCTGATTGCCGCCGGTATGCCGTCAGAGGAAATCGCCTTTATCCATGACGCCAAAACCGACAAGCAGAAAAAGGACCTGTTTGCGAAGGTCAACAGCGGTCAGGTGCGTGTCCTCATCGGCAGTACATCCAAGATGGGAGCCGGGACGAACGTCCAAAAAAAGCTCATCGCCATGCACGATCTGGACTGCCCGTGGAGGCCCCGCGACCTTATCCAGCGCAAGGGCCGCATTGAGCGCCGGGGCAACGACAACAAGAAAGTCCATGTGTTCCGTTATGTCACAGAAGGAACTTTTGACGCCTATTTGTGGCAAACTGTTGAGAATAAGCAGAAATTTATATCACAAATCATGACCTCTAAATCTCCTGTACGCTCCTGCGAGGATGTGGACGAGGCGGCGCTCAGCTATGCCGAGATCAAGGCCCTGTGCGCCGGGGACCCCCGCATCAAGGAGCGCATGGACTTGGACATTGAAGTCTCCCGGCTGAAGCTGCTGAAAGCGGACCATCAGAGCCAGCAATTCCGGTTGGAGGATCGGGTGCTGAAACACATTCCGGCGGAGATCAAGCAGAACCAGGAGTTTATCGCCGGTTTCAAGGCCGACATGGAAACGCTGGCGGCGCATCCTCACCCCATTGTGAAGGTGGAGGCCCCGCCGCCCAAGGCCGAAGGGGAACAGCCAACCGCCGCTGGCCCCGAAGAATCTCAGCCCCCCGCCGCCGAGGAACTGAAACAGGGATTTGCCGGGATGGAGATCGGCGGCGTGACGTTCACCGACAAGACGGAGGCGGGCAAGGCGCTGATTACCGCCTGCAAGGAACTCGAAGCTGGTGAGACAAAGGAGATCGGCAGTTACCGGGGCTTTTCCATGACAGTTTCCCGCAGTAAGATATTTGAAAATACGCAGATGACCCTCAAGGGAGAGATGACCCACCTGGTTGACCTGGGCGAGGACATTTTAGGTAATGTGGTCCGCATGGACAATGCTCTGGAGAAAATGCCGGAGCGGTTGATGGCCGTGGAAGGGAGCATCCAGACGCTGCAACAGCAGTTGATCGCTGCAAAAGCTGAATTGGGCAAACCCTTCCCCCAGGAGGCGGAGCTGCAAGAGAAGTCCGCCCGTCTGATCGAACTGGACGCCGCCCTCAACATCGACCGGGGTGCACCACCGCCGGAACAGGCCATTGCCAAGAGCGCCCGTCCCTCGGTGCTGGACAGCTTGAAGCGCCCTCTGCCACCCAGGGAGAAAAGCCCGGACAAACCGAAACGCTGCCAGCCAGAGCGGTGACAGTCAGGCGGGGCCACCCCCGCCTGACTTTATTTAAGGAGGCATTTATGGAAGAAGAAAAATTGATGGAGACACTTAAGGGTCGGGTAGAAGCGTCATTGAACGCTTATAAGGCAGACCTCATGGCCCAACCGCCAGATGTAATCCTAAGTCACGCCTATGACTATATCGTTCGTGAAGAAATTCTGACCGCGCTTGAAAGTAATGATTTGACTACGCCCCAGGCGGAGGCGTTGCTAAAACTTTCTTCTCCTCTGGAAAACATTTACCAAGCATGGGGTAAACAGAAGGACAGGTATATCGAAGAAGTCGGTGATTTTATTGAGCGATTTGCTGATGATCTCATCCGGCAGGAGGAGGAACTTCGGAAATCCCCTGTCTACAAATATCCTGGCGACTATGCGCGGGAAAATGGTGAGCTGGAGCAGTTTCGGACTTCCCTCAAGGCCAATCTCGCCTGTGCAGAAGAGATAGGTGCAACGATCAGCAAATACCACGACGGCTATCACTTTGAAAGCAAGGCGGCGGTCCGGGATGTGGTGCAAAAATTCGGCTATGAACGGACACTCTTTGTCCTGGCAGCAACGGTGCAGAACAATTTACATGATGGGCGGTACTCCAGCGCCAACAAGGATTGGGCCATGACCGCCCCCGTTTTTGACAGCAAAAGGAGCTTCGAGTACGCGGTGCGGAGCCACCCGGTCCTTGTGGACGCCTTTTTGACAACGGCGCGGCATGAGTATCTCCTGTCTCTCCCGCTGACGAAGGAGGACATAAAAGCGGAGGCGCTGAACATCCTGTGCAAATTCCAGGATACCCGTGAGCCGAACAGCCCCAACGGGACCCACTATATGGCGCAGATTTCCCCCGACTTCCTGGCGCGGGCCAAGACCAAGGACACCGACCGGCTGATGGCTATGCTGCCCTTCCAATCCCTGTCCTTCTCCACACTGGAGGGCCGCAGAGGAACCTACGCCCTCATCACCAGGGACGAGAACCGTTTTCAGAAGCTGGTCCTGCGCAAGCCCTCTGTGCGGAAGAAGTTGCAGCAACCTCTCCCCGACAGCCCCACCGCCGCCAAGAAAAAAACCAAGGAACAGGAGCGGTGACGGTGGCAAAGCGAAAGCGCACGATACCGATGCTGTTCTATGTGTCCGAACAGGAAAAAGAGATGATACAGACCAAGATGGAGCAGTACGGCACGAAAAATCTCAGTGCCTATCTGCGGAAGATTGCCATTGACGGCTATGTGGTCAACCTGGAGCTGCCCGAACTTTCAGAGATGGTATCCCTCCTGCGCCGGTCCTCGAATAATCTGAACCAGCTTACCCGCCGCATCCATGAGACAGGCCGGTTTTATGACGCCGATCTGGAGGAACTGCGGCGGGACTATGACGGGCTGTGGGACGCGGCGCAGAAAATTTTGACCTCGCTGGCGGCGATTCAGTGACATCCTTGCAAAATTTTCGATGCTCCTATATGATGATGCCAGAACAAGAAAGGGGCGAGAGAATATGAGGTTTCTGCTGAAAGTGCTGGCCGCTCCCATTGTTGTGGTGCTGACCATGTTCGTCTGGCTGTGTGTCGGGGTGCTGTACTGCGTCTCTATGGTCACGGGACTGGCCGGGTGGGTGATAGGATTTCTGGGGCTGGCGGTGCTGCTGACCTACTCCGTCCAGAATGGCATCATCCTCCTGGTGATCGCTTTTCTCCTCAGCCCCTTGGGACTGCCCTCGGCGGCGCTTCGGCTGCTGGGGAAGGTCCAGGACCTGCGGTACTTCATCCAGGATGCAGTGTTTTAACTACAAAACAGTGAGAGGGCGGTCCAGCTGGGCCGTCCTCTTACTTTACCATCACATGAGGTCAAGGAGCTGGAAAATCACCGCCTGCTGCTTCTCATCAAGCCTTGCCCAGCGGTCCAATAATTCCGCCTGTGATTCAGTCAGCGACACCGGCGATTCTCCTTCCGCAAAGAGCTGAGATAAGGTAATGCCGAACGCATGACATATCTTTTCCAGCGAAGGAACAGTAGGTATCATGTTCTTCCGATACCAGGATGAAATTGTGGACTGAGGCAAACCGGAACGCTCGGCGAGTTGATATTCTGTCCACCCCCGCGCCTCCCGGTTCGTTGTAATGGCGGTGAGAATGTCTTTCAAAGCACTCGCCCCCTATACTTGTATTCTTCGCTAATTATACTTTTACAAATCGTTGCATTTTAATAATTTCTTTCGTATAATAAAAGCGAATTACAAAAGTACGGGAGGGGGCAATCTCCGTGACCGTCACATTCTGCGGACACAGCAAGCTATACAATCAGTCCAGCGAGTTTTCCAAATGGCTGGACCTGATTCTCCCTTCCCTGATTGAGGGTGGCGCGGACACCTTCTACCTGGGCGGCTATGGAGACTTCGACAGTCTGGCGGCAGCGGCGGTCAGGCGGCAAAAGGCCACCTATCCCCACATTGAGGCGGTGCTGGTCCTGGCCTATCTCAATCGGGAGGTTGACGCCACCCGTTATGACAACACCACCTACCCGCCGTTGGAGAACGTGCCGCCCCGCTATGCCATCGTGAGACGAAACGAATGGATGGTCCGGGAGAGCAGCGTGGTGATCTCCGGCGTGACGCACGAGTGGGGCGGGGCAGCAAAGACGCTGGACTATGCGCGGCGCAAACAAAAGGTGATCGTTCAATATCCCAGGCGGGAGCAGCAAAATTGAATTACGGAAGGAGGCCGTCTTATCGCCACCACCCGCCTCATCCCTCTGCACACCGGCAAGGGCCGGACAGTGGGGACGGCCATCAGCGACATTCTGGACTATGTGGAGAACCCGGAAAAGACAGACGGCGGCAGGCTCATCACCAGCTACCAATGCAACAGCAAAATTGCCGATGCGGAATTTCTATTTTCCAAGCGGCAGTATCAGGCCAAGACCGGCAGACGGCGCGGGGCTGACGATGTGATTGCCTATCAGATACGTCAGTCCTTCGTTCCCGGTGAGATCACCCCGGAGGAGGCCAACCGCCTGGGGCAGGAATTGGCCCGCCGCTTTACGAAGGGAAACCACGCTTTTATCGTCTGCACCCACGTTGATAAGGCACACATTCATAACCACATCATTTTCAATTCTACGGTGCTGGACCATTCCCGGAAGTTCCGAAATTTTTGGGGCAGCACCAAAGCCCTGTGGCGGCTGAGTGATACCATCTGCATCGAAAACGGATACTCCATCGTGGAGAATCCCAAGCGCCGGGGTAAGTCATACAACAGGTGGCTGGGAGACAAACCGCCCTCTCACCGGGAGCAGCTTCAAGCGGCGATTGATGCCGCGCTGGAGAAGAAGCCCGCCGATCTGAACGCCCTGCTGAAGCTGCTGGCCGAGGCCGGGATTGAAGTTTCTCCACGGGGAAAATCCATCCGGCTGAAAGCGGCGGGGAAGAAAAAATTTGTCCGGCTGGATGCTGACAGCATGGGCGAGGCGTACAGCGTGGGCGCTCTGATGGAGGTCCTGTCCGGCAAGCGCGTCCATGTCCCCAGCAAGAAAAATATCCACCCCGCAGATCCGCCAAAAGTAAATCTGCTGGTGGATATTCAAGCCAAGCTGCAAGCGGGCAAGGGCGCTGGCTACGCCCGGTGGGCCAGCGTGTTCAATCTCAAACAGATGGCGCAGACCATGAATTATCTGACGGAGCATGGTCTGTTGGACTATGCCGACCTTACCGCCAAGGCGGACGAGGCCACCGCCCGCTACAACGCTCTGTCCGGCCAGATCAAGGCGGCGGAGCAGCGCATGGCGGAGATCGCTGTGCTGAAAACGCACATCATCAACTACGCCAAGACCAGGGATACCTATGTGGCCTACCGTAAGGCCGGGTACTCCAAGAAATTCAAGGCCGAGCATGAGAGTGACATCCTGCTGCATCAGGCGGCGAAAAATTTCTTTGACGGCCTGGGGCTGAAAAAGCTGCCCACCGTCAAGAGCCTCCAAGCCGAGTACGCCGCTCTGCTGGCGGAGAAAAAGTCGGCCTACGCCGACTACAAAAAGGCCCGTGACGAAATGCGGGAGCTGCTGACTGTCCGGGCCAACGTGGACAGGATCATGGGCTACGACCGGCAGGAGAAAGAGGCGGAGGCCACCCGGCATGAGGAACAACGCTGACCGTTTCCCTCGTCTCTGGGAGGGCCGCAGGCCCGACAAAAGCGTTCCGCAGGAACGCGCAGCCAGCCCCGGCACGGGGCTGTTCAATGGGGGTTTGGGGGCCGTGCCACCAACAAGCGAAGTGCAAGTGTTAATACACTTGCATCGCTTGCCGGTTTCTCCACCCCCGTCCCCCCGCAGGGGAAACCCCTCGTTCTCCATCTCCCGTATTCTCAGGGAAACCAGCTTGTTATTCATTGACGATTCTGTTTCCGATACTGCATCGGCGTGATGCCGTACTGCTTTTTAAAAACGTTCTGGAAATAGGACTGGCTGGAATAGCCCAGGTAAGCGCTGATTTCCGCCAAACTGCGTTCTCCATAGACAAGCAAATCGCAGGCTTCTTCCATTTTACATTTCGCAACGTAATCGCCCACCTTCATGCCGGTTTCCGCCTTAAAACGGCGCATCAAAGAGGAGCTGCTGCAATGGATCTGCTTTGCTACCTCCTCCACCGTAATCGTCATATTGGTGTGGCTCTGGATGTAATCCATACACTGCCTGATTTCCGCGGAAACGCCTTTCGGAAGTTTGGCCGTCCCCGCGCGCTGGCAGAAATCCATCAGCATGATGTATTGTAGCCGACGGACCTCGTCAACCGTCTGCATCTGCTCGCATTCGCAGATGTAAAGATCAATCAGTTGATAGACCCGCTCAATATCGACACCGCCGGGGATCGCGCCCAGAAGGCCCGCCTTTTCCGCCACACCAATCAAAATATTCTTGGCCTGCCGGAGCGGTGTGCGGGCAACCCGCCCTTCTCTGGGGAAGTCCCGCGTTTTTTCCAGAAATGCTTTTAGTCGGTTAGTATCACCTAATTGGATCAAGCGGTACAATTTCCGTTCAAAGTCATAGGAGTTGTGCGCAGATGTGTTTTCCTTGGCCTCAATAGCGGTGTACAGCGCCCGCATCTCCCGGTTTACTGCACTGCTGTCACCTTCTGTAAAAAAATCTTCCTCCGCAGCATCCGCTCCATTGAGACATTGGTGTAAAAATCTCAAATACCGAACAAACTGCGGATGGCTCCCTGACGGGAGCGCATATAGCAATTCCTCCACCGCCTCCCAATGGTCAGGAGACACTTTGCTGTCCTCCATAAATTCCCGGGCAAGCTCTTTCGTGACGGGCACGGTGAAAAGCGGACCGATGAACAGATCATAGCCCGTCCCCTCAATACGCACATGACCATATTCCAGGTCGGGATTGATGCAGGAGAATTCTGGATTTTTGGTGGGGGTATAAATTGTCCAGGCATCCAGCGCCTGAATAGACAGAACATCCGCCAGCGCACAGTAAACAAGACGTTCCTCAAAAAAAAGGACGGTTGGAATTCCTGTTGCAGAAAAAAACTGCTTACAAAAGGCAGCATAGTCCATGTTCGATGCTCCTTTCCCCTTTGTGGTGTGCTTTTATTATATATTGGGATGCAGCAAATAACAAGATAGAATATTGCAATTTGAAGCGGAATATTGCAATAACGTTGGGTTGCTTTCTGATACAGTAACATCAGAAAGCAACCCCAATTCATTTAGAGGAGGACGCAGTATGAAACAGCACATCCGCATTGACATGGTGGAACCCAATCAGGGGGTTCTGGACTTCTCCCATCTGCTGGATGCCCCGGCGGGCAAGCACGGTTTTGTCCGGGTCAAGGATGGACACCTGTATTATGAGAATGGGCAGCGGGCCCGGTTCCTGGGCTTCAACATCGCCGCCCGCTCCAACACGCCGTCCCATGAGGATGCGGAGAAGCTGGCCGAGCGTTTTGCCAGCATGGGAGTGAACGTCATCCGGCTCCATGCGGCAGACTGCCCCATTAGCGATGAACCCGGAACCTGGGCAAGCTGCCGGGAGGCCCCTCTGCTGGACTACGATAAAGGCAGCAGCCGCCTGTTTAACCCGGAGGGCCTGGATCGCTTCGACTATCTCGCGGCGAAGCTCAAGGAAAAGGGGATCTATCTGCATATTGACCTGATCGTGGCCCGTGCCTTCCTGGAGGCGGACGGGCTGGACTATCCCGGCTCCGTCCCCTCCTGTATGAAGCGCCATCCTATGTATAACCAGCGGCTTATTGAGTTGCAAAAGGAATACGCCCGTGAGCTTTTGTGCCATGTGAACCCTTACACCGGGCTTGCGCTGGTAGATGATCCCGCAGTGATGACGGTACAGGTGAATAACGAGGAGTCCGCTATCAAGGGAAACATGGGGTCAGACCAGGGTGATGAGATGATGCCCTACCGGGACGAAGTGCAGTGCCGTTTCGGGAACTATCTGCTGATGAAATACCATACGCGGGAGCGGCTGAAGGAAGCATGGACGAACGATGGTGTCTGTGCGCTGGGTGATGAGGAGGATCCCGCTGACGGCACGGTGCGGGGCATTGAGGGCGGATTCTATCAGTCCGTCAACGAGCCGCTGGGCGCTTGGGACGCCCCCGAAAATTCCTCCCGCTACGGAGACTTCATGGAGTTCGGCATCCTGATGAACCGCCGGTTCTACCAGGATATGAAGGACTACCTCGTTTCCCTCGGCGTAAAAGTACCTATTGTAGCCAGCAATCTGATGGCCGGGGCGGCGGATGTCTATGGCCATACGGACGGCGACCTGATGGAGAACAACGCCTACTTCAACCACCCGATCCTGCCGGTGCAGAACGACACCTACATGGTATTCGGCCCCACGGAGTATGTCTCGGCAAACCCGCTGGTCATGCAGCAGGGCGCGGGAGCGATGGCGACCACGCTGCTGAGTTTGGCCTCCGTGGCCATTGTGGAGGGCAAGCCCTTTATGCTCAGCGAGTGGAACGAGTACGGCCTGCACCCCTTCCACTCCACCGCATACGTCCACACCGTAGCTTACGCCTGCCTCAATGATTGGGATGGACTGATCCTCTACAACTACCACACATCCGAGAAAGCGGACAACCGGCCCGCGGATGAAATCCTGAGCGTCTTTGACGCCTACAATGATCCGGCTGTGATCTGCCAGTGGGGCTTCATGGCCAGTGTGTTCCTCAAGGGGCTGGTTTCCACGGCGAAAAACCGCGTCGATGTGGTCTATACCCAGAACGATCTCAAGACGCTCCCCAACTTCAACGCCATGCCCACGTGCGTTTTCCCCTATCTGACCGCGATGCGCAATGTGTTTCTGAACGGCGGCGAACACTATGAGGGTGATGCCGATGTGGCGATAAATGCTGGGTTCCTCAACGGAGCGGATCTGCGGGATGCAAGGCACGGCGTGTACTATGCGTGGTCACCCTACCGCGATCCCATGCGCCGGTACTTGGATACGAACCGCCTTGCCCGCGCCGCCCAAGGCGGACGAGAAGTGCAGGACGGCGTACATCTGAGCGGACAGGCGCTGGTCTTTGACAATATTGTCCAGACGTCCCACAACGGCGACTACCGCGAGTTCGCCGCCCTGGTGGACCGCGCTATGAAGGAGTGGAAGGTACTGGACGAGGGAACCGGGTATGTGGACGGCAAGCTGGTATCTGACACAGGGGAAATCACCTTTGACCCTGACCACGCCCGTTTCCAGATCAGCACACCCGGCTGCGGCTATTTCAGCGGAGCGCCGGAACAGGAGATCGCGCTTTCCGAACAGGTGACAGTGCAGGCAAAGAACGAGCGGATCAGCTTGGCGCTGCTGCCTCTTGGGGCAGAATCCCTCGCCAGTGCCAGAGAGTTCCTGCTGACCGCTATGGGCACCACAGGCACAGATGCCGCCAGCTACACGCCCGGCCCGGAGATGATGCCTGGGTTCCAGTTCACCATGGTGCGGATGGATGGGAAGCTCTACGCGGAAACGCTGGAGGGCGCCCTCTGTGTCCGGGCGGATCATGCAAAGCTGACGGTCCTTGACCCCGTGGGCCGGGAGATCGGTGCCATTGACGGCGAGAAGCACGGGGATCAGGTTATTTTTACGATCAAAGGCGACCTGCCGGGTGTGCAGTACCATCTGACGATTGATTGAGGTGTTCCCAATGGCAAAAGAACTCAGATCTACCGGCAAAGCTGTCTATGAGTTTTCCGAGGACGGCAGCGCCGTTACCATCCGCGACCCGGAGACGCCCCGCTATTGGTACAACTACCTCTGGAATGACCTGGGCTACTGCGCCCAAATCTCCCAGACCGGCCATGGACGCAGCTACTACCTCAACGAAAAAGCGGATATGTGTATGCTCAACCGGGACGGTGCGCGATACATCTATCTGCGGGATGAGGAGAACAAGCAGTGCTGGAATATCGGCTGCGGCCCGCTGTGCGAGGCGGTGGAGGATTACCGCTGCACCCACGCCATCAGCAGCTCCAGCCTGGAATCCTGCCGGGATGGGGTGAAAGCTGTCTGGCATATCTGCGTGCCAAAGGATATTTACGGAGAGCTGTGGACGGTGACGCTGGAAAACCAAGGCGGCACACCAAAGCTGCTCAGTGTGTTTTCCACCGTGAGTTTCTCTCTGGACGGCTTTACCCACCCCCGGTACTATGAAATGTACCGATCCTTGGAAACGGAGTTTGACAACGAACTAAACGGCGTGTTTTGCCACTCCGCTCACCCCTTCGCCCCACATCGGCGCTACCAGGGGTTCTTAGCCGCGTCCGAGCCAGTGTTCTCCTATGACGGGGATCTGACCGCTTTCTGCGGCCCGTTGAGTACCCGCACAGAGACGGACGCCGCCTCCACCGCGCTATACCAGCGTCCCAGCCGCCTGATTTGCGGAGAAAACTGCGGCGGGTCAGACGGTTCGCTGTTCATTCCCGGCGCGGTACTCCAGCACAAATTGACGCTGCTGCCGGGGGAGGTCAAAACTCTGTGCTTTGTGTTCGGGGTCAGCGAGGATATAGAGGAGGCCCGTAACACAGCCCGCCGCTATACGCAAAAGGCTGTGGCAACGGGGGCTCTGCGGGATGCAGAGGCATATAACCGCCAAAAATACGGCTCCCTTACTGTCCGCACCCCAGACCAGCGGCTTAACAATGTCATGAACGACTGGCTGAAAAAGCAGGTAGATTTCTGCATCGTTGGAAAGAAGGGTGTGCGCGACAATTTGCAGATCGCCGTGGCGCTGCTGAATTACCGCCCGGAAAAGGCGAAGGAGGAAATTCTGGAGTGCCTGCGCCACCAGTTCCGGGACGGCCACGCGGTGCTGACATGGTATCCCTATGATGATACCCGCTACTCCGACCAGCCTTTCTGGATTATCTGGGCGGTATGCGAGCTGCTGAAGGAAACTGGGGACGCTTCCCTTCTGTCCCTGCCCATTGCATGGCAGGACGACGGGGAGGCCACCGTCCTGGAACACGTAAAGGCCGCTGTTGACCGGCTTCTCCAGGACAGAGGCCGTAATGGGCTGGTACGCATTTACTTCGCGGATTGGAACGATGCGCTGAACATACCCCCGGAGGAAGAAGCGGAGTCCGTCATGCTCTCGGAGCAGTTTTGTCTGGCACTTCGGGAACTGCGAGAGATGATGCTCTGGCTGGGCGACAACGAATACGCGGCCTTTTTGCAGACGGCGTTTGAGGAGATGAGAACCAGCATCAACCGCAGCGCGTGGGACGGCGGCTGGTATCGGCGAGCGCTTGCGCCAACGGAGAACATCGGGTCGAAGGACAGCAGCGGCAGCAAAATTTACCTCAACGCCCAGACCTGGGCTGTGCTGGGGGATGTGGCGGAACCAGAATACCTCCCTGCACTGCTCGAAGCGGTAGACGGCATGGAGCAGGACTTTGGTTTTCCGCTGAACGACCCGCCTTATATGGGCTATGCCCCCATGGTTGGCCGGATGTCCGGGATGCTGCCGGGGCTGTTTGAAAACGGCGGCGTCTACTGCCACGCCAGCGCGTTCAAAATCCTGATGGACTGCAAGCTGGGCCGGGGCGATCAGGCGTTGTCCACTCTAAAAAAAATCATGCCGGACAGCGAAAAAAATCCTTCCGTCCAATCCGGTGCAGAGCCCTATGTGTTCACCAACTGCTATTCCACCCATCCCAAGTATTATGGCCGCTCTTACCAATCTTGGACCACTGGGACTTCGGCGTGGTCCATGCGGGGGCTGTATGAGGGTATTCTGGGCGTACATCGGGATTATGCCGGACTTCGTATCCACCCGGCTTTCCCCAGCGAATGGCAGAGCGCGGAAATGACCCGCCGTTTTCGCGGGGCGGATTATCAGATTATGTTCCACCGTACAGAGGAGGGTGTTTTCCGCCTGACGGTGGACGGCAAGGCGGTCAGCGGCGAGTTTGTCCCCGACTTCCGGGACGGCAAGCGGCATTTGGTCGAAGTCGAGATATAAATTCCGCAACTTGATTTTGCATATTCGCTGGACAATCAAAACCACTCATTTATGGAGGCGTTCAAAATCATGCGCAAATGTATCAGGTGTAATAGCGATATGGTAGAGGGCTGCGGCCTCAAGGTACTGGGCACGGCACATCGCCTTGTTTTAGCGGATGACAAAAACAAATTCTGGGGTCGCCGCATGGGGGAACCATGTGTTGCAATTTGCCCCAACTGCGGCGAGGTTTCAATCTATCTGAAAGATGTCGATAAACTGGAGAAATAACCAATAAATGCAGGCAACCAAATAAAAACGGGTACACCAGGCAAAGAATCATAAAAATAGCGCGATTCCACAATTTTATGCAGTATCTTACAATATCTTGACGAAACAACCAAATATAATAAGCGCATAACAGCAAACCCCAAAAAAACTAACAGGAGGAGAGCGGCAATGGCAAGGCAAAAGGCGGAAACCCGGTATGACTCGCAGGGCGTCGAACTGATGATGCGCAAACGCGACTATATGGCGGACATGGCGGGAATGTTCGGCATGAACCTGGTGGCAAATCTGATTGGGCAGCTCACGTATTTCTACACGGACAAGGTGGGGCTTGCGGTCGGCGGAGTTGGAATCGTGATGCTGATCGCAAAAATCGTGGACGCGGTGACGGATCTGTGGTTCGGGAATGTAATCGACCACTCAAAGGGCGGGAACAAAAAATACTACCGTTGGATTCTCCGCATGATGTTCCCCTATTCCCTCCTGGCCGCTTTACTGTTCTGCGTCCCAATTCAGGCGGGACAGGTTCCGGCGCTGATTTATGCGTGTGTAACCAATATTCTCCTGTCCGCCGTCTGCGGGACGCTGATGGGGACGCCCATGTCGGCGGTCATGGTCGTCAGGACAAACAGCCAACGTGAGCGGGAAAGCATGGGCGTATTTCGCGCAGTCGGCGCTTATGGTTCCGGCATGATTACTGCGATTCTGACCATCCCCATCACCAATATGCTGGGTGGCAACCAAAACGCATGGATCAAATATGGCTTCATCATGGCGCTTGTCGTACTGCTGATGCTGTCCATCTGCTATATGAACGGGCGCAAGGCAAGGCTGGTGGAGGAAACCACTCAGGTGAATGCAGAGGATGAGGAAGAAGCCATCCCGCTGAAGGAATCCATTCCCATGCTTTTCAGAAATAAATACTGGATCATCCTCGTCCTCTTTAATCTGATTACGCAGATTACAAATTCGATCACTTCTGCATCGGGCAACTACTACTGCAAGTGGATTTTCGGAGATGACAATTTGGTCGCACTGGCGGGTTCCATGGGCTTTTTTGCAACTATTCTCGGCTTTGTACTGTCGAAACCAGTCATTGCAAAACTTGGTGTCAGAAAGACCATTGATGTCGGTGTGCTTGGTGCGGCAGTTACAGCCGCTGTCCGCTGTTTCGTTCCGGCAAATTTTCAACTCTACCTTGCAATGGGCTTGATCGGGAGCTTCGTACAGATACCGCTCATGTGTCTGTATGGTGTCCTTCTGGCTATGGTGATCGACTATAACGAGTATACATATCACAACAAGCTGGTGGGCGTTTCGTCTGGGGCCATCGGGATTGGGACAAAGATCGGGGCTGGAATCGGCTCTGTGATTCTTACGGCGTGTCTGAAACTCGGAGGCTATGATCCTGATTTAGCAGTAGCCACTACTTCTATGAGATATGCGATTTATGCGTTTTCAAATTATCTCCCTCTGATTATAAACCTGGGATTGTTCGTCCTGTTCAGATTTTTTGATCTGGAAGAAAAACTTCCGGCAATTCACGCAGAGTTGGCCGAAAGGCGCAGCAAAAAGGACACGAACCAATAATCTTGCGACTGCTTTTTAGGCAATAGTACGGTATGGTTCCCCGCCCCCAACGGGGGACGGGGAACTTTCTTCACTCACAAAACAGGATTGGAGAATAAAAATGAGCAGATTTTATGCGACAACAGATCCGGGCGTCAGCCAGCGGGAAATTATGAACCTGAACCGCAGCCGCGCGATTGCGGCGGATGGGATGGTGCTGCTGGAAAACAAGGGAATCCTGCCCCTGGAACTCAAAGGGAGGAAAATCGCTTTATTCGGGAACGGGGCCAGACATACGATTTCGGGCGGCACTGGTTCGGGAGATGTGAACACGCGGACGGTCAGCACAGTAGAGCAGGGCCTTGAAAATGCGGGGGCCTGCATTACAACGAAAACATGGCTGGACAGGTATGATGCTGCGGCAGCTCAGGCAAAGGGCGAATATATGCAGGAGATGATGCGGAAGTATTCTACATCGCCGGAACTGGCATTTTGGGCCATGTTCGGACACCGGGACCCGCTGACAATTCCCGTGGAAGAAAACGACTTTACTCCGTCAGACGGCGGCGTTGCGCTCTATGTCCTGGCCAGGAACTCCGGCGAAGGTTCGGACAGGAGAAACACAGCGGGCGACTACCAGCTGCATCAGGAGGAAAAGGACTTTCTGACCGCATTATGCCAACATTACCCTCACGTTGTTGTCGTGCTGAATGTGGGCGGCGTGATTGATACCGCTTTTCTGCGCAGCCAGCCGGGGATCGATGCGATCCTGCTCATGGGTCAGGCCGGAGGCACTGGCGGTGAGGCATTGGCGGATGTTCTAGGCGGAAAAGTAACACCCTGTGGGCATCTGGCCGCTACATGGGCTGAGCGGTATGAGGACTATCCCAATGCCAATACATTCGGGTACATGAATGGAAACCGGGATGATGAATACTATACGGAGGGCATTTATGTCGGGTATCGCTGGTTTGATTCCTTTGGGCTGGCTCCCGCGTACCCCTTTGGTTACGGAAAATCGTATACCTCGTTTTTCATTGAGACAACTGGCGCTACGATACAGGATTCTGAAATCGCTGTGACCGTTCGTGTGACCAATACCGGGAACAGCTATTCCGGGCGCGAGGTGGTTCAGATTTATGTGTCCGCGCCGGAGGGCAGACTGGAAAAGCCCTATCAGCAGCTGGTGGCATATGCGAAAACGAAAACACTGAAGCCCGGACAGAGCGAAACCCTGTCCCTCTCCTTCCCCATAAATCGGATGGCCTCTTATGACGAGGAGCAGGCGGCATGGATTTGGGAAAGCGGCTTGTACATCATTCGGGTAGGGGAACACTCCAGGGCAACGAAGGTCGCGGCGGTGATCCAGCTTACCCAGGAAAGCCTCTGCCGCAAGCTGAAAAACGTGCTTCCTTTAGATTGTGACATGGCGTGTGTCCATGCCGACAGAAAGCGGTATTACTCTTATCCGACAGAGGACGCGGAGCTGTCGGCGGCCCCGGTGATTCTGGCTTCGACGTTTCCGATGGATAAGGTGGAGGAATTGCCGTCCATCCATGCTGAAAAAGAGGGCTTGCCGGTGGATGCCCGCTATGGGATGGAGGATGCAATTTCCGGGAAATGCAGCTTTGCCGATTTGGCGAGGCAGTTGACGGTGGAAGAAATGACGGCGCTGTGCATTGGGACGGCCAGAAATGGCGAAGAAGAATCCTCCACGATTGGCGCAGCAAGCGCGGCCTGTCCAGGCGCGGCGGGAGAAACCACCTCCGCGCTCCTGGAAAGCAGAGGTGTACAAAACATCATTCTGGCGGACGGACCGGCGGGACTGCGGTTATCGCCCTCTTTCGTAGTGAACAAAAGCCAGAAGGTGATTCATCAGGAACCGGCGCTTGGCGGCGAGTTCATGGATGTTCTGCGGAAAACGGAAAAGAAGCCGATGCCGGATGATGCGATCACCCATTATCAATACTGTACCGCTATCCCCACCGCCACCCTGCTGGCGCAGACATGGGATGTGGAGGCCATCCGCGAAGCGGGCGAGTTGATCGGCTCTGAGATGGCTGAGTTCGGTATTACGCTGTGGCTTGCGCCTGGGATGAACATTCAAAGGAACCCGCTGTGCGGGAGGAATTTTGAATACTACTCGGAGGACCCCGTTGTCTCGGGCCTCTGTGCGGCGGCGGAAACCCAAGGCGTCCAGTCGCATCCAGGTTTGGGGGTTACGATCAAGCACTTTGCTTGCAACAATCTGGAGGACAACAGGGCATACAATAACAGCCATGTGACCGAGCGCACCCTGCGGGAAATCTATTTGAAGGGGTTCGAGATTGCCATCCGGGCGGCACAGCCCATGGCGGTCATGACCTCCTACAATATGATCAACGGAACCCACGCGGCAAATTCTGTGGATTTGCTGACAAAGGTAGCCCGCGAGGAGTGGGGATTTGCGGGAATCTTCATGACGGATTGGGGTACTACGGCAAAGGCGCAGCCGGATTTGGAGGGGCGGCTTCCTCTATATGACTGCTCCAATGCGGCAGCGTGTATCAAGGCGGGTAATGACCTGATTATGCCGGGGAGCAAGGAGGATATAGCGGAGATACTTGCTTCGGTGGACACGCCCGAAGGAACGGTGCAGTGTCCCATCACGACAGAGGAATTGCGCTCCTGCGCAGAGCGGATGCTCAAAATGATTGCACAAAGCGATGTATATCGCAGGAGTGGCGTATGATCCATGCGGTTGATTTACGGACGGAATACCTGACCGACCCTCTTGGTATTGATATTACTTCTCCGAGACTGCTTTGGAAAGTGCGCGGGGCGGTTCGCCAGACTGCGTACCAGCTTACAGGCTGTATAGACGGCAAAGAGGTTTATGACACGGGGAAAGTGGAAACCTCCGCTGCCCATCACACCTACTGCGGTGAGTTAAAGAGCAGGGATCGCATGGTCTGGAAAGTCCGCTTGTGGGACGAAACCGATGACTGCGGAGCGTGGAGCCGGGAAGCCTTTTTTGAGATGGGTCTGCTTACTGGGAAAGACTGGACCGCCAAATGGATTGACCCGGAACCTCCGTCTACGGAAGCTCGACGCCCCGCCAGTTATCTGAAGAAAGAGTTTGTGGTAGGGCAAACCGGCAGCGCCAGACTTTATGTAACAGCCCATGGTATTTATGATGCGTATATCAATGGCACAAAGGCCGGAAACTTCATCCTTGCGCCGGGTACGAGCCAGTATCCGTCAAGACTTCAGTACCAGACCTATGATGTGAGTGAACTTCTGAGACAAGGAAAAAATGAAATTGTAATCTGCGTTGGAGATGGCTGGTGGAGAGGTGATACCGGGTATGGAGGCGAATGGAACAGCTTCGGTACGGATCTGGCGGTCCTCTGTCAGCTGGAACTGGGAAAAAAGGTGATTCTGACCAGCGATGGAAGTTGGCAGGCATCCCAGGACGGCCCTTTGGGGCTGAATGATTTGATGCAGGGCGAGCAGTATGACGCACGGAAAGAACGCATCTGCAACTGGCATTCGGTGACAGAAAAGGACTATGGCTATGGAAATCTTGTCTGTTCCAACAGCTTTGATGTGGTAGAAAAAGAACGCTTCGCGGGGAAATGGGTTGATACGCCAAACGGGGAGAGGGTTCTTGATTTTGGGCAGAATATCGCCGGTTATACGCAGATCAGTCTTTTTGCACACGAAGGGCAGCGCATTACGGTTTTCCACGGGGAATGCCTGGATCAGTACGGAAATTTTACAAGAGAGAATTTTCAAGCGCCCAATCATCGGGTGGAGCAATGCGTAGAGTATATCTGCAAAGAGGGTTGGAACAGCTACAAGCCCCAGAAAGCAATCTTCGGGTTCCGATATATTCAAATCATAACGGACGCAGAAATCACCGAAAAAGACTTTACCGCCATAGCGGTCTATTCCGATATGCCCCGGCTTGCTACATTTGAGTGCGGACATCCCGGCATCAATCAGCTATTTTCCAATGCGGTGTGGAGTATGAAAGGGAACTTCCTTGAAATCCCGACTGACTGTCCGACACGGGAGAGGACGGGCTTCACCGGGGATGCACAAGTATTTGTGAATACCGGGATGTATCTGATGGAGTGTTATCCGATATACCGAAAGTTTTTGAGCGAATTGAGGGCGGTTGAGCGGGAGGGCGGATGTGTCAGCCAGACCGCTCCATCGGCAAAGGGGCATTTGTTTGACGGCTCGGCGGGCTGGGGCGACGCGGTTGATCTAATCCCGTGGAGAATGTACCTCCGCTATGACAACCCGGAAATTCTGGCGGAGAATTACCGAAAGATAAAGGAATGGTTGATTTTTTCTCTAAACCGGGCAAAAGAGGACAATCCAGGGCGAAAAAAAGGGCCGGACGAAACATATAGTTCCTATCTGCTGGACACGGGGTGGCACTGGGGCGAATGGATTGAGCCGGATTGGAATGGTTTTATCTCAGAGGAAGATCCGGGCGGAGCATATCTCAGGGACATTTATGAGCATGGAGCGCCAGAGGTCTGCACTTCCCATCTGTCTTATGGATGCTATATCGCATCGGAAATTGCCGGTATGCTGGGACGAAAGGACGAGGCAGATTATTTCCGAAAAATGCGGCAATTCACAAAACTGGCATATCGTGAGGCTTGTATGGCAGATGGGCATATGAAGCAGAAACGGCAGTGCGATTACGTTCACGCCATCATGTTCGACATGATTTCGGAGGATGAAAAGCTGACAGCTTGCGATGAACTGAATGAGTTGATCGTCCAGAACGGCTATCATCTGAACACCGGGTTCTTAAGCACCTATGAACTGCTCCGCGTCTTGGCGGATTATGGACACGCAGACACTGCGTGGAGCCTCATGCTCCAGGACACCTTCCCAAGCTGGCTGTACCAGTTGAAATATGACGCAACCTCCATCTGGGAGGAGTGGAGAGGAATGGTGGACGGAGAAGCGCCAAAAGGCTCCATGAATCATTACTCTTTCGGAACCTTTGCCGGATGGCTGATGGATCGGGCCGCTGGGATTCGGGTGGAACGCGGAAAAATCCAGGTCCTGCCCTGCCCTGACAAACGAATCGGATATGTGAAAGCATCCTATGATTCTCCGCTGGGAATGATTTGTTCTTCATGGAAGTATAGCAGCGGCCTATGCCGGTTTGAGATAGACATCCCGGAAAACGCCGAAGCGGAGGTCATCTTACCCAATGGGTTCCGCGAAAGGATTTGCCCCGGAAAGCATATTTACACGGCAAAAGATGGCTAAATTCGGTGAGTAACTTTGCGTGATAAATTCCTTTCAAACAGAAAGTGAGGCACATGACCTTGAACAGTTATCTTAACCAAGAGCTTGCCCCGGAGGAACGGGCGCGTCTGCTGCTCCAGGAATTGACGCTGGATGAAAAAATGGCGCAGATCAACTGCGTATTCCCCTTTGATACCGTCTACCAGGACATGGACTGGATTTCGGCCCGTACCCGCTTCGGCATCGGGGAGGTCAGCACCTTGGAAATGCGCCGGATCGAGACGCTGGAGGATGCCGCCAACTGGCAGCGGTCCGTGCAGCGGGTGGTAATGGACAACAGCCCCCACCACATTCCGGCTATCTTTCACATGGAGGGCCTGTGCGGCGCGTTTATTCAGGATTCCACCAGCTTCCCCTCGGGGATCGCCAGGGGTTCCGGGTTCCACCCGGAGTTGGAGGAGGAGATAGGCGCTGCTGTGGCCGAGCAGGAAGCCGCCTGCGGGATCACGCACATCCTGGCCCCTGTGCTGGACATCTCCAGGGATTCCCGCATGGGACGGCAGGGGGAAACCTACGGTGAGGACCCCACGTTAGCCGCTACTCTGGGTGCGGCCTATGTGCGAGGGGTACAAAATACTCACATTGGCGGCAGGACGCCGGAGAGCGTGGCCAAGCACTTCCTGGCCTTTCACAACTCTCAGGGCGGCATCCACGGAACCCACAGCGATACGCCGGAGCGACTGCTGCGGGAAATCTACGGGAAACCGTTCCAGGCTGCGATCCAGGAGGGACTAAAGGGGATCATGCCCTGCTACTGCTCCATCAACGGGGAGCCCGTCTCTGTGTCAGAGGAACTTCTGACAAAACTGCTCCGGGAGGACATGGGGTTTGATGGCCTGTGCATCAGCGACTACGGTGGCGTTGGAAACAGCCATACGGTGCAACATATCGGCGAAACCTTGGCGGAGGCTGGACGGATGGCACTGAAAGCAGGTATGGACATTGAGATGCCCAGCCCCGCTGGATACGGTGATGGGCTGCGGTCTCTGTTTGAAAACGGCCAAGCAGATATGCAGCTGCTGGACAGGGCAGTCCTGCGGATTCTGACAGCCAAATTCCGTATGGGGCTGTTTGAGCACCCCTTTGCCATGGAGAGTGAACCGCTGCGGGCGATTTTTTCCGATGGCGGCAAAGCGCGGCAGCTCACAAGGCAATCAGCCCAGGAGGCCCTCGTCCTTTTGAAAAATGACGGTGTGCTACCGCTGGATGCCGGGAAAGTAAAGAAAATTGCCCTGATCGGCCCCCACGGCGATAACGCCCGGATGTTCTTCGGTGGTTATACACACCTGTCTATGATGGAGTCCACCTACGCTGTGGCGAACTCCATTGCCGGTGTGGCGGGAATCGAGAATTTGTCCGGCAAGGAGATCAAAACAGTGCCAGGGACGAATATCCAGTCGGATTTGACGGAGGAGTTTGACCCCATCCTGCGCCGCCAGAAGCCAGACTGCCCTTCCCTGCTGGCCGCGCTGCGGACGGCCATGCCGAACACCGAAATCTCCTACGCTTACGGTTATCCCATTGCGGGCGAAGACTGTTCCGGGTTTGACGAGGCCCTGGAGATCGCGCGGAGAGCCGATGTGGTCATCCTCACGCTGGGCGGCAAATACGGAACCTGCTCTATTGCCTCCATGGGCGAGGGGGTGGATGGGGCCTACATCAATCTTCCGGCCTGCCAGGACGCTTTTATCCACAGGGCGGCGGAGCTGGGCAAGCCCCTGGTAGGTGTCCACTTTGACGGACGGCCCATCTCCAGTGACACGGCGGATCAATTCTTGAATGCAATACTGGAAGCCTGGACACCAGGGGAATCTGGCGGCGGCGCGATTGCGGACACCTTGACCGGGAAATGCACTCCCGGTGGGAAGCTGCCTGTCTCTGTTGCTTACCAAGCGGGCCAAATCCCGGTGTATTATAACCATCCCTGGGGTTCCTGCGACCATCAAGGGGAGAGTATCGGTTTCGCTAACTACATGGATCTCCCCCACACACCCCGCTACCCCTTCGGTTTCGGCCTGTCCTACACTGAATTTCAATATGACCGGCTCCGGCTTTCCAGCCGCGATGTCGCGCCGGATGAGCCGTTTGAAGTATCGGTGGAGATCCGAAACGTGGGGAAAACTGCCGGGGACGAGGTAATACAGCTGTATTTATCGGACTGCTATGCGTCCAGGACAAGGCCGGTGCAGGAGCTGGCAGGCTTCAAACGGCTTCACCTGGAGCCGGGAGAGGCCAAAACAGTTGCTTTTACTGTGGATTTTTCGCAGATGGCTTTTCTGGACAAGGATATGCGCTGGAAGATCGAGAAGGGTGTCTTTGAGGTCAGAGTCGGCGCTTCTTCCGTGGACATCCGTGCCTCCGATACGATCCAAGTCACGGAGGATGCCTGGATCAATGGCCGTGAGAGGAAAATGTGCGCCGTCGCGGAGGTCAGAGCATGAAGTATTTC
The DNA here is from genome assembly GCA_910579485.1 of uncultured Oscillospiraceae bacterium. Lineage (GTDB taxonomy): Bacteria > Bacillota > Clostridia > Oscillospirales > Oscillospiraceae > Pelethomonas. Next base: position 22,019 of record CAJTVO010000005.1, on the reverse strand, counting down.
TGCAATCCCATCAATGTGCCATACGCCTACCAGTTCAAAACGGACCCCAGGGACAACTACCGGCTGTCTGTCAACCGGGAGGCAGCCGACCCTTCCCTGGTGCTGTTCAAGGGAAAGTATTACCTTTTTGCGTCCATGAGCGGGGCGGTATGGGTATCCAATGATCTGGCTGAGTGGGAGTGCGTCCCCCTGCCGGAGAATATGCCCATTTACGACTATGCCCCGGATGTGCGTGTGATGGGGGACTGGCTGTACTTTACCGCCTCCAATCGCGGCGTCTCTTGCAGCTTTTATCGGACGAAGGATCCGATACACGGCCCATATGAGGAGATCAAAGGCAGCTTTGACTATTGGGACCCCAATCTGTTCCTGGACGATGACGGGCGGCTGTATTTCTACTGGGGCTGCGCCAATTCCACCCCCATCTGGGGTGTAGAACTGGATAGAGAGAATATGCGGCCAAAGTCCGATAGAATCCCGCTGATATGGGGAAATCCCGGAGAAAACGGCTATGAGCGTTTTGGGGATGATAACAGCGAGAATCCCCGGACAGAGGAAGAAATCGACAGGCTGTTCCAGGAGTTTCTGGATCACTGCGGGAAAAGCGCCGAACAGATCCCGGAGGAAAACCGGGCCATGATTCGGGCCACCTTTGCCGGGATGCCCTATATCGAGGGCGCGTGGATGACAAAAGCAAACGGGCGTTACTATTTGCAGTACGCCTGCCCCGGTGCGGAACTCAATGTGTATGCGGATGGTGTTTACATATCCGACCATCCGCTGGGGCCGTTCCGTCCGGCAGAGAACAACCCATACTCCTATAAACCGGGCGGTTTTATCCCAGGCGCGGGCCACGGTTCCACGCTGCTGGATCAGAACGGACAATGGTGGCACACCGCCACCATGCGCATCAGCGTCAACCATGTGTTTGAGCGTCGGGTGGGCCTGTGGCCCGCCGGATTTGACGCGGAAGGAAATTTGTTCTGCAACCAGCGGTACGGAGATTGGCCCATAGCCGTTGACCGGGTACGGGACGATCCCTGGCGGGAGCCGGACTGGTATCTTCTGAGCTATGGGAAAGCAGCAACGTCTTCTCCTCATGCGCCGGGAAACGGGCCGGAAAACGCCGTGGACGAGAACGTCCAGACATGGTGGCGGGCGGAATCCCCAGCACCGGGAGCGTGGCTCTGCGTGGATCTGGGTAAAGCGATGACAGTTCATGCGGTGCAGATCAATTTTGCGGATGATCTCGGCGAACAGATCCCCTGCCCCGGCGAGCTGGTCAGCGGCCCGGATATGGCACGGTATATCGACCGTGAAATCCAACCGACAAGATGGCTGCTGGAGTATTCCACAGACGGAAACGTCTGGGAGGTTCTGGCGGACAAGCGGGATGCGGATACCGATTTGAGCCATGACCTTGCGGTAAGTGGCAGCGGCGTATGCACCCGCTATGTTCGGCTGACTATTTATGCGGTTCCCTATGGTGCAGCGCCCTGCATCTCTGGCCTGCGCGTGTTCGGCAAAGGAAACGGGGATAAACCGAAGCCCGCTGAAGCGTCCATTACCCGTTCCGGCCCATTGGATTTTGTTGTTTCCACTGGCGAGGCCCCGGATGTGGTTGGCTATAACATCTTATGGGGGAATACGCCCGAGCAGCTATACCACAGCTATATGGTCATGGGCACGAAAATCAGCGATAAGCGGATCGGCGCACTTGTAAAGGACCGGGATTATTACGTCCGCGTAGACACATTCAACGAGAACGGAATTACGGAAGGGATCGTTAAAGCACTAAGATGTTAGCAGAAAGCAGAAGGAGAAACCTGACATGAAACAGGAAATCACTTTACTCCGTCACGGGCTGTTTGAAAAGCCATTCATGGATTCCAAAGCAAAAACCCGCTCAGTTTCCAGAAAAGAATTGATTTTTGGTCATTTACTGGGGCCATTGGGCATGATCCTGATCGTAAACACTATCGCCGCCTTGGTGGAAAAGTTCTTTACTCAGCAGACAGGCGCGTTATATGGCGCTGGTAACGTGGAAATGATTCAAGTCATGGGTGGCAGATATGAAGTGGTGATGACCGCCGCCAAGATTCTGGCAATGGGAACCGGGCTGTTAAACGGTTGGCTGGTGCAGCACACCAAGTCCCGGCAGGGACGTATGCGGCCTTGGTATCTGATCTTCGGATTCGCCTCCATTGCGGTAGGCGCATTGATCTTCCTGTTCCCAGGTCAGAATGGGCTTGGGGAAAGCTACTGGTACTATTTCTTTTTCCTTCTCGTTTGCTACCACACGATTGGTTCCAGCTATTTCTTCGTATTTAAGGACACTATCGTATCCTTGACCTCCCGCAGCCCTTCAGAGAAAATGCGGCTGAAATTTGTCCGGCAGCTGTGCTGGACGCTTATTTCCGGCATTCTTATTGGCATGATGGTGTCGATGGTTGTCCTTCCCATGTGGTTGGAACACGATATTAACGGATACCCTCTGCTGATGGCTATTCTCTCAATCATTGCCATCCCCTTGCTGCTTTTGGAGTATTTCTACACACGGGAGCGTATCACAGAGGATGTGACCCATGAGCATGAACTAGAGGAAACAAATTCGATTCCCTTGGGCCAGCAGATGAAAGCACTATTTTCCAATAGATACTTTGTGATTCTGACTATCCTGGCTACTCTTATCAGCATTGCAGACAATTTCAAGGGCGGTAATGTTCAGTATTTCTACATCAAATTTTTGCTCGGCGGCATGGACGATCCCATGATGTTTACCTTCTATCAGGTTGTCACCGGCATTCCGCTGGGCATCGGCGCGTTTGCCATCTATCCACTGGCAAAAAAAATAGGCATCAAAAATATTACAGTTGCCGGATATAGTTGTGTATTAGTTGGCAGCATCCTCGGCTGGGCTTTCGCGTCTAATGTGCCTGTCGCCCTCGCCGCTGGTTTCCTTCGGCAGTTGGGCTATCTGCCCAATGCCTATGTATTTGCCACCCTGCTCTGCTATGCCTACGACAGTGTAGAGTGTGACTCCGGCTTGCGATTGGAGGGCCTGCTGGGTACGGCAATCATTGTAGCCGTACAGACTGCCATCACCGCTCCCTTTGCAGGCGGATATGAGGCCAGCATTTTGAAGCTGGGCTTTGTCGATGTGCAAGGGCTCGTCCCCAACGCATCTGTCCTCAGCTTTATGTCCGGTGCGTTTTATCTTACCGACATTATTGTAGCAACCGCGTTTGTGGTGTTCCTTCCCTTCGTGGATATTGAGAAGAAGCTGCCTACCATCAATGCCACGCTACGCCAGAGAGAAAAGGACGCAGCTCTGGCCCGGGGCGAGGAGTGGGTCGAACCTGATGAGTTAGACCGCAGAGAACAGGAGGAGGCCGAGCGCCGCCATGAGGAAGATCGAATCAAGGATCTGAAAGAGTATTGCGATAGGAAGGGCATTGATTTTGAAACAGAAAATCTGAAATATCTCAAAAAGCAGAAGAAGAAATAATCAGAATTCTGCGGTTTGGATTCCGTGTTTTAGGTTGTAAGTCGGCGGGGGAGCGGGAAAGCCCTCGCCGTCTTACTATTTTCAAGGTAGGTGACGGCTATGGAATGGCCCTTCGCGCCGCCTGGTTGGCTGGCTTGCCGGTATGGACAGGCCCCACCTCTCCAATATTTTGTAAAATTTGCGCAAGTAACATTCGTGTTGCTTGCGCCTCTTTTTTCCCTCGACAGCTTCTCCCAATACCCGACCCAAAGTGACATCGGATATTGGGAGAAACCGTCGAAGGTTTTCGCAACTATTCTCTCACTTCCCGAATTTTGCGTTACAAAGAGGAAAAACAGAGAAAAATTCACAAAAAGTTCACATTTTGACGGAGCTTGGCGCTTTTGCCGAGGTCCTCCCGATTGTCGATGCCCCAATCCATCCACCCATCGACAATCGCAGGAGGACAACTATGTTTAATACACGCACTGATTTTGCACTGAACAAATTTGACAAGACCGCTATTGTCTGTCAAAGCGTCAGCGGCCCCAATATTCGTCTTACTCGCGAGGACTTCGCCAGCGAGGAGGAGTTCATCTACTGGAAAAACTGGTCCGACAGCGACTACAAGGAAATTGATTGCACCGGGCGTGAGGACGATGCCTGCCTTTCCTTAGAGGACCAGCACGGCCTCCAGGTTCCCTCTGCGGAGGATGTTGTGCTTGCCCCCTACATAGAGGCGGAACAGCGGGAACGGCGGCGCAGGATGCTGAAGCAGATCAGGACCAACCTGACTGCAAAACAGTACCGCCGTCTGTATCTCTATTATGTAGAGGGAAAGACAGAGGCAGAGGTTGCCGTTTTGGAGGGCGTAGGCAGGCGGCGAATTTCTACCTCCATCATGAGCGGCACGAAAATTGTCGAGAAGTTTTTTGAAAATTTTTTGCGGGGGTAGGGCCAAAACAGCCCTTTTTCCTGTGTTAAGTGAAAGGCGCGTTCTCTCGTGCCTCTCGTGGTACTTTGAAAATTGAATACACGGTATTGCGGGTACGAAAACCATGCAGCAGCGGAATAGGGTGCGCCGCCAGGACACCAGCTTGAGAAAGGGGGAAAATGGGACAAGCTGGCCGAGCGATCAACGTAAAATCCTTGTAAGCCGGGGCAGCGCCCGGTACGCATTGACCTGTATGGGGAATAATGAGACTTCCTCACGGCCTCCCAAGGACTAGGGGGGAACCCTGCGGCGCACGTTCGGAACGGCGCTGTGGAGTTATGACGGCTGCGCCAGCAGCGACCCATGAACAAGAGGCAATACCCCCACTCGCCGGGGATGCGTGGCAAATGCGGCGAATCGAATGAATAATACATCGACAATCGGGACAGCCGCGCCGGGAAACCGCCGCCATTATGTATGCGGACACACCTTTTCCCGGCGCGGCTGCACCTTAATGAACACAGGAGGTCATTCTGTGGACAACAAACGATCTGAAAAAATTCTCCAAGTTGATGGGCATGAGGTTTCCATCAACTTTGCCGATAATCCCAACCCCGCCGTAATCAATCAGGTCAAGCAGATTCTGCTGGCCTCTTTCATCGCCAATACATCCAAGCCGCAGTCCAGCGGCATCCTTGCAATTTGACGGAAATGGAGAGATACTTGTAGTGAGGATATTCCTCGCGCACCTTGACAATCAAATCTCTCCTGTGCATTGATTACGTCTTTCGCCCCATTACCTACCATGAATAGAAAGGACGATCAGTGCATGGAAAACCGTGTTTATTGCCTTTATAGGGTGTCCACCGACAAACAGGTGGACTACAACGACAAGAGCCAAGCCGACATCCCTATGCAGCGGAAAGCCTGCCATCGCTTTGCGGAGGAGAAGGGCTGGACGATCATTCATGAGGAGCAGGAGGACGGCGTATCCGGCCACAAGGTCCGGGCCGAGAACCGCGATAAGCTCCAGATCATCAAGGAACACGCCAGACAGGGCAAGTTCGATATTCTGCTGGTATTCATGTTTGACCGCATTGGACGTATCGCAGACGAAACGCCCTTTGTGGTGGAATGGTTTGTCAAAAACGGCGTACAGGTCTGGAGTACCCAGGAGGGGGAACAGAGGTTTGACAATCACACTGATAAGCTCACCAACTACATACGTTTTTGGCAAGCAGACGGTGAGAGCGAAAAGACCTCTATACGCACGAAAACCGCCCTGGGCCAGCTGGTCGAGGACGGTGGATTCAAGGGCGGCATGGCCCCCTATGGCTACGATCTAGTCAAGAGCGGGCGGGTAAACAAGCGCAAGCATGAGGTTTATGAGCTGGCGGTCAACGAGGCTGAGGCCGCTGTTGTACGCATTATCTTTGAGAAGTACGTCAACGAGGGCTTTGGAGCGCAGCGAATCGCCACCCACTTGAACCGCTTGGGCTACCGGGCCAGGACGGGCAAGAACTGGCATCACGCTACAATCCGGGGTATCATCTGTAACCTGACCTATACCGGCATCCTGCGGAGCGGCGAAAGTCGTTCCCAGGTCCTTCCGCACTTGCAGCTCATTTCGCAGGAAATGTTTGATGCCGCCCAGCGTATTCGTACCTCTCGCGCCAACGCCGCCGAACAGGACAGGACAGTCCCCCGGAATATCGGCGGACAGTCTCTTTTGTCCGGCAACGTATTCTGCGGCCACTGTGGGGCGCGATTGGCGCTTACAACCAATGGGAAAGCCTATCCCTGTGCGGAGGACCCGAACCGAATTGTGAAGCGTGTCCGCTATATCTGCTATGGCAAAACCCGCAAGCAGACAGAGTGCGATGGACAGACCGGCTACACCGCCCATATCCTGGACGGTATCATTGACAAAATCGTGCGTCAGATTTTTGAGCGCATGAAGTCCGTCCCCAAGAACGAGATTGTCAACGCCCGGTATCGGGAAAAGATGGAGGAGCGGAAACAGCTGCTCCAGTCCGTCCGGGCCGCACACGCAAAAGCCGCCTCAGAGTTGGATATGCTGAAAGCAGAGATCTTTCGTGTTCTGCGGGGTGAGAGTACCTTCTCCAAGGAGCTGCTCGGCGGCATGGTATCCGAGGCCGAGGCCAAGGTCAACACCATACAGGAACAGCTTGCCGCCGCTCAAAACGCCTATGATGAGGGACAGGCTGTTCTCAATGCGCTCAACGCGCAGTATGAGGACATTATTTCCTGGGCGGAGATGTACGACCAAGCAAACCTGGAAGCGAAAAAGATGATTGTTAACTGCCTGATTAAACGGGTGGAGGTCTACCGGGACTACAAACTGCACATTGATTTCAATATCGACCTGGAGCAGTTCAGCCTTGGAATGGACATTGTGACGATTGCAGCATAAAGCAAGAATCTCACTTCCGAAGAAGTGAGATTCTTGCTTCACTCTCTAGTGATGGTGGAGATAAGCGGGATCGAACCGCTGACCTCTTGAATGCCATTCAAGCGCTCTCCCAGCTGAGCTATACCCCCATGTGGAAGAGAGTGAGTATTAAGTTGTTTGCGGGGGTTGTTTTACGACTGTGCTGGGCTCCCAGCTGAGCTATACCCCCATCGCTGATTTTTATATTTGAAAAGTTACAATTCTATTCATATTTATACGGAATTGAGCACTTATGAAAAGAATAGATTGGGGTCCCCCGGTCAGGTGCCTGCCAAGTTACCAGTAAAACACCCCCTAAAATTTTGTCGTAAATCCAAAAATATGCGATTTGGCTTGGTTGCTTTAGCAACTATAACCGCCAGCATCGCACAAAGTGCGATGCTGGCGGCGAAATTTTTGAATTTTATGCGTTAGTCAGCTATTCTGTATTCAATGGGTTCCAGCTTCCTCTTACAAACGTGGCCAGATAGAAACAAAACAACAGCATATTATGGGCAATCATGCACGCCCAAGCGGAGACAAGGCCCATTTCCAGAAAACGGATGCAGATCATGGCCCCCAGGATGCGGATGCACCACATCCCGGTAATGTTGTAGAGAAACGGCACCTTTGTCTTGCCGACACCCATCATCAACCCCTCCATAATGATAGACACCCCGTAGAATGGCTCAGAGACCGCTACCATGCGCAGGACTGTGCTGCCCAGGGTGATGACCTCCCGGCTCTTGGTGAAAATTCCAACCAGGAGCGGGGCGGAGAAAAAGAGTGCCGCACCGGAAAGGATCATCAGCACGACCTCAATGGGCAGGAACATATTGGCCAGGGATTTCATGCGTTTCCGGTCCCCCGCACCGTAGGCGTTTCCAGCTAGAGTAGCGGCGGCAGTCTGCATCCCATAGCCTGGGATGTAAAAGGCAGATTCCACCGTGTTGGCGATGGTGTGGGCGGCGGTAGCCACCTCACCCAAGGAATTGATCATCGCGGCAAAAACCACATACCCCAAAGAGGTTCCAAAACGCTGGAGCATATTGGGGAAGGCAATTTTTACGCAGGGTCGCAGAATGCTCATGTCTGGTTTCAGGCTCATGCCTTTGGGCGAGACCAAGGGGTGCCGCCAGAGAACCCAGGTGATGTGGATACCGCCCCACACGTAGGACAGGGCGCTGGCTGCCGCCGCGCCGGTGACGCCCCACCCGGCTCCGGGAATGGCGAATCGGAGGCCCAGCAGGGAAACGGTTCTGGTATCATAGATCAGCAGGAAATTCAGGACGATATTGATGCAGTTGACAATGATCCCCACCCACATGGGCGTCTTGGTGTCGCCCGCAGCCCGGAGGACGGTGCCGAACAGGATTGAGGCAGACCGGAACAGCATGGGCAGGTAAAGGATGAAAAAGTAAGTCCCGGCCAACTCCTGGACGGCGGGGTCTACCTGCATCCATACAGGGACCATGCCGCTGACGGCGGTACAGACAATGGTGGCGAAGATACCCGCAACCAGAACCACCAGGGAGGTCTGAGCCGCCGCTTTTTTCGCGGCCTCCAGATCTCCCGCGCCGCAGGCTTTGGCAATCAGCGCTAGGAAACCCACGCCCAAAGCGGAAAAGGTGCTGCCTACCAACCATGCTATGGTGCTGGTGGCCCCCACGGCGGCGGTGGCCTGGGTGCCCAGGGAGCCTACCATGGCAGTGTCAATGTATTGGACCGCCGTCTGCATGACCTGTTCGACGATGGTGGGCCAGGCCAGAGTCATGATAGTTGCGGCAGTCGTCCAGGCGGCTTGCTGTCTCTCTTTACGGTTCACTTGATCTTCCACCTACGAAAAAATCTTCTTTAAAAATGCGGTGCGCCGGTCAACACAGTTACGGACAATCGGGCTGTCCAGCACGATATCGAATCCGTGCATCGTTCCTTCCGTGTTGTGCAGCTCGACCGGAACGCCAAATTTCCGCAGACGCTCCGCATAGAGGATACCCCCGTCCCGCAGACAGTCAAACTCAGCTGTCTCGATATACGCGGCAGGCAAACCGGCCAGGGATTCCGCTTGGATGGGCGAAGCGTATTCCAGTTTCCCAGCAGAGGGGGCCGGCCTGTATAATTTGTCGTACTTCTCGGCATCCCGGCTGTTGCACATAGGGGTATCCGTGTATTTTTTCATGGATTCCGTCTCCATGCCGATGCCCGTAACCGGATACATCATCATCTGTCCGCACGGCATGAGCTGTCCTCGTTCCTTTGCCATCAGGCAGACGACTGTCGCCAGCGCACCTCCGGCACTGTCCCCCGCGACGGCCATCCGGGAAGTGTCGATCGAGAGGTCCCCGGCATTGGCCGCAGCCCACGCATAAGCCAAATAGCAGTCCTCCGGCGCTGCTGGGAACGGAAACCTGGGCGCAAGGCGGTAATCCACAAAAAGCACCTTGCAGTGCGCCCTTTGAGCGTATTCCTTCGCCAGGCTGTAATGATATAGTGCGGCGGGGAGCACAAAACCGCCGCCGTGATAATACAAGAGACAAGGTGCGTGTTCCCCAACGTCTTTCGGACAATACCAAAGCGCCCGGATCGTGCCGCCACCCACGGGAATGACTTTCCGCTCCACGGTCACATCAGCCGTGGAGCGTTCTCTTGTAAAGAGGAGGCCCATGAGCTTTTGCATCACGGGAATTGTGGCTTTATGAAGCGGTGGATTCATGTTCGCCCACTTCTGAAAATCGGGATGGATCGGATATTTTGTTCGTTTCATCGTAACACTCCCAACCCCAAACATAGGACCATAGGGTCATGGATATTGCTGTCTTTACAGATGCGGCGGACAATTTCCGCCATCTCCGGACTGTGTTCATCCACGATGGTACCCATGTAGTCGATAAAAACCGATTTGACCATGTCTGTACCTCTGTCACTCAGATGTATCAATTTCAATTCCATATGCGTTCAAAAGCTCGAGTGCTTTTGCTTCACCTTCGGCGTTGAAAGACGCGGATTTGCTTCGGCCTCCGGCGTTGACCAACCCTTCGTCTGTCAGCTCATTCAGAATGTCAAAATCATATCCCTTCCAACACAGACGGGCTTTCGGATATATCCCGGCTCGGTCAGGCTTTTTCCGAATGCCCGGAACGAGGCTCTCCTCCCAGGATGTGAGGTACATCAGCATTAGCGTTAAGTCCTTGATCGTATGTCTATCCATCTGCTATTCCCCCACTGGTAGATTACCTTAATAGAATAACACGGCACAGGAAAGCTGTCTATCCAAAAAATTCAGAAAGGTGGCTCTCGCTTTGCCATAGCCTGCATACTTTCCCCATAGTCCGCAAACCATATGTTTGAGGTGATTTGTCAATGCAGCACTATTCGGATTTAAATGCCCTGCTGCGCAGCGAGCCGGAAGCCAGACACTATTTCGATACCCTCCCGGACTACGCCAGGGAACAGATCAGCACCCGGTCCGACAGTGTCAATTCCTTTGCCAGCTTGAAGGACTATGCGCAGAACCTTCTGCGCGGCGATGACTGATGAGCAAATAAAAACCACCTCATACGGGGTGGTTTTTATTTGCTCACAAAGTGGTTTCGTGGTTCAGCGGTTCTGCTCCGAAAAAATCTTTAACTCTGGTATGCTGTCCACCGGCTGAGCGCAGGCCCCGCCCTGGCACAAGTAATACTGTGCTCCCTGTGCCGGAATGGGATAATCCTTGGTAAACGGGGCCAGGGCGGCCAGCGTTCCGGCATTTTCCTGCGTTTTGACCAAAACCGTTAGCCCCAGGCGGGGAGCTTCCCGAAGGAAGCCCCGCAATTCTTCTGGCGGCTTCTGAGCGGTTATCACCAGCTCTGCGGTTGGCCACAGCTCCTCCAAACAGGCCAGCATAGCGAAGCTGTGCCCGGCGGGATATCCTTCTGCCGCCCCCGCCAGCCAGGACAGCTGGAGATCCGCCGCCTCCCGCCAGCGCATTTCCCCGGTGAGCCTGGACAGCCGGAAGAGTACCAGCGCCGCTATAGAGTTACCGGACGGCATGGCCCCATCGTATGCCTCTTTCGTCCGGGTCAGCAGCTGTTCTCCATTGGAGGCGTAGGGGTAAAAGCCGCCGCGCTCTCCGTCGAAAAAGAGTTTCAGCAGGCAGTCGGCCAGTCCCACAGCGCGGGTGAGATACGATGCATCGAAGGTGGCGCTGTACAGCTCCAGCAGTCCATAGGCAAGAAAGGCGTAGTCATCCAGCTTACCCGGATGGGCGGCATCCCCGTCCCGCCAGCGGGCCAGCAATCGGCCATCTGAGGTGGTAAGCTTTTCCGCAAGGAACTCCGCCGTCTGGCGGGCGGCGTCCAGATACCAGGGTTCGTCCAGCACCAACCCTGCCCGGGCCAACGCCGCCATTGCCAGCCCGTTCCAGGCAGTGAGCACCTTGTCGTCCCGGTGGAGCGCTGTCCGGCTCAGGCGGTAAGCGTACACTTGTTCCCTCAGCGCCGCCATATCCTCCGAATCCTGATCAAACTGGGATTGGCCCAGCAGGTTCGGGATGCTTTTGCCCTCAAAGTTGCCCTCTGGGGTGATGCCGTACCATTGACAGAAGCGCAATCCGTCCACGCCGCCCAGCGCCTGAGCCAGCTCATCGGGGATCAGCGCGTAATACTTTCCCTCCACACCGTCGCTGTCCGCGTCCTGCCCGCAGCAGAAGCCGCCCTGGGGGCCGGACAACTCCCGCAGCACGTAGTCCAGCGTGCGGCGGGTGATTTCCCCGTAGATGGGGCAGCGGGCATGCTGAAACGCCTCTGTATAAGCCAGGGCCAGCAGAGCGTTATCATAGAGCATCTTTTCAAAATGGGGGACCAGCCAGTGCTGATCGGTGGAGTATCGGGAAAATCCACCGCCCACATGGTCGAACAGCCCACCCCGATACATGTTGTTTAGAGTGTGCAGGGCCATTTCCCGTGCGTGTTCCTCCTTGGCGAGTTGGGCATAACGCAACAGGAAGATCAGATTATGGGGCGTGGGAAACTTGGGTGCGGCGCCAAAGCCGCCCCACCGCTCATCGTAACTCTGGGCAAACTGGCTAACTGCCTGCCGGACGAGTTCCCGGCTGGGTGTGCCGGGGCGGGCCTGCCCCTCCTGCTGCAAATGGGCGGTGAGGGTGTCCCCGGTGACCAGCACTCCCGCCCGATCTTCCCGCCATAGGCGGGCCGCCTTTCTAAGCAGGTGCAGGAGTTGGTCCTTTGGCAAATAGGTGCCTGCCCAGAAGGGCTTTTGGTCCGGAGTCAGTAGCACGGTCAAAGGCCAGCCGCCGGAGCCGTTCATGGCCAGACATGCCGCCATATACACCGCGTCCACATCGGGCCGCTCCTCCCGGTCCACCTTGACGGGGAGGAAGGCGGCGTTGACGGCCTGTGCCACCGTCTCGTCCTCGAAAGACTCATGGGCCATGACGTGGCACCAGTGGCAGGTGGAGTAGCCAATGCTCAGGAGAACCGGTTTGTCGGTGCGCTTTGCCTCCTCAAAGACCTCCGGTCCCCAGGGACGCCAGTCCACTGGGTTTTCTGCATGCTGGAGAAGGTATGGGGAACGTTCCGTGCTCAGACGGTTGCTCATTTGTGTTCCTTTCCGGGACCGCTAAGCCGCGGCCCTGATGGTTTGATTGTTTCAGTATTTGCGGTCCGGCGGACAAATATTTAAGAGCCCACAATGGTGCCGCCGTTGGGGTGGAGCACCTGCCCGGTCATGTAGCTGGAATCGTCCGAGGCCAGGAAGACATAGCAGGGGGCCACCTCGCAGGGCTGGCCCGCCCGGAGCATGGGCACCTTGGAGGTGCTGGAGCCGAAGGTGCGCACCTCCTCCGCCGAGAAGGACGCGGGAATCAGTGGCGTCCAGATGGGGCCTGGGGCTACGGCATTTACCCGGATGCCCTGATCCACCAGGGACAGTGCCAGGGAACGGGTGAGGGACACGATGGCGCCTTTGGTGGCGCTGTAGTCGATGAGATCCTTATGACCCTGGTAGGCGGTGACGGAGGTGGTGTTGATGATGGAGCTTCCAGGGTGGAGGTGGGGCAGAGCGGCTTGAATCAGATAGAAGAAGGAGTACACATTGTTCTGAAACACCAGGGAGAGCTGTTCCCGGGTAATATCCAGGATGCTCCGCCGGATGAACTGGACGGCGTGGTTGTTAATCAGAATGTCCAGTGTACCGAAGTGCTCCACCGTCTGCTCCACACAGCGCTTGGCGAATGCCGGATCTTTCAGATCGCCCCGCAGGAGCAGGCATTCGCCGCCCAACTGGCGAATGTGTTCGGCGGTCTCCTGGGCATCCCGATCTTCATCGTAGTAGGCGATGGACACTTTTGCCCCCTCTTTCGCGATAGCGTAGGCCACCGCCCGTCCAATGCCGCTGTCCCCGCCAGTAATGAGGGCCACGCGGTTGGCGAGCTTTGGGCCGGTCGGAGCGCACTCTGAGATGGGGCGTGGGTTCATCTGACATTCCAGACCGGGCTGCTGGTCTTGGTGCTGGGGCGGAAAGCTGTGGGGCGCGGTTTGGCCAATGGGACAGTTCTGACATTCCATAAAGAAATCCCTCCTTCCGCCTATTTTATGGCAGGAGAAGGGAGAAAGTGCGGTGCGTAAACCACAGTTCCCGGCATACTTTCCTCCAATGTTGGAAAACTACAAACAAACGAGGAGGTATTGCCATGTTCAAACACGAAAAAGCACTGTTCCATCCCGTGGGTGTGGAGCGTCCCAACCCCCAGTATGCCGCTTTGCTTCAGGAGCAGCTGGGCGGCGGAAACGGCGAACTGAAAGCCGCCATGCAGTATATGTCCCAGTCTTTCCGTATCAAGGATCAGAAGATTAAGGATTTATTTCTGGATATCGCGGCGGAGGAGCTGGGCCATATGGAAATGGTGGCTCAGACCATCAACCTACTCAACGGCCACGATGTGGATGCAGACCAGGTCAAGGCGGGCGAGATCCAGACCCATGTCCTGCTTGGCCTGAACCCAGGGCTCATCAATGCCTCCGGCTATTCCTGGACGGGAGACTATGTGACCGTCACTGGCGACCTATGCGCCGATCTGCTCAGCAACATCGCCTCCGAACAGCGGGCCAAGGTGGTGTACGAGTACCTGTACCGCCAGATCGATGACAAGAAGGTACGGGCAACCATCGATTTTCTTCTCAACCGGGAGGAGGCCCACAACCAGATGTTCCGGGACGCGTTCAACGAAGTGCAGGACACCGGATCCAATCGGGACTTTGGCACGACTAAGGCGGCGAAGATGTACTTCTCCATGTCCAATCCCGGCCCCAACGCTTTCGCTGGGAACGATGTGAACGCCCCCAATTTTTCGAAATGACAAGGTGGCCGGCTCCAGAATCATGTTTTTGTCATGATCCTGAAGTCGGCTGCTTTTATAATGAAACATCCGCTATCCCGCATATACGCCCCTATGCCGAAAACGCAGCCTGCAAGCAGTGCCACAGCTGACCCAATAAGAGCGCCCAGAGCATACTTTGGAGTATGCTCTGGGCCTTTTTGTGCAGGTATCCGATTCCTCAGTTTTCTATAAAAATTCGACCAAAAAAGCCATGGCTTTTTTGGTCGAATTGGTGGAGATAAGCGGGATCGAACCGCTGACCTCTTGAATGCCATTCAAGCGCTCTCCCAGCTGAGCTATACCCCCATATTCGATTCCCCGGCATTTTTACCGGACTTTACCAAAAATTATCTGATTTTTAACGTTAATTCCCGAACTTTTTCTTGAATTTTCAAATTTCAAATTTGCCTAATTTTAAGGTTCCCTTTGGGGTTGCCTACCGGATTATGTGCCCTCCCAGCTGAGCTATACCCCCACATTCAATTGCCTGTCATCGAAAATATCAAACTTTGAGACTCCCGAACTTCCCTATTCGGGAGTCTCCGAAGGCCCATAAACTTGACCTTCAGTTTGGTGCGCGAGGCGGGACTTGAACCCGCACGCCCGTAATGAGCACTAGAACCTGAATCTAGCGAGTCTGCCAATTCCACCACTCGCGCTTGTGGCTCAGGGCGGATTTCCTGACCGCTTGCTTATTATAGCCGCATTCGGGCGTTTTGTCAACTAGAATTTTTCAGATTTTCAAAAAATCTTTCTTCTCCCCTATCCTTCTTCCTTTTCCGCCAGCTCCCGGCCCATCAGCACGCCCATGACCGAGGCCATCATCAGCCCCCGGGTCCAGCCGCTGGAGTCGCCAAGACAGTGGAGACCCTGGATATTGGTGTGGAACGTCTCATCCATCTTGACCCGGTTGGAATAGAACTTCAGCTCCGGGGAATACAGCAGCGTCTCCGCCGCGGCGAAGCCGGGCACTACCTCGTCCATAGCCTGGATGAAGTTGATGATATTGATCATCGCGCGGTAGGGCATGGCGGCGGTGATGTCCCCCGCCACCGCGTCGGGCAGGGTAGGACGCACGTTGGAGAAAGCAAGCTCCTTCTGCCACGTCCGCTTGCCGTCCAGGATGTCTCCGAAGCGCTGGACCATGATATGCCCCGCGCCCAGCATGTTGGTCAGCTCGCCCACCTTCTGGGCGTAGGCAATAGGCTGGTTAAAGGGGTGAGAAAAATTGTGGCTGCACAGAATAGCCAGATTGGTGTTGTCACTTTTCAGCTCCTTGTAGCTGTGACCGTTGACCACCGCCAGGTCATTGTCGTAGTTCTCCTGGCTGACAAACCCGCCGGGGTTCTGGCAGAAGGTCCGGACCTTATTCTTAAAAGGACGGGGCCAGCCCACCAGCTTGGACTCATACAGCACGCGGTTCACCGTCTCCATGACCTCGTTGCGCACCTCTACCCGCACGCCGATATCCACCGTGCCGGGCTGATGGGCGATGCTGTGCTGGGCGCACAGGTTCTCCAGCCAGTCCGCCCCCCGGCGTCCCGTGGCGATGACCGTGTGGCGGCAGCGGATCTCCCGCTCCTCTTTGCCGTTGGTGATCTGGACGCCCAGACAGACTGCGTCCTCCAGGATCAGGTTGGTACACTCATAGCCGAACAGCATCTCCACGCCGTTCTTCAGCAGATGCTGCTCGATGGCGTAGTAGAGCTCCTGGGCCTTCTCCGTGCCCAGGTGGCGGATGGGACAGTCTACCAGCTTCAAGCCCGCACGGATAGCCCGCTTGCGGATGGCCTTGACCTCCTCGGTATTGCCCAGGCCCTCCACATGGCTGTCGGCGCCGAACTCCAGGTATATCTTGTCCGTATAATCAATGGTCTCCTGCGCCTTGTCCGAGCCGATGAGGGCAGGCAGGTCGCCGCCCACCTCATAGCTGAGGGACAGCTTCCCGTCGGAGAAAGCGCCCGCGCCGGAAAAGCCGGTGGTGATATGGCAGTAGGGCTTGCAGTTGACGCACCGGCCGGTCCTGCTCTTGGGACACCGGCGGTCCTCTACCGCGCGGCCCTTCTCCACGATGAGTATCTTCTGCTTGCTGCCTTTTTTGAGCATCTCCAGCGCGGTAAAGATCCCGGCAGGGCCCGCGCCGACGATGACGACGTCTGGTTGCATAGGTAGACCTCCTGACTGCTCCGCCCTGGGGGCGGGCTGGTAAATGTGATTCTTCTTATCCCATCATACCGGACGGAGGACCGCTTGTCAAGGAGAGCCGTCTCCTGCCAGGGAAATCAAATTTGAGAAAATAATGCCGCATTGGTAGGGCGCGACGACCCGGCGCGCCCTACAGGTACAAAATTGATTTCCCTGGTCTCCGCCTCCCCGCCAAGGCATAAAAAGGAGCCGCTGCCATAGTGTGACAGCGGCCCAGGCGGGTGGGATATTGGAAAGCTTCCATAGAGTATGATACACCAGACAAGCCCCTTTGTCCATAGGAGGTTTTGACGGTTTCACAGAACCTTTGTCGAAAAAAGGGGCTTGGGAAAAATTATTCCTCTACGCCGTCCGTCTCCAGCAGTCCGTAGCCGCCGTCCCTCCGGCGGTAGACGATGCTCACCACGTCGTCCGTGTTGCGGTAGACGAAGAAATCGTGGCCCAGCAGGTTCATCTGCAGGATGGCCTCGTCCTCGCTCATGGGCTTCACGGCCACGTGCTTGGTGCGGACGATCTGGAACTCGGTCTCCTCGCTGACGTCGAACTCAGCGGGGACGCTGGGGGCCAGGGCATCCTGGCGCAGGCGCTTGGCCAGGCGGGTCTTGTTCTTGCGGATCTGGCGGTCAATGGTGGAGCAGGCGGCGTCGATAGCGCCTCGCATGTCGCCGTCTCTGGAATCCTCCTGGGCACGGAAGAGGGTGCTGCCGCTGCGGATGGTGATCTCGACGATGCAGCGATGCCCCTTTTCTACCGCGAAGGTCACAAGCGCGTCGGCATCCTCCCGGAAATAGCGGTCCAGCTTGGAGATCTTTTTCTCGGCATACTCCTTGATGGATTCGTTGAGGGACACCTTTTTGCAGGTAAATGTGAACTTCATACGATCGCTCCTTTCATGGTTCTCCTTTGAGGGTAACCACAGTATACCATTTTTTGGATGATTTGTACAGTCCTATTTTTCAAAACCTGGATATTTTTATCCAACCTTCCGGGAGCGGGTCCGGTCAGCGGTTTTCGTTCACATACAGCGACGCCCGGTTCTGGATCAGCCGCACCGTCTCGTCCAGGCTCTTGTCCCCCGCGAAGTACACATCCGCCTGCTCCATGACGATATCCAGCAGCGCGTCGTTCCTGCCGGTGATCTGCTCCGTGGATTCGTAGAGCTTCCAGAAGCGCTCCATCTGCGCCTCGCTGGGAGCAAAGAGATAGGCCGTTAGTACGACGTCCCCAGGGCGTCCGGCCCCGATCCCCCACGGCGAGAACTCCACCGGGTCACCGTTCTTGTCCAGGAAGACCTCTCCGGTATACGGATCCGTCCAGTAGTCCATCCCCCGATGCATCTGCGCCTCAAAAGTCTCCCGGTTGATGGCAAAACCGCCAAAGGCTACAGGCTGACCGTTAGCTGCCCAATATCCGGTCACATTGCTGTATGGGAGCAGCTGGCGGCGCACAAAGTCCCACGCCCCCTCCTTCGCCTGGCAGGACACAGAAATGGCCATGCTCTCGTAGAGGGTGAAGCTGCTGCCCGCACCGCCAGACGTGGGAAATCCCACAAAGGAGGCATAGACCTTTCCATCCGCCCCGCCGCTCACACAATCAGCGGCTATGAACTCTCCGCGCCCGTTCCCGATCATTCCAAATCCATTGTGACACCAGTACGGCTGGCTGTGATCATTTTCATAGATCGTCTGGGGTATCTCATAACCGCTGGAGGTCGTGTAAATGGTAATGATCTCCGCGTCCCAAAGCCGCTGCTCATAGTCCGTCAGCGGCTCCCGGCCGCCAAACAGCACATCGTCGATCACCAGGTCTCTTGCCTGCGACAGGGTTCGCGCGTACAGGAGCGGTTCGCCCTCCCAGGGGAACACCCGACACGATTCAACGCCGCTCGTGACCGCTGCATCGGACCCGCTGAGCCCCAGATCATCCTGCACGTATGGATCATTCAGATTCAGCTCAGTCGCCGCCACCTCTTCTCCGCTACCGGCGAGCCGCAGCAGGGACTTGAAATCCTCACTGTCAAAGGAGCACTCGCCGGTCTCCATGTCCGCAAACCGGCTCAGATTCATATTAACTAGATAATACAGAACGGCTTTCCTGTCAAACCGGTTGAACAGCGTGTATACGGTGTTGATATCTTCTTCCCGCGCAAAGTAGAACTCCGGCATCTCGCCGCCGAAGGCATCCAGCATCTCCTCCATGGTCCAGCTCGTCCGGCCACCGGCCACGTCCGCGCTGGCCACAGCGGTCTCGATCTCAAAACCGGCGCACACCCGGGACAGCTTCCCGTTCACCTCCAGGCACTCCAGCACGTGAGTCATCACCCCGTCCCGGCTGATCTCCGGATCGCTGTCGATCCAAGGCCACAGGTCCTCCAGCATCCCCTTCTTGGCCAGCCGGTCCAGAGGGACGCTCTCGTCTAGGATGTCGGGGCAGTGCCCTGCGGCGATATCTGCGTACAACCGGGCCAGCGCGTCCTGGTAGACCGGAGAGTTCTTATTGCCGCTCCAGCCCATCATGCCCTCGGAGTAATCCCGGTACTCAATATAGTACTCTTTGTTCCCCCGGTTGAACTGGGCGATCTTTTCCTGGATACCATAGTCAGTGCCGATGGCACCGTAGACCAGCCGTACCCTCACCCCCTCCGGGGCCTCTTCCGACGGCAGGAGCCGCAAAGCCTGGATCGAGTCGTCATACCAGCCCGTACCAGGCATGTATGTAGAAGTGAGGATCGCGGCTCGTCCCTCCTCCAGCAGGGCAAAGCACCGCACAGAGCCGGGTTCCTCCAACTGCACATTAGACCAGGGCAGCAGCCGCAGTGGAAGCTTCTCCCCGGGGATAATACCGTAAACCGTGTTGTCGGTGATGTAATAGAAGGCGCACTCTCCTCTGCCGGGGTAAATCTCGTCCACGCTTTTGTGTATGGAGTACTCATTCTTTGCCCAGTCCTGTGCCTCCCGGTCGATAGCCTTCACCGTCCGTTCATCATTGGACTGCACTGTAAGGACGCCAATGGTCCCATCCGGCAGCAGTGCCAGTGTCCCGCCCGCTCCAGCAGAGAAAAACGTGCCCGACGTCTTCGTCTTTAGGCTGTACATGATCTGTCCCTGCCTATCAACGGCTGTCACATGCTTCTGATCCGCCAAAAAGATCGTCCCCGCCTCGTCCACAACCATCCCGTTGAACGATAGCAGGCTCATGTCCTCCATAGCGGCGGTGATATCCACCTTTTGCAGTTCCTTCCCGGTGGCGGGGTCCAGCTGCCGCATGTAGAACTTTTCACCCACTTCTGCGCCGGAGACAAAAAACTGCTCCCAAACCCACAGCTTCCCATCTCCTCCTAAAACAGGCCCCACATAGCCCACAGCCGGTTCTCCATCCTCCATCGGAGCCTGATACTCCGCCAGAGCCTCCGCCTCGCCGCCGTCCAGAGACACACGGCAGAGTACCGGCGCGGCGTTCTCCTCCGGGATCGCCAGATACCAGATGCTCTTCCCATCCGTGCAGCAGCCGGTCAGCTCCCCATTCTCCAGAGGCAGAGCCATCTCCTCCTGAATGTAATATGGCGCGGTCTGGAAAGCCAGCTCCGCCATCTTCCTCTCCTTCTCACCACCGCAGGCCGTCAAGCCCAGAACCAGAGCCAGGGCCAATAGTACCGCCAGCAAACGTTTTTCTTTCATGTCTTATCCCTCCGTCATACCGTTTTGTGCCGCTCTTCTTTATCACTTTACCACTTTATCTATATAAAGTCAAGAGCCTGCTCAGATACAAAAAGGGCACGCATCCCGTCGATCCGGAATGCGTGCTCTTTTTCCCAAAGCCTCCTACTTACAATCGCAGCAGCTTCGCCAGTTTAGCGCCATGAGGCACCATCCGCAGGTCCTCCTTGGTGATCATGCCCATAGTGATCACCAGGATCAAGTACACCACCACCGCGATACCAACCGCCAGCATGGTACACAGGCTCTCCTTCATGTAACCCCCATAAAGGAATCTGCCCAGCAGCCCATGGGAGGCCCATGCCGCCGCGCCCATGACGGCGGAGGCGATCACCGGCTTGGCAAAGATCGCAAGATAGTTGGGCTTCTTTTCCAGCAGCCCATGGACGATCACCAGATTCATCAGCGCGATCAGTCCGTAGCAGGCCAGTGTCCCGATAGGCGCGCCCTTGATGTTGACCTCCGGGTTCCCCACCAGCACGTAGTTGATCCCCACCTTCACCGCGCCGCCGATGAGCATGGTGATGATGGGCCAGTTGACCCTCCCGTGGGCCTGCATGATGGAGTTGGTCAGGAGCATGACGCACACGAATATGGAAGCGATCCCCAGCATCTGCAGATGGTAGGTAGCCGCCAGGGCGCTCTCCCGCTGGGCGGGGTACAGTAAAAGCAGGATAGGTCCCGCCAGCACCGACAGGCCAACACCGGCGGGGATCGCCAGCATGGCGATAAGCCGGAAGCTGGTGGTGACCACCTTGTTGACCTCCCGATGGTCTTTCCTGGTCACAGCCACCGTCACGGCGGGCACCAGGCTCACCGCCACGGCAGGCAGGAAGCTGGATGGCAGATTGAACAGGGTGCTGCTAAAGCCATACTGCCCGTAGAGCTTCGCAGCCTCCCGCTCCGCAAGGCCCATCACGTCCTGGAGTTGGCCCATAATGATGACCTGGTCCAGCAGATTGAACAGGCTCATCCCCGCCTGCCCCAAGGTGATGGGGATGCTGAGGGCCAGCAGCCGCCGGGCGATGACTCCATAGCTCTGTGCCTTGTCGGTGCCCCACATGATGGGACGCCGGTTCTTCCGATGGTTGGCGATCATGTAGAACATGGCCAGCACTGTTCCGGCGCTGACGCCCACGATGGCGCCTGCCGCGCCCACCTCCAGGCTCTTACCGATGCTGATGAGGTACCAAGCCAGAGGCAGGCCCACCACCAGCTTAAAAAACGCCTCAATAAACTGGCTGGTCGCCGTGGGCACCATGTTCTGCTGTCCCTGGGCGAAGCCCCGATAGGCGCACATGACGGACACGCACACCACAGAGATACCCAGGCATTTGATCGGCCAGTAGGCCAGGGTGTTGTTCATAGCCGCGGCCAGCTGCCGTGTGAAGATCAGCATGACGGCGGAGCCCACGGCGCCCAGCACCGCGAAGATGGCCATGGCGGTGTTCAGGCACCGGCGCATCTGAGTGCGCCGTCCGGTGGCGTTGGCCTCGCTGATGAGCTTGGAGAGGGCCAGAGGCAGTCCGGCGGTGGAAAGGGACAGGAGGAGGGCGTAGATGTAGTAAGCGCTGTTGAAATGGGTGAGGCCCTCGTCGCCCAAAATATTGTTCAGCGGGATCTTGTAGAGCGCGCCGCAGATCTTGACGAACACGGTGGAGATAGCCATCACCGTGACGCCGCCCATAAAGGACTGCTTTTTTTCTCTGGACATGGAAATTCCTCTTTTTTCCTGAAATGCGGGGTTTAGATGCCCCCTCCCCCCGGAGGGGGCTGTATTACTATACGTGGGGGAAGGGGGTTAAAGAACCTTGGGGGGGTCGCCGCGCTCCGCGCGGCGGGGGAAG